>JAJYZP010000067.1 GCA_021799875.1 Actinomycetes bacterium | reverse complement strand
TGACCTTGGCAAGGTTATTGGCAAAGGTGGAAGAATCGCCAACTCTATCCGAACGGTGGTCGGGGTACTCGGGGCCAAGATCGGTTTGGAGACCTCTATTGAGTTTACCGATGGTCGTCGACCTTCTGGTGGGCGCGGTGGTGGTCGTGGTCGTGGACAAGGTTCAAGACCACGTCGTAGAGATTAATCTCCTTTTGAGAGATGGATCGTCGTCGATAGTGTTTGATTTCGGTGTGAACGCCGATGGGTGAGTCACTGTTAGAGCTTGGTTGGATCAGCAAGGTCCATGGGCTGCGTGGGGACGTGATTGTTCACGCTCTCTCAAATATTGAAGAGCGATTCGCTGCCGGGTCCCTGGTGGTCCTGAGTTCTCATGGAGTCGAGCGCGAAGGACGTATTGTCTCCTCAAAGCCTTACGGTAAAGATCTGCTTGTCCACTTCGCAGGAGTGGACAGTCGCGAGAGCGCAGAGACACTGAAAGGTGCGAAGCTCTTCGGAGAGCCGATCGACTACGGCGACGAGCTCTTGGTCCATCGGCTGATCGGGTTGACGGTTCGAGAGCGTAACGGCGTGGTGCGGGGTGTCGTGGTAGCGGTGGAGGCGAATCCGGCCTCAGATCTCTTGGTTTTAGACACCAACGCACTTGTCCCTTTGACCTTCGTTGTCGAGGTGACGGAGGAGTCAGATGGGATCGGAGCGATCGTCATCGACGCTCCGGAGGGGCTCTTCGACCTCTGATGCCCGTTATTACGGTGCTGACGATCTTCCCATCCATTATCGATTCATACTGCTCTCAAGGAGTGATCGGTCGGGCTTGTGCTCGTGATCTTGTTACCGTGCGTTCGGTCGACCTTCGTGAGTACACGAGCGATGTCCATCGTTCCGTAGACGATGCACCCTTCGGGGGTGGGGCCGGGATGTTGATGCGGCCTGAACCGGTCTTCCAAGCGGTGGAGGACTTGGATCCCGTTGGACCACTGATCTACGTTGCGCCTTTCGGTCGTCCATTTTCACAGAAGAAGGCCAAGGAGTTAGCCTCTCTGCCCGAAGGCTTTACGATCTTGTGCGGAAGATACGAAGGTATCGATGCTCGAGTTGAAGAGACGCTCGTAGATGAGGTGATCAGTGTTGGCGACTATGTCCTCACCGGTGGCGAGCTTGCGGCCCTCTGCATTGTCGACGCCGCCGTGCGCCTCCTCCCTCATGTCTTAGGTAACGAGCAGTCGCTCCGTTCGGAGAGTTTTGAGAACGGTCTCTTGGAGCACCCTCAGTACACCCGACCGTCTCGCTACCGCTCTCTTGACGTACCCGACGTGCTGCTCTCAGGCCACCACGGCGAGATAGAGCGGTGGAAAAGACGTCAGTCGGTGTTAAGGACGGCTCGATATCGTCCTGATCTTCTCGCGTCGGCCTCTTTGTCAAGTGAAGACGTCGACCTTCTTTTCGAGAACGGCTATGCTTATCTGGTCAATGAAGTAGCAGGGAGTACCGAGGCAGATGCAGGCCACTGACATTATTGATCAAGATTCGCTCCGAAGCGATATTCCGGAGTTTGCGCCGGGTGACACCCTCAAGGTTCATGTGCGAGTCGTTGAAGGCACTCGAGAGCGTGTGCAGATTTTCCAAGGCGCCGTGATTCGCCGTCAAGGCTCTGGCGTTCGTGAGACCTTCACGGTACGCAAGGTATCTTTTGGCGTTGGTGTCGAAAGAACCTTCCCGCTTCATACGCCCATTATTGCGATGATTGAGGTAGTTACCAGAGGCGACGTTCGTCGGGCGAAGCTCTACTACTTGAGGGATCGCGTCGGCAAGGCAGCGAAGATCAAAGAAAAGCGCTAAATCGCTGCGTATGGTGGTCGGTGTTACCTCTGTCGTTGCATCAATGCCTTGTGCATGTGCCTTGACGAGCGCTGATCTATGAGCTCAGAGGACCTTGAACGGTACGAGACAGAGGTCGAACTCGCCCTCTATCAAGAGTATCGTTCGGTTATCTCGATGTTTCGCTACGTTGTCGAAACAGAGCGTCGATTCTATCTTGCAAATCAGGTGACGGTTGAGCCTCCGAGTGAGGAGGCGGGGTCGTTCGTACGAGTGACTCTCGAAGACGCATGGGTGTGGGATATGTATCGCCCAGTGCGCTTCGTCGATCACGTTGAGGTCGTTAGCTTTCGTGATGTCAACGTTGAGACGCTCCCTCCATCGGTGACACCCTAGGACTCTTGCTCCTATGGTGATCTCATGGAACCTTCTTCGATCCCACTCCTCCCTCTTGAGCAAGAGAGCGACCTAATCGGACCGAACCCTCCTATCCATCTCAACGCCACCTACTACAGTGGGCAGAGATCGGTGTACGGTCGAGAGACCAATCCGACCTGGGAGGCTCTTGAGCTCGTCCTCGGGAAGCTTGAAGGTGGTCAGGCGCTCGTCTTCTCCTCTGGACAGGCAGCTCTACACTCTGTTCTAGGCTCCACCCGACAGGGTCAACGTTGTTTTCTAACGAGAGATAGCTACAACGGTACCCGTAGACTCGCTGACTACCTAGCGGAACGTGGTCGCCTAGAGCTCATGCTGGTGGATTCAGATGAGCTGAGTTCGGGTGCTTATCTCGATCGAGGTGCTCGAGAGGGGGATTTGGTGCTCTTTGAAACGCCCTCTAATCCTCAGCTTCGAATCTTCGATATTGCGGCCGTCACGGCGAGAGCCAAGAGCTCTGGGCTGGTAAGTGTTGTAGACAACACCTTCGCCTCGCCAGCTCTGCAGCGTCCGCTTGAACTCGGGGCGGATATCGTGGTGCACTCGACGACCAAACTGATCTCTGGGCACTCAGATGTCTTGGGCGGCGCCATCGTCGTCCGAGAGTCCGACGATGTCGACGAGGTTCGCCTCCGCAGGACGCTCTTTGGCTCGGTGCCGGGTCCGGTAGAGGCGTACTTGACCTATCGGGGGCTCAAGACCCTCGACCTGCGGGTTCGACGAGCGTGTGAGAGTGCTCAGACGGTAGCGGAGATGCTCGCACGTTCGATCGGGACCACGGAAGTTCGCTATCCCGGGCTGGAGTATCACGAAGGACACGAGATCGCTCGACGGCAGATGTCTGCATTCGGTTCCATCGTGACCGTTGACCTAGGTGATCAGAGAACAGCAGAGCATTTTCTTGATGCTTTAAGGTATTTTCACGGTGCGACATCACTGGGAGGAGTGGAATCTCTCATCGAGCGTCGAGCTCGTCATAGCTACGAGGAGAGGACGCCCCCCGGGCTCTTACGCCTCTCAATCGGAATCGAAGGTGTAGATGATCTGCTTGAGGATCTCCAGAGAGGTATCAGCGCCGTCTCTGTCTAGTTCGCGGCCGAGCCGGGCCTGGGCGCTCCCAGCAGTAGCGGTGCCAGTGTCGGCGAAGGTCCACTGCATCGATCGGGACGACGACGTAGTGTCCGGTCCGTTCCGGTATCTCGTTACCGCAGTGGGGACAGAGATACGACTTTGTGGCCTGAAAAGGCTGGACGAAACGAACCTCTGCAAGGATGCCGGTCGTTGGGTCGACGTACTCTCCCGTTCGTCGAATCCCTTCTGGCACCTCACTAAGGATAAAGGTCGCACGTGTTGGATGGGGACGAGTTTGGTCTAAGCCGATAGGGGCCGCCTCAAGTTCACTACGTCGCGAGACTTCGACGCGGTGAACACAGCGTCCGTCTGCGATAAGTTATCACTATGGAAGAAAGCGTTCTCTACCGCACTCGCAACGGGGTCACCACGTTGGTCCTCAATCGACCTCACGTTAAAAATGCAGTGCATGGGGAGATGTGGGCCGAACTCTCTCGGGCGCTGGAACGTTTTGAAGGGAGCGCCTCGGAGCGAGTCCTCGTCATTACCGGCGCTGGAGATGCTTTCTGCGCCGGAGCAGATCTCAGTGATCTCTCGGACCGGAGCCGGTCCGGTCTCGACCGAATGAGAGAGATTTCGGCGGTCGCGCTGAGCCTCCATCGCCTGCAGAAGCCGACAGTTGCCATGGTAAACGGGGTAGCCGCGGGAGCCGGTTGCAACCTTGCGCTTGGGTGTGATCTCGTGGTGGCGGGGAGAAGTGCACGCTTCTCGGAGATCTTTGTGAAGCGAGCTCTCGCCGTAGATTTTGGAGGCTCGTACCTTCTTCCGAGAATGGTCGGACTCCATCGGGCGAAGGAGCTGGCGTTCTTTGGCGATATTCTCTCGGCTGCGGAGGCGGAGAGCTTCGGGCTTGTCAATCGTGTCGTCGAAGACGACGCTCTCCAGGGGTTTGTCGATGCATGGGCTGAACGCCTCGCGCGTTCGGCGTCGACCGCTTTGAGCTTGACTAAGACGCTGCTCAACGACTCGTTCTCTCTCTCAATGGAGGCTGCTCTTGAGCGAGAGGCTCTTGCCCAGACGATAGCGATGGCATCGCCCGACGCTTCGGAGGCGATCGCTGCGTTTCGAGAGAAACGAGAACCTCGATACTGATTGCGGTCACAGAGACGTTGTGAGGAGCTCTCGTGGTGCGACGTTCGAAGCTCGGCCTCGATCAGCTGGTAGTATCATCGCCGAAGACTGAACCAGCAAGGAGATACAGGTGGCCGATACCGCTCTAGTCGCAGTGATCGAGATCCCGCGCGGGTCGCATAACAAGTATGAGGTAGACCACGAAACCAATGAAATCTGGCTGGACCGAACGCTCTTTACTCCGATGACCTATCCAACCGAGTACGGCTATATCGATGGAACGCTCGGTGAGGACGGCGATCCACTGGACGCCCTAGTGCTCCTTGAGTATCCAACGTTCCCAGGATGTCGCGTTAAGGTGCGACCGGTTGCTGCCTTTGTGATGTCCGATGAGGCCGGGCGTGACGTCAAGGTTCTCTGTGTCCCGGTCAAGGATCCACGCTGGTCTCACCTTCAGGACCTAAGCGACGTCCCCCAAGCTGTTCGGGACGAAGTGGAACACTTCTTTGCTCACTACAAAGATCTCGAACCAGGCAAGTCGGTGACGATTGAAGGATGGCGAGATCTCAGCGCTGCTGAACAAGAGGTCAACGCGGCGATCGCTCGTCACTAAGGGGGCGATCAGGAGCTGGCGAAGGCAGCTCTTCGAGGGAGGCTCGTCTGAGGCGCTAGAGGCTCCACCTCGCCGTCGTGGTGGTAGCTGCTCCGGCGATCGACCGCAAGGAATCGTGGCGTGTTGGACGGTGTTGACCTTGGTAGAAGTCGTAGACAGGGCGTCCATGGCGATGCAAAGAGAGCCGCAACCACTTGTTTGGCACTCGAATTATGAGGAGATGTGAGAATGGAAGAGAGCGAGAAGCAGAAGCGAGAGGCCGATCTTCGTGCGTTGATTGCGATGATGAGGCCGGCTGTGCAAGCGGATGGTGGTGATCTTGTCATCACCTCCTTCGACGTTGAGACCGGAAAGGTCGAGGTTCAACTTGAAGGCGCCTGTTCTTCGTGCGCTATCTCTACTACGACGATCAAGCTCGGTGTTGAGAGAATTTTGAAGAGCCGACTCCCTTGGATCACAGAGGTGCACGGGGGTGTCGACGAGTCGACGGATTTTGCCCAGAGCGTCTCATTGGGCCGTGGGAGTTATGTGAGGGCTGAGCGGTAGCAGAACCTTCACGACCTAACGATTGTTCTGGTTCGACCTGCTTTGCGCGTTGTAGGTCGATCGTCTCACGAGGTGGGGTGAACCAAACGCAGTGACGCTGCTCGTCGTTCTCGTTGCCCTACTTGCGGTAGTGGTTGCGGTCGTTGCGCGATGGAGACCGAAGTTCTGGTATCTCTCGCTTCCACTCCTCGGTATCTCAGTTGCGGTGCTGGTGGGTGGCGGTAGGAGCCCTCACCCTGAGGTGGGAAGCGTCGTGCAAGCGATAGCGTTTCTTGTCATGGCCGTGCCGCTCGGGGTACTCCTCGATGAACTCGGTTTTTTTCGTCAACTTGCGCGCAGGGTTGCACCCTCTGCGTCTCCGGCAATACTGTGGATCGTCGCTTCCTTGGTCACGATCGTCTTGAATCTCGATGCGTCCGTGGTCTTGCTCACGCCACTCTATGGGCGCGTGGCGATTCAAAATGGTCGGGACCCTGAACCCTATGTCTTTCAGCCCCTGCTGTTAGCGCTTCTTGCCTCTTCGGTGCTACCTGTGTCGAACTTGACGAATCTGATCGCAGCAGGGGTCTACCATCTGACTCCCGGTGCCTTCCTGCTCCATCTCGCTCCGGCCTCGGTCATTGCGATCGTCGTTGGCTACCCCCTCTGGCATCGCTCATTTCGTGGTCTTCTCGGCGAGGTAACGCCGATGCCGTCTTCGCTGGAGGGGGGACTAAGCGAAGGAGCGTCCGATGTTCGTCACAATGTACTTCGGATCGGCGGCACGATAGCAATTGCGGCGATCGTAGGTTTCGTGTTCGGACCTTACGTTGGTATTGCGCCGTGGGAGGCGGCGGGCGCCTTGGACATCGTGTTGATAGCCTACCTTCGGCGCTCTCCTCTTTCGATGATTCCCTATGTTCCGGCCGTGACCGTTGGGACCGCTGCTCTGGCCGCTATCGAGCTCGGAGGCAGACTCGGGACCCCGACCCACCTTGGAGGTGGACCGGTCGATGTACTCCTGATCGGCGTTGTGAGCGCTGTCTTGGCGACCGTTGCGAATAACATTCCGGCCATCTCGGTTCTGGTCGTTCTGCTCAAGACCGAGCCTTCAGTACTACGCTGGGCTGCGTTACTTGGAGTCAACATGGGTCCATCGTTGTTGGTTACCGGATCCCTCGCATCGATTCTGTGGCTCTCCTTAGCCTCGGAGGTCGGAGTGAAGATTCGAGCGATGAGATTCGCTACAATCGCCGTTAGGGTATCGGTACCGTGTTTCATACTTGGATTGTTAACTCTCACAGTCTCGATGTCGGTTCACCTATGAACCGACGTTGGTAGCGGAGCGCCGATGCGGATAGCTAAGTTTTTCTTGCGAGCCTCGAGAGAGGTAGTGGTGCTTGGTGTACTGCTTGCGCTGGGTCTTGCGCTCTTGGTTCCGGCGTTCTACAACTTTACCCTTCTCAAAGAGCCTGGGACACTCTCGGCGAAGCTGCAGTTGCGAACACTCGGAGCTCCTTCGAACATCTATGCCAGCAATGGAAGCTTGCTCTACACCATCGGCGATGGCCAGTTCATAGCGCCGGTCACGCTCGACCAAGTGCCTCATCTCGTCGTTAGAGCCGTTCTCGACGTTGAAGATCATGCGTTCTTCATCCACGGCGCGCTCGATCTCAAGTCCATCGTGCGAGCTGCTACTGCGGATGCCTCTGGAAATGCCGGGCTTCAAGGTGGGTCGACGATCACCCAGCAGCTCGTGAAAAATACGATTCTCACACCGCAGAGGACTCTCTCTCGTAAGATTCATGAAGCCATTCTTGCCTTCCGTCTCCAGGGTCAGATGTCGAAAGATCAGATCCTTCAGGACTACCTGAATACGGTCTACTTTGGGGAAGGGGCGTACGGGATTGGCGCCGCAGCAAAGACGTACTTCGGTGAATCGGTCTCACAGCTCGATCCGGCGCAAGCGGCGCTGCTTGCGTCACTGATCGAAGATCCAAGCGGGTTGGACCCGTTCTACCATCCTAAGGCGGCATTGTTTCGTCGCAACCTCGCCCTTGCTCAGATGCATACGTATCACGATTTAACCTCTGCTGAGTTGGCGAAGTATCAAGCCGAGCCGTTGCCCACGGTATCGCATCGTCCTCCAATCTTGAGCCCCTCGGGTTTCACCGCTGACGTGGAGTTCCAGCTTCTGCACTCGCCCAGCTATCTCTTCCTAGGCGCTACGCCTGCGCAGCGCCTCCAGAGTCTCTCGAATAACGGCTACTCGATCCATACCACGCTCAACCCGACGCTCCAAAGCGAGGCGGAGGCCGCTACGAAGCAGTACACACCGAATACCAATGGTCGCTTTACCTCTGCGCTGGTCTCGATCAATCCATCGAATGGCTACGTTGAGGACCTCGTCTCGGGTAATCCCGACAGTGGTGCCGGTGGGTACGACGTAGTGACCGGTCGTGGAGGGACAGGGCGCCAACCAGGCTCAACCTTCAAGCTCTTCACGCTCCTCGCCGCTCTCCAGCAAGGGTACAGCCCCAAGGATACCATCGACGGGACCGCTCCATGTACCTTTACCCTTCCTCATATCGTTCCCAACCCCTACATTGCGCACAACGCAGAACCAGGGCTCGGAATTGTCTCGATCTACAAGGCTACGGCTGACTCTATCAACTGCGCATACATTCGCCTTGGGGTGAAGATTGGGCTGCAAAACGTTGTGAATATGGCACACCTTCTCGGGGTGACGACCCCCGTTCCGGCGATTCCCTCGATGGTGATCGGATCGATCGACGTTACTCCGTTGGAAATGGCATCTTCCTATGCGACCGTTGACGATCTAGGCGTCTACCATAAGCCGATCTTTGTCACCTCGATCGATTCGAGCAGTGGTCGAGCGCTCTATCGAGCGCCGATCGTTGGTAAAAGAGTGGTTTCAGCGCGGCTCTGTCGACTTGCGATCTCCGTGTTGCAGCAGGTTATCCAGTACGGTACGGGTACCGCTGCCAACATCGGTCGCCCAGCAGCGGGAAAGACTGGAACGACCGACAACTTTACGGACGGGTGGTTCGATGGTTTCACGCCGCAACTTGTGACCTCGGTGTGGATGGGAGCGCCAAGCGGTGCAATTCCGATGCGTCCACCAGCCACGCCGGTAGACGTCTACGGCGGAACCTACCCAACGGAGATCTGGCACGCGTTTATGGCGAGTGCCATGGCGAACTATCCGGTCGTCAACTTCTCCCCTCCAGCGCCGAACTCCATTGGGCCGGGAGTCTTCTTGGTGCCGGTCGACTCTCCTGGATCGATCATGACCCCACCAACGACTTCCACAACATCGACTACGTCAACGACCTCGACGACCGTTGCGAGTTCGACGACGTCCTCAAGCGTCCCAGGGACGACGGTCTCAACCGCAACACCGAGTGCGACGACCACTCCGACTTCGACGACTTCGACGACAACGCCGAGTGGTTAAGTCCGCGTCGAGATCGAGTTGCTACTAGAGGTGAAAGTGAGGAAGTGCAGTGGAATCTGTTGAGCTCTTCGCTCACGTTGCGGCGCTCGAGTCGTCTCGTCAACGTCTTGTCGCGCAGTTAGATCACAGTGAGATTCGAGGTCGCTACGAGGAGGCACGCAGTAACTACGCGCAGCTCGAGGCGACGCTGGCAGGCCTTGAAGCAGAGGTTCAGGGGCTACGAAACGACGAGAGTTCTCTTGAGGCGGAGGCCTCTACCCTGCGCCATAAGCTTCTGAGCCTGCAGCATGCAGCATCGTCGGTCAGTGGGGTCGAGTACCGCTCAGCTGAAGCGATGGCTCATGAGATCAGTATCGTCGAAGAGAGAGTGGGTGGGCTTGAGGCCGAAGCTCTCGAGCGGCTCGTTACGTTGGAGTCGGCGGAGGAGCGGCTTGAGGGCTTGAGACAAGAGCTCGAGACCGCCACAGTAGATCTGCGTGACCGCAAAGAGGAGTGGCGAGGTGCTGAACAGGAGCTCAACGATGAGCTCGAGCGCCTCGATCTCGCAATCTCTTCTGCGGTCGAAGAGCTTGCTCCCGCTTCGAGGGAATTCTACCAGCGCCTCTCGAGGAAGACCTCTGGCGTGGTCTTCACGATGTTGACCGACGGACGTTGTGAGTACTGTAACTCTACGCTCTCGGTCTTCGAGGTCGATACGGTTCGATCGACGAACGCTGAGAGCGATCTCTCTCGGCGGAGTCGCTGCTCGGAGTGCGGTCGTATCTTACTCATGAAGTAGCTAGTAGCGAACCATCGCTACGACTTCATACCCCGATCTCTTCGAACAGCGTGCGATCTGCGGCTCTTGAACTTGTTTGTTGAAGCTGAGAGCGATCGGGCTTGTGAGCGAGCGTGGCCACTTCGTGAGAGGTGGTCGAGCCCGCTGTGTTTACTCTTTGGCGTGTTTGACGCGACGCTAGAGCGCGACCGATTGGAGTTGTAACCGTTCTCTTTGGTGTTTACACGTTGGTGTCAACGGCGTCACCGAAGGTTACGCTGGTCATCGAGAGGCCTGCGCCTTGGTATCCACTGGTGATGAATCGGACCTCTTCTTCGGGGTAGCGAGCGCCGAGAACGTAGAGCAAGGGTAGGTAGTGATCGGGAGTCGGGATCGCGAGTGATGCATCGGGACCGAGTTCGTCGTAGCGGGTGAGACGGAGATCGTTGCGATCATCAATGAGCTCTCGGACCAGGCCGTCGAAGCGAACGTTCCAATCGAGCGGAGCGGCACTAAATCCCCCTGGTGCTCGGAAGGTTGCTCGTAAGTTGTGGACGAGATTTCCACTGCCAAGTATGAAGATACCGTTAGCTCGTAGCTCTCGCAGGCGTTGCGCTAGGTTGAAGTGGAAGGTCGCACTCTGTGTTGCATCGATGGAGAGCTGTACAACCGGTACGGTAGCGGTGGGAAACATATGGCACAGGACGGACCAAGTTCCGTGGTCGAGTCCCCACTCGTGATCGAGAGAGACCTCGAGAGGGGCGAGAGCGGAAGCGATGGTATGGGCTAGCTCAGGATCGCCAGGAGCACTGTAGTCGAACTCGAAGAGCTCCTGAGGAAAACCACCAAAGTCGTGGATTGTGCGGGGGCGCGTCATGGCGGTGACGCCGGTGCCGGTGACGTACCAGTGGGCTGAGATGCAAAGTACGGCTCGAACGTTGGGCAAGCGTTGAGCAAACGATCGCCAAGTAGGGGACCACGGGTTGGGTTCGATAGCGTTCATCGGCGAGCCGTGTCCGATGAACGCGGTGGGCATAAGGTTGCTAGGTGATGTCACTGGTGATCGTCCTCTGTTGTTTGTTCTCTGCTGGGCTGGATCG
>JAJYZP010000066.1 GCA_021799875.1 Actinomycetes bacterium | reverse complement strand
CAGGTGCCATGACCCTCAATAAGCCCATTGTGGGTATGGCATCGACACCCGATGGTAAAGGCTACTGGCTCGTTGCATCCGATGGAGGAGTGTTTAACTTTGGAGATGCGAGCTTCGATGGTTCACTGGGCCATACCTCTCTTGGCGCTCCTGTGATAGGGATGTGGAGGGGTGCTACTTCCGGATATGGTCTGGCGACGAGCGATGGCGGTTTCTATGGGTTCGGTGGTGAGCAGTTTCTAGGCGCAGCAAGCTCGTTGGTCTTGCGCTACCCGATTGTAGGAGGTTCCGCCACCCCTTGATCTTGGTGCAGAAAGGGCGACCGAGCTTCTTTCTCCTTCGGGCAAGTGGTTGAGTGTGCGGCTGAGTTCTCAGGGTCGGGCGTAGAGTTGATTTACCTGGTCCTCGGTTTGCAGGGGCGAGTGATCTTATCGCCGAGCGAGTGATAGCGGTCGGTACACGGACCAGCTTGATGAACGACCTCCTAATACTGGCATCTCCGAAAGCCCGTTCGGTGAACATACGCTGTAGTAGAGGAAAGTCTTCTCTGCGAAGGTCTCGTTCTCATGCTCGTCCACGATGAGAGCTCACAGCTGAGAGCTGTGGAGTTCTCTGTGTGTCTGTTCGTAGTCTCGCAAACAGCCACGAAGCTGCAGCTTGAGACGTAGCGTAGGTGATCACCTGCAGGGGCTGAGGGTGTCAAAGCAACGATCACCAACAGCGTGCTCTTGGCGAACTGGAGAGGGAGCGATCATCGAGAGTGCTGCGAAGTGAGTGTCAACGGACATGCAGTATTGCATGTCCGTTGACAGGGAGCATCTGACATCTTCGATAAGACCTGTAACGATCACGAGACAGGTTATGCCACGACATAGATCTCTCTCAGTACAACGAGTACGAGAACTATCCCACCACCTGGGAAACGTCGTCTCGCTACCACGGTGACGATACCCCTGTCAAGGGTGGTCTCTGCTCTGGCTCTGGTGCAAACTTAAGTCTTACTATGGAGAGCTTTTGGCGACAGATATCTTGTGGTGTCTGGTCGTCTTGTCGCTGAGTATCACAGATGAGCGCATCTGTGGCGGCGAACGATTGTGAGATTGCGGAACACTCCTTGCAACGAGACGTCGTGATACCGTGAGGTGTTCTACCGCTACTACGTAGCCAGAAGGCATGAATCCGGAATCGATAGCGTGCTTTCTGGCGCGTCACTCTAGTGCTCGCTACAAGATTACTTCAGTTTCTGTGGGAAAGAGGTGTGGAGCTGGTTCGAGGAGCCCATTTACCACCTTGGCTCCTTGCCTCGAACTCTCACACACCTGTGCACAGGAGATAGGTATCTCTTGCAAAGGCAGAGTCCCGAAGGGGAGGCCGTGTGCTGTGACGAGTGCGTGACGGTGGTGCTCATGAGCGTACTATCTTGAGCTAGTCGTGTTGAGAGAGAAAGTCTTCCACGGTCTCCATATACAAGCCACGCTCCTCCCAGAAGGAAAGGTGTGAGGACTCCTCGAAGATCACGAGCTTGGAGTTGGAGATACCTTCCAGCAGTGGGGCTTGGATCTCTGGCGCTGCCTCGTCGTGGCGACCACAGAGCACGAGCGTGGGAACTTGAATCAGCGGAAGCCGTTCAACGCAGCTCCACTCCTTGGCGGTTCCGATCACGTGGAACTCTGAAGGTCCATTCATCACGTGATAGACCGTTGGGTCCTCATCAAGGAGGGCGAAGGACCGCTCGACCTCTGGTGGCCACTCTTTGAGACGCAGGACGTGTCGTCGATAGAAGACGTCACAAGCCGCAAGATAGTCGGGGTGTGAGTAGGTCTGAGACTCCTCGTGGATACGGAGCTGATTCTGGACATCATCGGGGAGTTTAGCGATGAGGGCTTGAGCCGCCTCGATGAAGTGAGGGAACGCAGCGGCCGTATTTGAGAGTACGAGAGAACGAAGTCCGCTAGGTTGTCGAACAGCGTGCTCTTGGGCAAGCATTCCACCCCATGATTGTCCCAAGAGGTGGTATCGATCTGCGATTCCGAGGTTGCCAAGGAGGTTATCCAGCTCGTCAGCGAAGAGTGTCGGCTGCCAAAACTCTGGCTCGACGTCTGGGAGATGGGTGGAGTTCCCACAACCGATCTGATCGTAGAAGATAATCGTGCGACCAAAATCGGTGAAGTCGACCATGGAGCGAAGATAGTTGTGGGGTACGCCTGGACCCCCATGTAAGAGAACAAGTGGCGCCTTGGATGTATCGGAACCAGCATCTGGCTCGCAGATTTGAAACCAGGTCTCGAAGTCTCTGAACTGTACTCGGCCTTCAGTGGTCTTCATGAGTTTCTCTCCTTATTTACTTTTGGTATGACGGTTTCCTCGAGGCGACGAAGATTCTTTCTCCAGATCGATCGGAGGAGTGGGGAAGCGATCGCTTCCCCTAGTCCGCGCCCGAACAGGAGCGGGAAGTCGAGACTTTCATGCCACTGTACTTGCGTCCAATCGGGTCCGATTGCCTCAAGACTAAAGGTTCCAACTCCTTTGAATAGTCCTTTGTGCTCGACCGATATGGCGTGGTGATCGACCCACTTCGTCACGGTCATGTGGTCGTTGACACTGAGTGGTCCGACCTTGGTGAGACAGATAAAGCGAGTTCCAACTCCTTTGCGTTGGTCACTTTGAAAATCAATTCGAACGGCGTCCGTCATCCAGAGCACGTGTCGATCGAGCTGCTCGAGCTCGCTCCATACGAGCGAGATGGGCGCCGGTATATTGTGCTGGATCTCGATCGTTGTAGTCAAAGACGTTCCCTTTGTTTATGGTATGTGCGTGGTCTGGCTTAGATCGCTTCGTTATCGAGGAGGTCGGGCGATCCGGTAAGGGTCTGTGCTGCGTCCTCGGGGGAGACAATATTAATTGCGACTCCGGTCCCGAGTTCAAACCCCGCTTTTGTGGTGAGCTTTGGGAGAATGTGAACGTGCCAGTGGAAGTTGCCAAAAGCGCGATAAGGGGAAGAGTGGAACACGAGGTTGTAGGCACTATGTCCGGTGGCCTCTCGGAGCATGCGTAGTGCACGGTTAATGACCGAGCCGACTTCACTGAGTGTCGATGGAGAGGAGAGATGTAGATGTGCACTGTGCGATGTAGGGATAACCAACATCTCGAACGGGACGGCGGACCAGTATGGGGCGATGACGATCACCTCATCGTTATCGCAGATCATTCGGGATCCAGCGGTCCGCTCTAGTTCAATTGTTGCACACAGGACGCAGCCACCTACGAATCGAGCGAATCCAGCTTGTTCGTCGGAGAGCTCTCGAGGCACGAAAGAGATTCCGAGGAGTTGACCGTGCGGGTGCTCCATCGATGCACCGGCAGAGCGCCCGTGATTGACGATTACTTGGGAGTATCGTATGACCTTCGAGTGGGCGTGAGCGTCCATTCGATCTCGAATCGCAGACATGACTACGGCGAGCTGTCGATCGTCGAGGTCGGCCCAACCGGATGCGTGATCTTGGGAGAGGATCAGGACTTCATGGATCCCTGACGCCGGTGCTTGGGTGAAGACCGGACCTTTCGTCGTAGTGACCATGGGTTCGTCGCCATCGAAGGCCGGATAGAGATTCGGAACTACTCGTACGGTCCACGAACCAGAGGGTCCATATGTCTCCAGAGCTGGAGGTGAGGAGCTCTCTGATCCTGGGCAGAAGGGGCAAGGCAGATCGTTGTGGTGGAATGGGAGGTCTGAATCTGGAGCAAAGGCCGATGGTCGATACGATCGCCCTTCTGCCACGGCTATCCACCGACCGGTGAGAGGATCGAGCCTCAACTGGTTATTCGTCTTCATGGTGTTGATGGTATGCAGCTCCTTGGCTGAATCGTCGGGGTGCTTTGGAACTTCCCCTAGTTAGGAACCGGTACTTCGAGGCAAATCAGTAAGACCTAAGGCAGGACTTCGATAGGTCGTACAGTTGTAGCGTAGTTTGTTCTCCGTGTGATTGTGCGAAGTTGACCCGGTGCCGAACTGGAGCTCTTGATCCGGGACGGATCGTTGTGCATTCGACGAGCAACAGTACTCGAGTAGCAGGCGAAAAGAAGATGGGGCGATCTGCTTGTGCATGATCCTTCGTTACGAGATCGCCCCGATGCAGACCTCAGGTCTCTGGGTTTCTAGGTGGTTGCCAAAAGCTAGTAGGAGTAGCCAGAGTTTGAGGAGGTCTTCTTCTTGTGTTGAACGGTGGCGACTTTTCCAAGCGCCGCTTTGACAGGTCGACCTTCCGTGTTGACGACGTACCAGACGTGCGCTATGCCCTCGCCTTGAACGCTGGAGGAGGTGTCGGCAGCGAAGTAGTACAGCGGATGCTTATCGATTGTCAGGACCTTCTTGCCGTCTTTGAGCTTGTAGAAACCTAGCCCTTTGACGGTCTGTCCGATCTTGGTCGAACCGGAGACCGTTGCCAGCGGCCAAATTGCAGCGCAGCTTCCAGTGCAGGTTGCGCGGTTGGGTCCGTCGGTGGTGTGAATGTAGAGAGTTCGACCGTGGGCTCCGGTGAGGATGGTGCCGTATGGGGAACGCTTTTTTGCGAAGACGACTTTAGCGATCTTGACATGTGCGACGTGCTTCTTGGTGTGGGACAGGGGCTGTGCTTGCGCCGATGCCGGTAGCCCGATGGCAACTACGGTCGCAGCAAGCGTGGTGGAGGCGAGGGCGAGAATCCTGCCGAGCTCGTGCGGCCGTGAGCCTCTGACGATTGTTGATGAGTGACGCTGCGGTATCACAGTGGTCCTTTCTGACTACTACTTGGAGAGGATGCTCTCATGACACAGTGAGCTACGAGCGAAAGTGGTCGATGGATTGCATGAATTGAATTTGCTGATCTTTGACTAGTGAAAATCTCTCAGCAAATGGAATGCGTAGGATAGTGCAGTGATGGAGTTCGATGAGATCTCACCCGAGACGACTGACGAAACGCTCCTGCTTGCCATGGCACAGGGCATTCCCGAAGCAATAACCGTTTTTGTTCGGCGGTTTCAGCGGCGCGTCTATGGGCTCGCTCTCATGATTGCGAACGACGAGCCATTGGCTGAGGAGATAGCTCAAGAGTCTCTCCTCAAGATCTGGCGTCACGCCGCCATGTACGATCCGCGACGCGGATCGGTCACGTCGTGGGTCCTGACGATCACTCGTCATGTAGCGATCGATAGAGTTCGAGTCCGGACTCTACCCAGAGTCGATCCCGAGGCTCTCTACCGTGACGAACTCCAGAGTGACAATCGATCTCCCGAGGAGGAGGTGGTCGTGGGGGATTCGGTGGAGTTTCTGCGGTACGCTCTTGAGCAGCTTCCAC
This sequence comes from Actinomycetes bacterium, assembly GCA_021799875.1. Taxonomy (GTDB): domain Bacteria; phylum Actinomycetota; class Acidimicrobiia; order Acidimicrobiales; family Acidimicrobiaceae; genus JAJYZP01. The sequence continues at coordinate 5,707 of JAJYZP010000066.1, read as the reverse complement.
CAGAGCAACGAAGAGCTCTGATCCTCGCCTCGTTCTACGGCCGGACGGCGAACGAAATAGCTGTCGATGAGTCGATTCCACTCGGTACTGCGAAGACGCGAATTCGCAGTGGCCTGCGGAACCTGCGCAAACAGTTTACGGCTGAAGGATACCTCAATCCGTGAAACGCTTTCCCACTCGAGATTGCGAGTATTTTGACGATGATAGAGTCGCTTTTATCTTCGGCAATTTAGATCCTGAGCGTGCTCTCAACTTCGAACAGCACCTCGGGGAGTGCGAGCGGTGTCGGGGCGAGGTGGCGGTGGGCTCATCCGATATCGATGCGCTGATGCTCCTTGCACCTGAGGTCGATCCTCCAATTGGATTTGAGGAGCGGGTTCTCTCTTCGATAGCGGCCGAGCCTTCCACGCTGCTTCAGAATGAGAGAGGACAGAGGATTGGAGAGTTGACAACCTCGTGCCACGCTCCGGTGGGTCGACTATCTCGTAGAAGTAGAGCGAATGGATCCCGACACCCTTATCGGCAACGCAGCAGGCTAGCGCTGTCAATGGTTGGCGTTGTGGTGATCGCCATCGGAAGTTTCGTCATTGGCGGGAGTGTTATTGGCCGACTCGGTGGATCGTCCAGTTCTCCGAAGTCGGTTACGGTGCACGGAAGGGCACTAGCACCGCTGGTCGTAAGCCTTACGTCTGCGCGATCTGATATCGGTTCAGCTGCGATCTATCAGGGTTCAACCGCATGGATGATCGTCGACCTTACCAACGTGAAAGATCGTGGTTACGTACGCTGTCGACTAACCGAGCCAGACGGGTCCGCCGTCGACCTCGGACGTTTTTTCGTTGCTCGGTCTCATACCTCCTGGGCGACACCGCTCCCGGCAGGTTGGAGCCATGCTCGAGAGATCGAGATCGTTACCTCAAACGGAAGAGTCGTGGCCACCAGTCACGTCAAACTGTGATGACAACGAAATTGTGACCTTACTCTTGCAGTCGTTCAACGGGTAGATTTCATTTGATCTACCGATCTTTCGGGCTGTCTCCGCTGGGAATCTCGTCGGTGGGTTAAGTACCAGTAGGCCTGGACAAGTACCAGCTCAGTTGTCGGGCGCGTTCTCGGGCTCGGGTAGAGCGATTGGACCATGAAGAGCCGGCCACACCAGCAAGGAGGGCGATGCCGTCGTTTCACTCTTCAACTCCTTTCAAAGCTCTGAGCTGTGCTCTACGGGGCGCTTGCTCGGTGAATTCGGCCGGTAATGGGTACGAGCTCGTGGGCCCTGCAGTGCCGTACGCGCTGCTTCTAAGCTTGGTCTCTCTATCATGGCCGATGTGGATATCTATCTTGACCACGCAGCATCGACGCCGATGACTCCGGCTGCACTTGCCCGCTACAGCGAGGTTGCTGCGCAGTATTTCGGTAATCCGAGTGGTCTCCATCGTCAGAGCCGGCAAGCGAAGGCCATTCTTGAAGATGCGCGAGAACGTTGCGCTCAACAGCTGGGAAGAGACCCGTCGGAGGTCGTCTTCACCTCTGGAGGCACCGAAGGAGATAACTTCGCAGTCCTTTGCCCTGTGCTCCCACCTCAGGCGCGGATCCTCTCCACCAGGGTTGAACACCACGGTGTCTTGGAACCCTTGCGATCTCGGACGAACGTCTCGTGGATTGAGGTCGATCGCAACGGCGTGATTGACGTTGAGAGACTCGAGCACGATTTGGCAGCTCTCGGTGACCAAGTTGGCCTCATGGTGGTTATGGCGGTCAATAATGAGACGGGAGTCGTGAGCGACCTGAGCTCCATTGCAGATCTCCGTCGTCGCTACGCCCCACAAGCACTGCTCTTTAGCGATGCGGTCCAGGGTGCACCTTGGCTCGATCTTGAAAAATCCTTGAGTGAGGTAGATTTGGCAACGCTCTCGGCGCATAAGTTTGGTGGTCCGAGGGGCGTTGGCATCGTTCTTCGTCGCCGTGGGGTCGAGACCTTGCCGCTGCTTCGTGGTGGGGGCCAAGAGTTTGAGCTCCGTAGTGGTAGTCAAAATGTTGCGGGTATTGCATCGGCGGTCCTGGCGTTAGAGGAGCGGTGTGCGCTTCGGGATCAGAACAATCTCAGAGTTGAAGCTCTGCAGTCTCGTTTGGAGAGCGGCCTTGTCGACATTGATTCGTCCATCGAGATCGTGGGCCGGCTTGCACCACGAGTGCCTGGGATCACAAATTCGGTAGTGGAGGGGATTGCGAACGAGGAGGCGATCTTTCTCGCTGATGAGCAGGGGCTCGCACTCTCGGGAGGAGCGTCGTGCGCATCGGGGGCGCTAGAGCCCAGTCATGTGCTCAAGGCTATGGGTTACAGCGACGCTGCCGGACGATCATGTCTGCGTTGGTCCCTCGGCGTCACGACCACCGTTGCTGAGATCGACCGAGCGCTGGAGATTATTGAGGGTGTCATTCGTTCGCTGCGTGGAGGTCGATCGTGACCCTACGCTCGCCCATCCTCGATTTTCTCCTCTTGGCTCACGTGATCGTCGGGCTCTTGGGCTACGGGTCGCTGGCTATGACCGGTTCCTATGCCCACCAAGCCCGTCGTCTCGGACCAACCGATGCCGTGCGGCGTTACTTCGACGGCTCAAGAAATCTTGCCCAGCTTATGGTCTACCTGGTGCCGGTATTCGGAATCATCGTTGCGATAGCAATGAAGTCGAAGGGTGAACTCCACGACGCTTGGTTTTACGAAGCGGTGACTCTTTGGATTATATCGGCGGGAGTCGTTGGGATGGTGGTATCACCGGTCTCAAAGCTCTTTGGTAGCGTTGTGGTGAGTAACCACGACCAGACCGTTACTGTTGCACGGAAACTCGAGCGAGGTGTCGGTATCTGCGTAATCTTGTACGTAGCGGCATTCTACCTTATGCTCTTTAAGCCCTAAACCATAGCGAGCTACGCATTGCCGGTCCCAAGGCTCTATTGTACCCCTCGCTACCAAGCGAACTCGGTGGTGGGGCGTGACGAGTTAGGGCTATACCGCTAGCCTCTTCCGCAGTTCGGCTTCTTCCCGTGGTTTGCCTTCTTCTTCGTTCGGAGACGTCGTTTGTTCGTTCTTTTTGACATAGCCCAATAACTATAGAGGATGGAGGCACTATCACCTGCCGTCACCTTCTCCTACGGTCACCAGTACTTATCTCGATCACTCCCGTGGTAAAGCTACGGATCAATGAAAGCGGGTACCGACCTGCTGTCCGTTGCCAATGGAGAAGGGTCGGTCAAGGCCATCGTCGCAGGTTGCGTAACCAGTACGGAGAGCCATGGAGAACGAGGGTGACGTTTGGTCCTGGGTCTGGTCCTACGTATCCAGATGTGCTAGCTATGGTGGACCTTATGACATTGCATCTGAGCGGGACCTGGCGGTAGCGGTTCGTTGCCTTGGCTTTTGTGTGACGCTTTGGTGCTAGGAAATGTCAGAGTCGCAACGACGCTGCGGGACCGGTTGCGTTGGCGGAGGCTGATCGAAGAGACATCCTGCGTCATGCTGGAAGGAGGGTTTGCTCTCCAATGCGTTACGAGTCGCCGAGATTTTTTGGTCTTGGACTGCGATGTAAACTTGGTAATCCGGCGAACTGCGATGGTCTCATCGCGACGCGTGCACGTGCACTCACCCCTCTTGCCAAGGACTATCGTCGTTCCAATAGAGCTAGGGCGGCGCTGGTCGGTCGTGGTTGGCGATCAGCTTGAGGTCTCCAACGAGTTGAGCTCCACTTGAGGAGTACGTCATGACGAACGAGGTTGAAGGAATTGAGCCCACGGCTGACAACGATCCTCGAGAGGCGACTGCAGGCGACCACTCGCCGATGCCACTGATGGTTATTGGCACTCCGATCGGAAATCTCGGAGATCTCTCCTCTAGGGCTCTTGCTGCGCTACAGAGTGCTGATGTCATCGTTGCGGAGGATACCCGTGTTACTACCGTTCTGCTGCGAGCGGTTGGGCTATGGCCGAAAAACATTGTGGCACTGCGCGGCCCACGCGCGGTCTCGGGTGAGACAGTGGCGGCATGGGTCTGTGGAGGTCGATCGGTAGCGGTGGTCTCCGATGCTGGTATGCCGTCGGTTTCGGATCCTGGTACGTCCCTGGTCCGTGCTGTTGTGGATGCTGGCGGCAGTGTTTCAGTAATACCAGGTCCGTCCGCAGTGGCGACCATCGTGGCGGCCGCCGACTTTGACGTCTCGCAGTTTCGATTTGAAGGCTTTCTACCTGCGAAAGCAGGTAAACGGAGACAGGTGCTGCAGCGCTTAAGCGTTAGCGAAGTGCCAATCGTGCTGTTCGAGGCTCCTCATCGTTTCGCCGAAATGGTCGTTGAACTGCAGTCGACCTTCGGGTCCGAGAGGCGAGTTGTCGTTGGTCGCGAGTTGACCAAGAAGTATGAAGAGTTTTTTCACGGAACCATTGGTGACCTCCTGAGGTGGATAGACGAGAGGACTCTACGAGGCGAGTTTGTCCTCGTTGTGGCGGCCGCTGATGCTGGGTCTTTGAGTCGAGTAGCGAATCTCGACGATCCTGTCGTCTCCAATGACCTAATTGAGATTCTTCAACGGCATCGGCTTCCAACGAAAGTGAGCTCGGAGATCTTGGCGAAGGCTACCGGAATCTCAAAAGGAGACGCCTACGAACGTCTACTCCGTGGTTCGGAAGCCGACCAGATCGAGTTCTCTCAGAGAGATCCCTCCGATGGGGGGAGGTAGGCTCGACGGTGTCATTGACGACTGGAGAACGACGCGCTATGAATCAACGGCTTCAACCCCTCTTCCTCACGACGCCGATCTACTATGTCAACGGAAGGCCACATCTTGGAAATGCCTACACCATGGTAGTTTCCGACGCAATTGCACGGTGGGCGAGGCTTCGAGGACGTGAAGTTTTCTTTTTGACGGGCACCGACGAGCACGGCCTGAAGGTAGCACAGGCTGCTCACGATAGTGGAGCGACACCGCAAGAGTGGGTGGATCGAATGTCGGTGAACTTTTCCAATGCGTGGAGAGACCTTGGTATCTCCAACGATCGTTTTTTGCGAACGACTGAGCCCGCGCACTATCGAACCGTGCAAGCGTTCCTGCAGAGGATCTACGACAATGGTTATATCTTCAAAGACACCTACGTAGGTCTGTACTGTGTGGCCTGCGAAGCGTACTACAGCGAAGAGGAGCTCACTGACGGTGGGCTCTGTACCGTGCACCTCAAGCCGGTCATTGAGATGTCGGAAGAGAACTACTTTTTTCGTCTGTCTGCGTTCGAGGATCGTTTGAAGTCCTGGTATGACGAGAATCCTGGAGCAGTCTTTCCGGTATCTCGCCGAAATGAAGCTCTCGGTTTTATTCGAGGTGGTCTCGACGATATATCTATCTCGCGAACCTCGATCGATTGGGGTGTACCGGTCCCGTGGGACACAGATCACGTCTTTTACGTTTGGTACGACGCCCTGATCAACTACCTTACGGCCATCTCCTATGGAGAAGATCAAGCGAACTTTGACCACTGGTGGCCCTCGGTCTGTCATGTGCTCGGTAAAGATATTCTTCGGTTTCACTGCGTGTGGTGGCCAGCAATGTGTATGGCGGCGGGGATTGAGCCGCCGTCATCGTTTGTGGTTCACGGTTGGCTTCTCGCCTCTGGCGAGAAGATGTCAAAGAGCCGTGGCAATAACGTTGATCCACTAGAGGTAGCTGCG
>JAJYZP010000014.1 GCA_021799875.1 Actinomycetes bacterium | reverse complement strand
ACTCGACGCATGCGTTGGATTCATCCTCGCACGAGCTTCTCATGCACGTTGTAGGCCAGGAGCTTCTTGCGTAGTAGTTCGGTGAACCTCCGAATGGAGTCACCCTCGACGAAGTGGCATGAGCCAGTTCGTCGAGGAGGTGAGTAGCTGTGCGAGCATGTCGATAGATGTCGAGCCTGTCACGACTGCATGTGCTTTTAGCGCCGTATCGCTCACTGCGTGCTGTGCTTTGCGGTAGTGACCGTGGCTTGTGGCAGTTGCGCGAGCGACCCTCGGGCTCTGTTGGGAGACTCACCGGTCGCGCGGTGCGGATTGAGGATGCATTGGGCTCTCGGTCGAGCGATTCGATTCGCACTCGAGCAGCCTTGACGCATATGTCCTTCTCGGTGTCCGTCTGTTGGGAGGCCGTTACGTGCGATCATCGAAACGAAGATCCTGCGATCGTGTGTGTCGACTTGCCCTCTCTTTGGGGTAGATGGAGGTGCTGACCCTTCCGTCTGCGCTCGTAGAAGAGGTTTTTGTACGCTTGGTCGATGGTGGTCTCTGTGATACGCGTGTGGAGATCGTAGAAGGCCATTCGGCACGGACATTGGAGTCTTGGGTACACTTTGGGCGCTCGCTAGTTTGAAGTCGATCGTCGCCAAGAAGAGACACTTCGAGTCCTCTCGGTGGTTTGGGTGAGAGCATGGACTTCCCTGAGTCGTACCATTTGCGATTCCGCTCTGATAGCTGTTGCGATCTCGGGTCAGGTCGATTCGTGGTCGAAGGCCTGTTTGTCCCGTGTGAGTGACGTTTGCACCTGAGGTTGCAAGAGGCGAGACCGCATCTGAGAGTCGGAGCTCTGTCGTAGATGTTTCTGTCCAGCACCGGTCGCTAATGAGCTGCGAAGATGATCACCACCTCTTCTGTGTGGTGCACGAGTACTGATGCACGTTAGACCTCTGGACAGCGTTTTATGCGTGAACCCTCCAGCTGTGACGAGAGCGAGTATTAGTGATGGGAGGGTTGCTGCCGACCATACTTAGGTCTGATCGGTTCGTTCTTGGCGCAACTCTTCACGAGAGACGCGACGCATATTACGTGAAGGCTTCGGTGAGGTACGTGCTGGTATTAAAGGTGCGCTCACTCCTCGTCCGTCGCCCGAGGAGACGTCGGTGGTAGCAGTTGCCGTGACGCTATCGGGCTCGGCCCGATGCGTCGTGGCCGATCACGACGTGTGTGAGTCTCGATCTCGGTAGGTAGTACTGCTCACAAGCTCTCTATTGGGAGTCGAGGTTCGCGGGGGACTCTGCATGACCGGGCTTGGGGAAACTCCTTAGCGGTCGATCCCTTACACGTCGGTGCCCCCGGCAGGATTCGAACCTGCGCACCCGGCTCCGGAGGCCGGTGCTCTATCCCCTGAGCTACGAGGGCATGGGGGTGAGTCTAGGCTGCATCCTCTTCGGCATGACGAGCGAATTGCGCGATTGTACACAATTGCTAGCAGGTGATTCCTTTCTACTTCTAAGACCGTAGGATTTTGGTAGATATCGGTGGTGAACCCAGAGTCGAACTCCTCTCTCTTGAGGTCATTATTTCGAACTCTTCAACAGTTAAAGGTAGAAGTTGCAGCGTCGCGAAGATCAAATCGTTCGATCACTAACGTTGGCCGTGAAAGAGCTTGGACATGAGGTCCCTAGTTCGGGTGTCCATGTCGAGATACCTGCGCGTGAGGAGCACGGTGACTACTCGACCAATCTTGCCCTCTTGCTATCCAAACAGATCGGCCAACCGCCACTTTCGATCGCTGAATCACTGATTGCGACTGAAGCTATTCGATCGCTTCCACATCTCGTCAAAGTCGAGATTGCTCGCCCCGGATTTATCAATTTCACGCTCGCCGCGACCCATCTTCACGAGCTGATGGTGGAGGTCAAAGAGGAGGGGCGTGACCTCTTTGCGCGACATGATTTTGGTGATGGCACCCGGATGCAACTGGAGTTCGTATCTGCGAACCCCACCGGACCTCTCCATATCGGTAATGGATGGTGGGCTTCGTACGGAGACGCCCTCGGGCGCGTGCTCGAACGATGCGGATATAGCGTGACTCGAGAGTACTACGTCAACGACACTGGTGGCCAGATTCGCACCTTGGGGGCATCGATTCTTGCGAGACGGAGAGGTGAGGAGCCACCTGAAGGTGGATATCTCGGTGACTACATCGTCGAGCAGGCAAGTCGTTACTTGGGTGAAGAGGACATTGTTGAGGCGGGGAAGTGGGCTGCCGAGGAGAATCTCGCTACTATCCAGCGTTCACTAGAGCGGTTGAACATCGTTTTCGATACCTGGTTTTCTCAGGCCTCGATTGAGGACTCTGGTGCCGTCGCGAACGTTGTCGACCTGCTTTTTGAACGTGGAGCCGTTTTTGAGAACGACGGTGCGCTATGGTTGCGATCGACCGAGTGGGGAGACACACGCGATCGAGTGCTGCGAAAGTCGAATGGTGACTACACCTATTTAGCCGGCGACATTGCGTATCACTACAATAAGTTCGTTATCAGGGCCTTCGATGCAGTCATTGATATCTTCGGTGCAGATCATCATGGTCAGGTCGCGTCGATGCGGGCTGCGATGGCTGCGCTTGGTATCGACGTCGATCGACTAGAGATCCGTTTGGGTCAGATCGTTTCTCTCGAGTCGGGTGATCAGGCGGTCAAGTTCTCCAAGCGCGCGGGCACTGCTGTGTCGCTGGATTGGTTGGTCGATGAAGTGGGTCCTTCGGTCACTCGCCTCCTTGCACTGTCGACTTCGCTAGATCGTGCTACGACGATTAACCTCGCCGAGGCCAAGGAGCGATCGATGGAGAACCCTGCGTACTACATTCAGTATGCACACGCCAGGATGGCTGCCCTCGACCGGATGAGGAGCGAGCGAGGGATTGCTCCTGCAGCTATCGACGACGCTCGAGAGCTCGGAGTGCTCGTCCATCCTCGAGAGATTCGTCTGATGCGCGAGATTATCGCTCTTCCGGAAGTGGTTCGGCTCTCCGCACTCGAGCGAGCGCCGCATCGCGTGACTACGTGGCTCAAGGGCTTGGCCGCTGCCTTCCATGGCTTCTACCACGATTGCCCGGTTCTGATGGAAGGAATCTCAGATGAGCTAGTTGCCGCACGACTCTATCTCGTTGAGGTCGCTAGAGTGGCGATCGTGACCGGACTCGATCTCCTCGGAGTCGATGCTCCAGAGGAGATGTAGATGGATCGAGTCGGTGCGGGTCGACCCCGAATACCGACCCACCTCTTTTCGTCAACGATGACGGTTCGTAGCGATGGTCACCTGCTTATTGGTGGCGTGGCCGCAAGGACAATCGCTGAAGAGGTGGGAACTCCAGTCTTCGTCTACGATGAGGATCACATTCGAGCGCGGCTGCGGGAGGCTGTCGCCGCTTTCTCTGGAACGATAGCGTATGCATCGAAGGCTTTTCTGTGTCGTGCTATGGCCGAGATCGTTGCCGAGGAGGGCGTTCATCTCGACGCTGCTTCGATGGGCGAGATATACGTTGCGCTCCAAGGGGGCGTCTCACCTGCGAAGATTGTGTTCCACGGCAATAATAAGTCGACCCGTGAGCTCGAATACGCAACTTCCATCGGGGTGGGGCGGATCGTGGTTGACTCTTTTGATGAACTCGAGCGACTCAATGCCCTGACCCAAGAGCCGATCGATATCTGGCTCCGGCTCACTCCTGGCATTGAAGCTCATACGCATGAGTTCATCCGGACGGGTCAAGACGATTCGAAGTTCGGCTTCAATGTAGGCAACGGAGATGCTGATCGTGCTGTTCAATGGGTAGCGAACCACCGTAATCTGCGTCTTCGAGGTCTTCATTCCCATATTGGCTCACAGATTTTCCGGCTCGAGTCCTTCTCTGAGGAGGTCGAGGTCGTAGCCGAGTTCGTCCAGCGATATCAGCTCGAGGAGCTGAATCTCGGCGGAGGACTCGGTGTTTCGTATCTCGAGGAGGAGACTGCCCCATCCGTGGTGGATTGGGTGAAGGCGGTCGACCAAGCGGCAACCCGACTCGGCCTAGCAGGAGAGACCAAGCTCTTTCTTGAGCCGGGTAGAGCGATTGTTGCGACTGCGGGTTTGACGCTCTATGCGGTTGGTACGCGCAAGGAGATCCCCGGTATTCGTCGCTACGTATCGATCGATGGTGGAATGAGTGATAATCCTCGACCAGTGCTCTACGGAAGTGGTTATGCCGTCTATGCCGCAGAGCGTCTATTCGATCTCCATGATGAAGAATGGTCGGTAGCTGGAAAGCACTGCGAGTCTGGTGACATCATCGTGAAAGACGGGTTACTGCCCAGAGACCTTCGCCTCGGTGAGCTGCTCGTTACTCCGGTTACTGGCGCCTATGGCTATGCAATGAGCTCGAACTATAACAAGGTGCCTCGGCCGCCAGTCGTCTTTATAGGCGGGGGTGTGATGCGGGTCGTCGTCAGAGGCGAGACACTTGACGACCTCGTCAGGTTAGACGCCTAATCTGTACTGTCGAGACGCTCCAAGGGCTCGGGTCAAAGAGAAGAGAAGAAGCGTGAAGATCGGACTATTGGGCTGTGGAAACGTCGGCTCGGCCTTTATCAAACTATTGATCGATAATCGTGAATCGATCAAGGAACGATGCGGAGAAGACCTAGAACTGGCTGCGGTAGTCGTCAGAGATCTTGACCGTGAACGTCCGGAGTGGGTCGATCCGGCCTTGTTGACGACGGACGCTCGTTCGGTAGTCCTAGCACCAGATATCGACCTCATTGTCGAGGTCATAGGAGATGTGACTGCCTCGAAGGAGCTGATTGAAGCTGCGCTTCAGGCTTCGAAATCGGTCGTGACTGCGAATAAAGCTCTCCTGGCTGAGAGCTACTTCGAGCTAGAAGATCTTGCAGAGACCGTGGGGAAAGATATTTTCTTTGAGGCTGCTGTGGCCGGTGGAATTCCACTGATTCGCTCGTTACGGGTATCGCTCGTTGGGGAGAGGCTGTCGAGAGTTACCGGAATCGTCAATGGCACCACGAACTTTATTTTGACGAGGATGTACGAGGAGAACCTCAGCTTCAGCGCGGCACTCAAGCTCGCCCAAGAACTTGGCTATGTCGAGGCAGATCCTCGGGCCGATCTCGAAGGATTTGATGCTGCAGCGAAGGCGGCCATCTTGGCCTCGATAGCGTTCGGTCGAAAAGTGCGATTCAACGATGTCCAATGCGAGGGGATCGTGCATGTGCGAGAAAGTGACGTGAACTTCGCTCGGCGTCATGGCTTTGTGGTTAAGTTGCTTGCTCAGTGCGAACGCATTGTGGTGAGAAGTGAGGATGACGAGTTCTCGGTGCGGGTCTTCCCCGCTCTGTTGCCTGAGACACATCCATTGGCGGCGGTTCGAGACGCTTTCAATGCCGTTTTTGTAGAGGGCGAGGCCGTTGGAGAGCTGATGTTCTATGGGCGCGGAGCCGGTGGCCTCCCGACGGCTTCCGCCGTCATGGGCGATGTCATTGACGCTGCTCAGAATCTGCGTTTCGGCTCTACCGAGCGTCGAACGCGAACAAAAGATGCTCGGATCGTCGATTACGCTCGTCTTACCTCGCAGTTCTACGTTTCGGTTGAGGTAGTTGATGAGCCGGGCGTTTTGGCTTCGGTAGCGGAGATCTTCGGAGCCAACGAGGTCTCGATATCGTCGATGGAGCAGATCGGCCTCGCAGATGAGGCACGACTCGTGTTTCTGACACACCCGACGACTGAAGGATCGATCGCTCGTACGCTTGAGGGGCTGAGACGACTCCGAACGGTCAAGGAGATCGGACATTCGATGCGAGTCGTAACGGAAGGGTAGTTCATGGACGAGATGAGTGGTCAGAGCGATATGCAACGTGGTGACTTCTCTCATCGCTCAGCCCTAACCTGGCCGGGCATCATAGAGGCCTATCGTCAGTACCTCGACATTTCGCCCGAAGTGGAAGCGGTGACGCTCTTTGAAGGAGCTACTCCACTCTATCGAGCGAATGCTCTCTCGGAACTGAAAGAGGCGAACGTTTGGTTGAAGTACGAAGGGGCAAATCCGACTGGGTCGTTTAAGGATCGAGGCATGACTCTCGCCATTACGAAGGCGAAGGAGGCAGGCTCCGTCGCGGTAGTCTGTGCCTCCACTGGAAACACCTCTGCTGCGGCAGCGGCCTATGCGGCGAAGGCTTCGATGACCTGCGTGGTGTTGATCCCGAATGGATACATAGCGCTGGGGAAGTTAGCACAGGCGCTGGTCTACGGCGCGAAGGTTCTCCAGATACGAGGAAACTTCGATCGTGCGCTCGAGATTGTACGAGATCTAGGAGAGTCTGGCGTTGCGACGGTCGTGAACTCGATTAACCCTGATCGAATTGAAGGTCAAAAGACGGGAGCGTTTGAGATCGTTGATGTCTTGGGACGAGCTCCTGACTACCACTTCATGCCCGTGGGGAACGCTGGCAATATCACTGCTTACTGGCGCGGATATCGCGACTATTGCGTCAACTCGAAGCGGTCACTTCCACTTCCGAAAATGATGGGTTTTCAAGCTGCTGGTGCTGCCCCAATCGTTGCTGGTCGCGTAATCGAACAACCGGAGACTGTAGCGACCGCTATTCGCATTGGAAACCCGGCGTCGTGGGCGGGAGCTCTTGAGGCAGCGGAGTCATCTCATGGTTTAATCGGTTCCGTTACCGACCGGGAGATTCTTGATGCCTATCGCCTTCTAGCTCAGAGGGAGTCGACCTTCTGCGAACCGGCATCAGCAGCGTCGGTTGCTGGACTATTGAAGACTGCTATCGAACCGGGAAGTACCGTGGTGTGCGTTCTGACCGGACATGGTCTCAAGGATCCAGATACTGCGATTACACAGATAGCGGTACCAGATGCGGTCGACGCGACGTATGCGAGCATTGCACGAGAGTTAGGTCTCGATTAGCACGCGAGCGTTTCGCTTGTGGAAGAGTGATGCAGCCGAGTGAGTTTCGGCTAGACTATTCGTATCTTATGGCTTAGCCCCATGAGCGTATCAAACCCACGTTTCGTGCTCTCGTAGCTATGTACACGTAATGGTTGCTCCGATTGAGCTCTGTTGAATTCTCGATGAAGCCGATAATTGACGCGACGCACGAAGACGTCTTCGAAGATTTTGAGAGGTGTCGATGAGCCTTGTAGCTCAGCTAGACCGTACCGTATTAGAAAAAATGGAGAAGTCGCAACTTCTTACCGTGTGCACTGAGCTTGACCTCAAATCGAGTGCGCGCTTGAAGAAAGCAGACATTATCGATCAGATTTTGGCCGCCTCGACCTCGACTATCAAGGCCTCCGAAGCTCCAGGTGCGAACCCATCGGTACGACCGAAGGTAGAGAGCGGTAACGGTGCGGAGCACTCCGGCTCCTCAGCGGAGAGCGTGGGAAAAGGGGCAGAACTGAGTTCGACCTCGGGACGTGTTCAGAGTGGATCGTCCGCCAAGGCGACACCCGATTCTTCTACCCCGGTACGATCAAAGTCTACTCACGAGGTGGCCGGCTTGTTTCCGCCGATCACCGTAACACCTCGCCAGAGAAGCACGAACTCGCCTCAGAGCGCAGACTCCGTGGGAGGGGCAACCTCGGCGCTAGATGTTCGTGGAGATGGCGGTTCGGCTCAACCTCGCCCAGCGACGGTGGAGGTGCGGGCTGGAGGTGAGGGGGTCGACGGTGAAGTCGTGGGAAGTGACGTGCGACGTACAGAGGGAGGAGATCAGCTCTCTCGTCGGGCACGGCGACGTCGTGGCCGCGATAGGAATGGAGATCGGAGCGAGGGGTCGCCGAGTGAGTCGCAGGCTCCCGTTGAACTTCAAGAACTAACCGGGATACTCGACCTCCGAGAGGAGGGATTCGGTTTCATCCGAGCCGTTGGCTACCTACCTTCAGCTCGAGACGTGTACGTCGCTGCCTCATTGGCTCGCAAGTATGGTCTTCGTAAAGGTGATGTCGTCACAGCAGCAGCTCGACAAGCAAACTCGAACGAGAAGTACCCAGCTGCAGTTCGAATTGAACGTGTTGCGGACATGGATCCTGAGATTGCACGCATGAGGCCGAAGTTCGAAGACCTCACCCCTCTCTTTCCAGATGAGAAGTTGGTTTTGGAGACCGTCGGGGATCCCATGAATATGGTTGCTCGGATCGTTGATCTGATTGCTCCGATAGGGAAAGGGCAGCGTGGTCTCATTGTGGCGCCGCCGAAGGCTGGAAAGACCACCATCGTCAAACAGATAGCCCACTCCATCGAGGCGAACAACCCCGAAGTGCATCTCATGGTCCTGCTGGTCGATGAGCGACCCGAGGAGGTGACCGATATTCGTCGCTCGGTCCGAGGCGAGGTCATCGCTTCGACCTTTGATAGACCGGCCGATGAGCATACCGTTGTTGCGGAGCTGACGATAGAGCGTGCCAAACGTATGGTGGAGCAGGGTAAAGATGTCGTGATCATCTTGGATGGAATCACTCGTCTTGCAAGGGCGTACAACCTTGCCCAGCCTGCAACCGGTCGGATCATGTCTGGCGGTGTTGACTCAGGGGCCCTCTACCCACCGAAGAAGTTCTTCGGAGCCGCCCGCAATGTTGAAGAGGGTGGATCCCTGACGGTGCTCGCAACTGCTCTCGTTGAGACCGGTTCCAAGATGGACGAGGTCATCTTCGAGGAGTATAAAGGTACAGGCAATATGGAGCTACGACTCGATCGACGCTTGGCTGAGCGAAGGCTTTTCCCAGCGATAGACGTCAATGCGAGTTCGACTCGCCACGAAGAGCTCTTGTTCTCTCGTGAATCGTTGAACTCCATTTGGAAGCTTCGACGAGTGTTGAACGCACTCGCGTCAGAGGGTTCTGGGGCACCGGGGCTTGAGCTCTTGATCGATAAGGTGCGTTCGACTCGATCGAATCAAGAGTTTCTAGCTGAGATTCAAAAGTCTCCTATCGGCTAGACTGAGGACCCCAACTTCGCTTGAAGGTCGTTATCTCAGCCCAAGGGTAGTTGTTTGTGAGAGGAAGGTAGAGCAAGTGAAGACTGAGATTCATCCGAATTACATAGAGTCACATGTGAAATGTTCATGTGGGAATACATTTGTTACGCGATCTACAAAGGCTGAACTTCATGTTGAGCTCTGTAATGAGTGTCATCCGTACTACACCGGAAAGCAGAAGCTCGTTGATACCGGTGGACGGGTTGAGCGTTTCCAGCGGCGTTATGGTGAGCGCACGAAGAAGTCCTCAAGCTAACTCAAGTAGAGGAGTGCGTTGAGCCCTGACATTATCGGAGGGCTCGCACGGTCGGTTGCTCGTCTTGTCTTTGGAGGCGAGCCCGATCGATGTGTTCCCCGTGGGGATTACTTGGTAGAGGCCGGTCGTGGAGAGAGAGCAGTGCTCGTTGCGCTTCCGAGCGGCAGCGATGATCTTGCGCGAACTCTGTGGCGGGCCCTCACTCGTGATTGTGGCCCCCACGTAGGTGATGTAGTGATGGTGGAGCCGTCGTTTCCACCTCGAAGTTTGCGTGGTTCTCCTGCTCGTTCCTCCCAAGACCTTTGGTCGGCCGATGCACTCGCTCACCTTGGAATTAAACTCTGGCGTTATGGCAAGTCCGGCGGAGAGCTGGAGCTCTGTAATCGTGAGCTCAACGTGACCTGCTCGTCGTCGATACTGATCCGCCACCGATTTCCCACAGTTGCGTTGGACGATGATCTCGTGATCTGTTCATTTGAGGATGGCTTTTCTCTAGAGTATCGAGGGCTAGCCGTAGCGATCGACCGAACTGGGTCAAGCCAGTTTGAAGTCGGGGTATCTGAGCGAGATCGTGAAGCGCGCAACCTTGCTTTTGGTGAGTCATATGATCGGGTAAGCGAACTGATCCGGACGCTTAATGAGGTGCGGACCAGACGGGTCGGAGGGTCTTCTCATCCGATTGCACAGGTGGCACCGGAGCGCTGGCTGCGTCATGAAATCTCAAAGACCGACGCCTACGGCCCCAAAGCCGATGAGTGGGTGGAGATCGGCGGTATCGATGACAACCGTCGTCGGGCCTATGCGCTCGCTAATGGTACGCTGCTGGCGATGACTGTTGGACCTGATCCGACTTTGATCTTTGAACTAGGATCTATCTACGCAGCTCTACGTCGCAGCGGTCGTGACCTGAGCGGCCGTGTGTCGATCTACACCCCAGAGCAGGATCGAATTGAAGGTTACGAGAGGCTTTTCGGGCGTTCCACACTTGACATTAGCGTTGTCAGCGTCTCGAAGGACTGGCAAAGACGAGGCGAGGAGGCCTAGTGACACTGCTCGAGAAAAAGATGGACTTCGAACAAGAGTACGAGAGAGTACTGGCCGATCTCTCAGATCCAACGGTCTTTAGTGACCAGCGTCGAGCGCGTGATCTTGCTCGACGACACAAAGAGCTTGAGTCGATCGTTCGATGTTTTAACGATCTCGAGCGAGCAACTGATGATCTTGCGATGGCCAAAGAGATGTACCAGGAGGCATCCTCTTCCGATCGAGAGCTGCTTCGAGAGGAGCTAGTCGAGCTTGAGGGTTTGGTCGATAAGTTTGAACAGGAGTTAGAGCTACTCCTGTTGCCGAAGGATCCGAACGATGGTCGCAATGTGATCCTTGAGATCCGAGGTGCAGAAGGTGGGGAGGAAGCAAATCTCTTCGCAAAAGATCTGGCAGAGATGTATCTACGGTACGCCGATCGGATGCTCTGGAAGGCCGAGACGCTCTCGATCGACCACTCCGATATGGGGGGTTATAACTCGGTCACCCTCATGATTCGGGGAGATGACGCTTGGCGCCGGTTGAAGCACGAAGGAGGACCTCATCGTGTTCAGCGAGTACCGGTTACGGAGTCCCAAGGGAGAATTCATACGTCGTCGGCGACGGTGAGCGTCCTGCCGGAAGCGGACGACGTTGAGGTAGATATCGATCCGAATGATCTGCGTATTGACGTCTATCGTTCGACGGGTCCGGGTGGTCAATCTGTCAACACGACAGACTCTGCCGTACGGATTACGCACATTCCCACGGGAACGGTCGTGGCAATGCAAGATGAGAAAAGTCAGATTCAAAATCGTGCGAAGGCCCTCCAAGTCTTACGGGCTCGCTTGCTCAAGGCTGAGCAGGACCGTCAATCCGAGGCGCTCTCAGCAGCTCGGAGGTCTCAGATAGGTGGAGGTGGACGATCTGAGAAGATTAGAACGTACAACTTCAAAGAGAATAGAGTTACCGATCATCGCATCAACAAGACCTTGTACAAGCTCGACGCCATGCTCATCGGGGATCTCGATGAGCTTATTGATGCGCTGGTTCTCGATGAGCGCACTCGTCAACTTGAAGAAGCGAGGGGTGGTTAGAGCTGACCTATGATCGTTTCGCCCCAGGTCTTGCTGGTGCGCTCGCTCAGAGGGTGAAAGGTAGCGGTCTGCGTACGGTTGAGATTCAGTGGCTACTTCAATCCATTCAATCGGTGGCGAAGGATCAACTGTCGTTTGAGTTGAAACTTATCGAGGCGTTGGAGCGCCTAGAGTTCGGTGAACCGCTCCAGTACGTCTTGGGCAGCTGGCAGTTTCGCAACTTGGAGGTTCACGTAGACCGTCGAGCTCTCATCCCACGAGCTGAAACGGAGCTGATCGTCGATATCGTGAACGACCTGCTAAGAGCGGAGCGTTCATATGAGCATTGCCCGAGAACGGTCGTTGAGATAGGGCTAGGTACCGGGGTAATCTCGTTGGCGATTGCACAAGAGAATCCATCTATTCAGGTCTTTGGAACCGAAGTCGACGCCGCAGCATTTTCGCTAGCTCAAGAGAATCTCGAGGTCATCTCTTGTGGGAATGGAACCGTGACGGATCGGGTGACCTTTCTCCTTGGTTCACTCTTCGAGCCGATCCCGATAGGGCTTGAGAGAGGGGTGGATGTGGTGGTTTCAAACCCTCCTTACCTCTCGGAGGAGCTCTACCAAAGCGCAGAGCCAAAAGTGCGTGACTTCGAACCGGAGCTAGCGCTCACGCCTGGCGGGGATGGTTTGGGTGTTTTGGCGTTGATTGCGAGAGATGCGGTGCCATTTCTTCGGGTCGGAGCGAGTCTCATCCTTGAGCACTCGCCCGAGCAGCGTGCTCCTCTAGCAAAGATCTTGGAGATGTTAGGGTACGAGGGAGTGCGTTGTATCAAAGATCTGGTGGGGCGCGATCGTTTTACGGTCGCTGTTGCTCCGAAGAGGAGAGCCAAGGAGGCTGGGTGATGGGGCTCACGAGCGCGCTCGATCTTTCGGGTACGAAGTGGGAACGATATGAACAAACGGTGTTAGTGGAGCATGCGCTTGCGAATCTGCGCTCGGGAAGGATCGTTGCAGCCCCAACCGACACGGTCTACGGCTTGCTAGCAATGGCCTCATCGAGTGAGGCCATTGATGCCGTCTTTCAGCTCAAGGCGCGACCGCGCGAACGGGCTCTCCCGGTACTCGTTCAGGGAACTAGTCAGGCTATCGAGGCCTGCAGGGTGATCAATGGCCGTTCAAAGGACCGCATGGAAGAGTTGGCCGAGCTCTTTTGGCCAGGAGCTTTGACCATGGTCGTCAGTGCGGAAGCGAATCCGATTACCACCAATGTGAGCGATGGTTCTAGCATCGCAGTAAGGGCTCCCGATGACGAGCTGTTGAGATCACTACTTACAGCAGAACCGCTGGTTGGAACGTCCGCAAATCTTCATGGTCAACCACCTGGTTCTGGCGGACTGGAGGTCGTCAATGGCTTGATGGGAGAGTCGGGGAGAAGTCTCAAGTACCTGTACGAGATTGGCTTGGGTCTGGTTATTGATGGTCGACCCGGAGGATCGCAAAGTTCGACAGTGGTCGACTTGCGAGGTGAACTACCGGTTATTCTTCGGGATGGTCCAATCTCTAGCTCCGACATCTCTGACGCGCTGAGGCTTCCCTCTCGGAGGCGGACAGAAAGTAGTTAAGCTATGGGTCACGGAGTGTAAGGGAGCAGTGGTGAGCGTGGGTCGTAGGGAAATCAGTGATGAAGTTCGACGCGAGGATCCCGAGTTGGCATCCCTCATCGAGGCTGAAGAGATTCGTCAGAGAACCACACTGCAGTTGATCGCTTCAGAGAACTTTGCTTCGCGCGCCGTAATGGATGCGTCTGGAACGGTCTTGACCAACAAGTACTCCGAGGGATACCCCGGTAAGCGCTATTACGGCGGTAATGGAGTTATCGATCAGGTCGAGCAGCTTGCCATCGATCGGTTGAAGCTGCTCTTTGGAGCGGAGCACGCAAATGTCCAACCGCATAGCGGAGCCAATGCCAATGCGGCCGTTTACTTTGCTCTATTGAACCCTGGCGATACCGTTGTCGCTATGCGACTGGACCAAGGGGGACATCTAACGCATGGATCCCCGGTCAACTTTTCGGGAAAGCTCTACCGATTTGCTGGATATGGAGTGACGCCAAGGGGCGATGGAGGGGAGCGACTCGATCTTGATGCTCTAGCTCGGCTAGCTCAGCAGGAGCGTCCGAAGCTAATCGTTGTTGGGGCCACGGCATATCCGCGAACGATCGAGATTGATCCAATCCGTTCGATCGCAGACGAAGTTGGAGCTCTGGTGCTCTTCGATGCCGCTCACGTTGCAGGTCTGATCGCAGGTGGTCAGTATCCCAATCCTCTGTTCATGCGGGACGGTAGGAGAGGGGCGGACGTCGTTACCTTTACGACTCATAAGACACTTCGTGGCCCACGCGGCGGTGCAATCGTGTGCCATGAGGACCTTGCTGCCAAGATCGACAAGGCGCTCTTCCCTGGCTTTCAAGGTGGGCCGATCGAGAATACGATAGCGGCAAAGGCCGTTGCATTTCGAGAAGCACTTCAGCCGTCGTTTGCGGAGTATCAACGCAACGTCGTTTTGAATGCGCAACGACTGGCGGGGGCACTGAGCTCGCATGGATTCCGATTGGTCTCAGGCGGTACCGACACGCATCTCCTTTTGGTCGACCTCCAAGGCTTTGACCCAGATCTCTCGGGCAAGGAGGCACAGGAAGTTCTCGATAGAGCGGGCATTACGTGTAATCGCAACCAGATTCCGGAGGATCCGCGATCTCCCTTCGTTACGTCGGGCTTACGTTTTGGTACTCCTGCCGTGACAACTACTGGTATGGGACCGAGCGAGATGGACGCTATCGGAGAGCTGATAGCCCGAACGCTGTTAAAGCGCTCCGATGCAAGTGAGGTCGAGCGAATTCGTGCTCAGGTTGCAGAGCTGACAGCGTCGTTCCCACCTCCGGCCGATCGCTAGGACCTCCAGGCAAAAAGAATGCTGTACGTCCTTGTGGTCCTCGTTGCGGCCTTCGTAACGTGGGTTGCCACCTTTGTTGTGCGCGCAGCAGCTCCCAGGCTGAAACTCGTTGTGGCTCCGAGCGAACGTATGGTTCACACAAGGTCTACAGCTACCATGGGCGGTCTCGCGATGCTGTTTGGGTTTCTCGTCGCATTCGGATTCGCATCTCAGGTACGAGGATTCCATGACATCTTTACTCGATCATCGGAGCCCATTGGCATAGTACTCGCAGCGATCGTGATAACGACGGTTGGCGCTCTCGATGATATCTTCGACGTGACCGCTCCGGCAAAGCTTGCCGGACAGATCCTCTCGTCATCAGTTCTATGGATCTTCGGAGCCACGATGTTCTGGTTCAAGGTCCCTTTCGCGGGAGTGATCGTGCTCTCTGCTTCGATCACTCCGCTCCTGACTGCGGTTTGGGTCGTCGCAATGGAAAACGCCGTGAATCTGATCGACGGTCTCGACGGTCTTGCTGGGGGGATCGTCGCCATCGCTTCACTCGCCTTTGGACTGTACGGATTGAAGCTCGAATCACTTGGGCAGCTATCGGCGAGCTCGCTCGGTCCGCTGATAGCCTTCGTCGTGTTTGGAATCTGCCTTGGATTTCTCCCACACAATTTCCATCCAGCGCGCATTTTTATGGGCGATACGGGTGCGATGCTTCTGGGGCTCCTTATGGCCGCATCGACCTCGCTCGTAGGAGGGCGTACTATTGGGGTCTCGGATCAGACGTTTTTTTTCTTCGCTCCGCTTTTCATTCCTTTCGTAATCCTCGGCGTCCCGATGGTCGATATGGTTTTCGCAGTTATTCGCCGTACTGCGAGGAGAAGTGGTGTCTCCTCCCCGGATAAGGAACATCTCCATCATCGGCTCATGCAGATGGGGCACGGTCACCTGCGATCGGTGCTCATTTTGTGGGCGTGGACTGCCGTTTTGGCCGGCTTTGCGCTAGTACCCACGTTTCTTCACCAGATCAATGCAGAGTTGCCGTTTGTCGTGGCGGCCGCGGGCATTACACTCTATACGCTCTTTCGTCCAGGGCTTTCGAAACAGTATCGGCACTCCAAGCGAGCAAAAATCGGGTCCCGAAGGGGTGGGACGAGGGTGGTTTCTAGTGATGTGAGGGCTGGCGACGAGCGTACAGCTGCCTCTCGAAGTAGTGGTCAAGAGCTTGTGGGCGAGTCGCTTGGGAGAACGCAATCGAATACTTCCGAGCGGTTTTTGGAGCCTGAGCAGAGAGGTGAAGACAGGTGAGTCGAATTAAAGGACTCGTTCAGTCGCAGCTACGGACGCCATCGAGTGCAGGTGGTACCACTCGATCACGTGGTATGGGCCTTACAGATGGCGTGGCAACTGCCGTTGAAATGTTCGGAACGATTCTGCTGTGTACCGGACTCGGGTGGCTCGCCTATCGTCAATTTCACAACATCGTGTACTTCATAGCTCTCACGCTCTTTGGGGCCGTTGGTACAATGGTTCGACTGTACTACCAGGCGAAGGATGCGTTCCGATCCCTGGACGAAGCTGACGCTGTACGCTCTGTGCGTCAGCGGAGAGAGCCACAAGATCGAGGCCTGTCGGGCTTCTTAGAAGCGGATCTAGCGCTTGGTGAGGACTTGGCCGACGTGGCGAGACGTCTTGTGGCACCGGATCAGCAGTACCCGCAAGAAGGAAGTGTTTAGTCGTGGTAGAGGGTTTGGGGCGTAATGAGCAGGGAGCTGATGGGCCTGAATCGGCAGAGGTGAGCTCATCGTCGGAGCCGGTAGAGGCAAGAATTGGAAGAGTTCTCGTTCGATCTTCTCTTGCCATGGCGATACCGGTGCTGGTAGGAGGACTTCTGGCCGGCGGTTCGAAGGGTCTTTATTCGGCGGGCTACGCCGAGATTTTGGTAGTTGTGAACTACTCTGTGGCGACCAGGATCCTCGTCTGGTGCGCTAGGATTTCTCCGGTTGCTCTCATGGGCGGTGCGTTAGGAAGCTTTGGGTTCGTCCTCGTACTTCTTACGGCAGCGATTATCCCTGTTGCCAGAGCTTCATGGATGGACCTAGTGATATTTGGAGTGGCGTTGATAGTTGCCCATCTTGTTCCGGTGATCGTGACCGCGTCGCGGGTGACCGGGAAGATTGCATTCGACGGGTTCCGACCTAGTTTCAGAGGAGGAGGCCACTCCGGTGCTGGCAGCAATTAATTTTCCACCGATCGGTGAGGTTCTGAACTGGAGATCCATAGCCTTTGGTTCGGGCGCATTCGAACTCAACAAGGTCGGTCTCATCACGCTCACCGCCGCCCTCATTACGCTTGTGGTTTTTGCCATAGCCGGACGACAAGGTCGGCTCGTTCCACGGGGCGTTCAGAATCTCGTCGAGATCGGGGTGGACTTCATTACCAACTCCATTGTTCGGGAGTCAATGGGTCCGCAAGGCTTGGTCTGGGTTCCGTGGCTGACCGGACTCTTTTTCTTCATCTTGATCTCCAATCTTTTCGAGGTCATTCCGTTTATTCAGATGCCCGCGACGGCGAGAATTGGGGTGACTGCCCCGCTCGCGCTCATGGTGTACGTCGTCTTCATCGGCGTTGGCATTCGCTCTCAGGGTCTGGGAAAGTACCTTAAATCTTCACTGGTCCCAAGCGGAGTGCCAGTGGCGATACTGCCCCTACTTATTCCTCTAGAGTTGCTATCGACCTTCATTGTTCGTCCGTTCGCTCTCGCCATTCGACTCTTTGGTAATCTACTTGCGGGACACCTGCTGCTCATTGCCTTTGCAGTCCTGACGGAGGCACTCTTCGTCAAGAGCATTCTGTTGGTGGCCGACCCGCTCCCCTTTGCGATGCTGGTCGTTTTGACCGGATATGAAATCTTCGTAAGCTTTCTCCAGGCCTTTATCTTCACAACCTTGGCCGCTGTGTACATCGGTGAGGCGATGGCTGGAGAGCACTAGAGGAAAGTAGTAAAAGTTCTACTCCGACGAGAGTTTTATGGCTTGGATCGAGGTAGTGCTCCTAGACTTACAGCGGCTCTTACTCAGGTTGGGTGGGTCTCTTGTGGGTCTAGCGACCTAGAAGAAAATGGAGCGAGTGCCGTAGGTATCTCGCATATTAATTGCAGGAGGAGACTGCGTGCTGCACTCTATGTTCGCGATCACCATCGCGACAGTTGGCAACGTGAACCTTAGGAAAGGTCTTGCGGAGCTCGGAGCCGGTCTGGCGTATGGACTTTCGGCGCTAGGGCCTGGAATCGGTATTGGCATCGTTTTTGGGCAAGCGGTCTCCGCTATTGCTCGGCAGCCCGAGATGTCTGGTCCAGTTAGGACTCTGGCATTTATTGGTTTTGCTCTTGCAGAGGCGCTAGCCCTGATTGGATTCGTCGTCTTTATCTTGCTGAAGTACACAGGGTAAGGTCGCACGATGTTGTTTGCTGCGTCGCAGTCGGTGAATCCTATTCTCCCAGCGACCGGAGAAGTAATTTGGTCCGTCATCTCCTTCGTGGTCTTGATGATTCTCTTTATTCGGTTCGTCTTTCCGCCGGTTCGTAAAGCGATGGTTGATCGAAGTGAGAAGATCCGTCTCGATATCGAGGCTGCGGAGCTGGCTCGCAATGAGGCTGAGTCTGCGCTGGCGCAGTATAAGGCTCAATTGGAAGAGGCTCGACGCGAGGCTACGAGGCTGCTCGAGGAGGCGCGAGCTACAGCGAATGGCCTTCGAGAGGAGCTTGTTGCTCAGGCAGAACGAGATGCAGCAGCGATCGTCGCGCGTGCGGAAGACTCTCTCCGAGGTGAACGAGATCGGGTCATTGCTGAGTTGCGTGGCCTCGTGGGCGATCTCGCCGTCGATCTCGCGGAACGTATTCTTGAGGTCGAGATTGATCGTTTGACGGTGGATCCGTTGATCGATCGCTTCGTCGCTGAGATTGCGAGCGAGGAAGCGTGAGAGAGTTTGTGCTCGGGTTTGGGATCGGCGTCTCCGAGATAGCGACTCGTGAGGGGGCTTTGGCCGAGGTGACCCAGGAGTGGGCCTCGTTGGCTAATCTATTTCAAACCAATCTCGATCTTCAGCAGGTCTTTGGAGACGTATCGACTTCGGCTAGTACTCGAGAGGCCATTGCTAGGGATCTCTTGGCTTCAAGGGTGTCTGCGTTCACACTCGAGCTGCTATCCGTGGCTGTCGAAGAGGAGAGCCCGCGTTTCTTGTTGGAGACGCTTCTCGATCTTGAGAGTGTGCTTCGTAACGAGTATCTTCGTGGTGCGCCGGGCTTCGTCGGAGCTCGGCGGAGGGTTGATGGATACGCGTTGGCCTACTTCAGACTGGACCACCGGATTTCTCTCGATGCTTACGAAAGTCAGCTCTACTCCGTGAGCTCTGCCATCGGGCGTTCACGCGAGTTGCGGCGTTTCCTCTCAGGTTTTGGGAGTAGCGAGGAGAGTCGCCTCGCACTGGTTCAAGACCTGTTTGCCTCACGGGTGGACGATCCCGTTCTGAGCGTCCTCGGTTTTGCGGCAAAAGTCACGAAATCTCGAGATGTCGTCGATGTGTTGGAGCGGGTAGCTGCGGTTGTGGCGCGTGAGCGCGGGCGACGTGTGGCACATCTTAGGAGTGCACGTCCGCTCTCTCAGGAAGCGGAACAGCGTATTCGGATGACCTTGAGTCAATCTGTAGGTCGAGACCTCGAGCTCCGATGCGAAGTGGACCCATCTCTGCTCGGCGGAATCGTCGCAGTAGTTGGGGACAAGATCTACGACGGGACGGTACGTCATCGTCTTGATGTGGCGCGCTTGGCGCTTGCCAATGCGGCTGACTAGACATTTGCGAAGAAGGGGTAGGGAGTAGGAGTATCATGTCAGACTGGAATATCTCTGCTGAGGAGATCTCGAGCGCTATCAAGAAGCGGCTCGAGAACTTCACTCCGTCCACTATGGGCGAAGAGGTCGGTCGAGTCCTTGAGGTCGGAGATGGTATCGCTCGCGTGTCTGGTCTTCCGTCGGTTGCCGTCAACGAGCTGCTCACATTTGAGCGAGGGGCGGTTGGCCTTGCATTGAACCTCGATGAGGAGTCGATCGGTGCAGTCGTTCTGGGTAGCGCCGAGTCGGTCGAAGAGGGCGAGGTCGTGCGGTCTAGCGGATCCATCATGTCCGTTCCGGTCGGAGATGCATTGCTGGGTCGGGTCGTTGACGCGCTTGGTGTCCCGATAGATGGTAAGGGTCCTATCCAGGCAACTGAACATCGTCGGCTCGAGGTTCAGGCACCGGGCATTGTGGATCGGCAGCCTGTCGGAGAGCCAATGCAGACCGGAATTAAGGCGATCGATGCCCTCACTCCCATCGGTCGTGGTCAGCGCGAGCTCATCATCGGTGATCGGAAGACCGGGAAGACCTCAGTTGCTCTCGATACGATCATCAATCAGAAGGGTAACGGGGTCAAGTGTATCTACGTTGCGATCGGACAAAAGGGCTCTACCGTGGCAGCAGCCGTGTCAACGCTCGCCGAGCATGGTGCTCTCGAACATACCGTGGTCGTTTCCGCGCCCGCTGACGCTGGAGCCCCTTTTAAGTATCTAGCTCCTTATGCAGGGTGCGCTATGGGGCAGTATTGGATGGAGCGAGGCGATCACGCACTCATTGTGTATGACGACCTGTCTAAGCAGGCGGAGGCCTACCGGCAACTGGCCCTCTTGTTACGTCGTCCTCCTGGTCGAGAGGCGTATCCGGGGGACGTTTTCTATCTTCACTCTCGTCTTTTGGAGAGAGCGGCGAAGCTCTCTGATGAGCGCGGTGGAGGCTCGTTGACAGCGCTTCCTATTATTGAGACGAAGGCGGGAGATATCTCGGCTTATATCCCGACGAATGTGATCTCGATCACGGACGGACAGGTCTTTTTAGATACCGACCTGTTCTACTCTGGTGTGCGACCTGCCATCAACGTCGGAACTTCGGTCTCCCGTGTTGGCGGCGCTGCGCAAATAAAGGCCATGAAGGACGTGGCCGGAAACCTTCGACTCGATCTCGCCCAATTTCGCGACCTCGAGGCCTTCGCCGCATTCGGGTCCGAGCTTGACAAGGTCTCGCAGGCACAGCTTGATCGAGGCTATCGTCTTACTGAAGTCTTGAAGCAGGCGCAGAGTGCGCCGGTCCCGGTCGAAGAGCAGGTCTTCTCAATTTTTGCTGGGACCACTGGCGTAACCGACGACGTTCCTGTGGAAGAGATGGTTCGATTCGTCTCTGAAATGTTGGACTATCTCCGAGTACGTCATGGTGATCTACTCAAGTCGATCACCGAGACAGGTCGACTCCCAAATCGTGACGAGATGACTGCAGCGATTACTGAGTTTAAGGCCGGTTTTGATCCGAACCCTCGAGTGGGGTCGTAGTCGATGGCCGGAGGTCAAGAACGTACCCTTCGTCGTCGGATAAAAAGCGTTCAGTCGACCAAAAAGATCACGAGAGCTATGGAGTTGATAGCGGCCTCGAGGATTGTGCGAGCCATGGGTCGTATCGCCTCTGCGAGGCCCTACTATCGTGAGCTCTCCAATATCGTCCGTGATCTCGCCAGGGCCGCTGGAATTCCGAGATCTCCCTACACGGAGCCGATCCGAGGGGATCTACCTGAAGTACTGATCGCAGTCACTTCCGATCGGGGCTTGTGTGGTGGCTTCAACTCTTCAGTGCTCCGGCGAGTTGAGGAGACCATGAAGGCTCGGGAGCGGGAGGGTAACGAGACGCTTGTGGTTGCGGTTGGAAAGAAGGCCCAGGCGTATTTTCGCTATCGCAGTATTCCGGTGGTGCGTGAGGTTTTGACCGTCACCGATCGGCCGAATTTTTCCCACGTAACAGAGATCTTGGGCGATCTTTTGGCGCGATTCGAGGCCGGGGAGATTGGAGCGATCCGTGTGGCATCGTACCGCTTCATTTCAGCTGGTACCCAGAGATTGGCGCTCGAGCAACTCGTACCGATCGTTCGCGAAGAGCTACAACTCGAAGCTAAGGACCATGATCTTGGACTGGACTTCGAGTTTGAACCATCTTCTGAGTTGATCGTTCTTCCCTTGATGAGGCAGTTCGCAGAGGCCAAGCTCTTTGCTCTCCTGCTCGAGGCGTCGGCCTCGGAACATGCGGCACGCCAACGCGCGATGAAGGCGGCCTCCGATAATGCTGACGAGCTAGCCAAGGTTTATCGGCGGCAGTTGAATCGCGCTCGTCAGGACTCTATCACGAACGAGATTATGGAGATTGTTGGTGGTGCGGAAGCCCTGTCTCAGAGCGGTAGTGGTAGCGATCACGAATGAATATTGGTCGTATTGGAAAGTTCAGACACTGTGAGGAATGTTAATGAGTGAAGTAGTGACACCAGAGGCGACTGCAGTCTTAGAGGACGGACGGATCGTCGCCATCACTGGACCGGTCGTCGATGTTGAGTTCCCACCTACCGCCATTCCTCTGATCAACGAGGCGCTCACCATGGAAGTCGAGCTGGATGGGGTCACCAAGGTGGTCCCAGCTGAGGTCGCCCAACAGATTGGCGAAGGTCGAGTGCGTTGTATCTGCCTTAAGCCGACTGATGGGCTGCGCCGAGGGACGATCGTGCGAAGGACCGGTGCGCCCATAACGGTTCCCGTGGGTGAGGGAGTTCTTGGACACGTGTTCAACGTTGTCGGCGATGTGTTGGATAACGCAGAGCTGGTTGGCGTTGAAGATCATTGGCAGATTCATCGGCCGGCGCCGAGTTTTGAGGATCTTGCCCCGAGAGCTCAGATGTTTGAAACTGGCATCAAGGTTATCGATCTTCTCGAGCCCTATGTTGCGGGTGGTAAGGTCGGCCTCTTTGGAGGTGCCGGGGTTGGAAAGACGGTTCTCATTCAAGAGATGATCAACCGAGTGGCGCAGCAGTACAGTGGAGTTTCGGTCTTTGCGGGCGTCGGTGAGCGCACTCGTGAAGGAACCGATCTCTGGTTGGAGATGCAGGAGTCTGGCGTCATTGAAAAGACCGCACTGGTCTATGGTCAGATGGATGAGCCCCCTGGCGTCCGACTGCGAGTCGCTCTCTCGGCCCTCACGATGGCAGAGTATTTTCGAGATGTCAAGAATCAGGACGTGCTACTCTTCATCGATAACATCTTTCGTTTCGTTCAGGCTGGCTCTGAGGTATCGGCTTTGCTTGGTCGCCTGCCGTCGGCCGTTGGGTATCAGCCGACCTTGGCCGATGAGATGGGTGAGCTTCAAGAGCGGATTACCTCAACGAAGGGTCACTCGATCACCTCGCTGCAGGCGGTATACGTCCCGGCCGATGACTACACAGATCCTGCTCCTTTTACGACCTTTACTCACCTTGACGCTACGACAGAGCTGTCTCGCCAGATAGCGTCTCTCGGCATCTATCCAGCAGTCGATCCATTGGCTTCGACATCGAATATCCTGGCCCCGCACATAGTGGGTGAGCGACACTACGGCGTTGCTCGGCGGGTGCAAGAGATCCTCCAGCGTTTTCGTGAGCTCCAAGATATCATCGCAATCCTCGGTATCGATGAACTCTCTGAAGAGGACCGGGTCATCGTCTCTCGAGCTCGTAAGATTCAACGGTTCCTCTCGCAACCGTTCTTCGTGGCCGAAGTCTTTACTGGCCAAAAGGGTATCTTTGTTCCGCTGAGTGACACGATTGAGTCATTCGAAGCTCTCTGTCGCGGAGACCTGGATGAGATCCCTGAACAGGCATTTCTCAACGTTGGTGGCATCGATGGCGTTCTGGCGAAGGCTAAGTCTCTCCAAGAAGGTGCATAGTGGCTACGGCCTACCCCTTTGCCCTTGTGACTCCGGAGGCGGTGATCTTCGAGGGCGACGTGCAGAGTGTCTCACTGCGTTCTGGGCTCGGTGACATAGCGTTTTTTGCGCAACACTCTCCCTATATTGCAACAGTGGCGCCGTGTGTTGTGAAGGTGCTGAAGGTTGATGGTGAGACCCTGCTCGTCGGTGTTGATGGAGGTTTTGTGCGCGCAGCGGGCAATATGGTCAGTGTTGTCGTCCCCTTTGCGGAGCTGGGTTACGAGGATGAAGAGTCGTTGCTTGCAGCAGTGCAAGCTCGAACCTCTGCAGCATTGGATGCTGTGATGGATACTTCACACGTAAAGTAAGGATCCTCTAAGGTGGCGAGACGGCGCCTCGGGGCGGTTGTAGAACTCCCTGAAGCACACCGTCTCGAGGTTGAAGGTATTCGAGCGGTCTGTGGTTATCGAGGAGTATCTCGGATTGATCCGCATGTAACGGTCATAGCTCCGTTCAATCTCTCCTACGCTGACTGGCCCTCCCTGCGGCGTTGTTTTCTAGAAGTAGTTGGAGAGAGTGCTCCCTTTCGAGTTCGTATTGGGGAGGTAATGACGTTCGAACCCTCGTTGAGTGTCGTAGCGCTCTGCGTTGCGGACCTTGACGGTGGTCTGAAGATCGTGCGAGACAGGCTTTTGGCTAGCTGTGGGCTCTCTGACCATCCAGAACGGGATTTCCGTCCCCATGTGACGCTCGCTGATGGACTGACGTCGGTTGAGACGGCCGAACTGCTACGACTCCTTCGTGGTGTCGAGTGGGAGATCGAGATTACAGCGATCTCGATCTTGGAGCTACCCTCTCGAGTCGGCAGCGCTCGATGGCGCAGTGTTGTGAGCCCATTACTCGGTGAGACGAGGCGAGTGGTTCGAGGTCCGTTGCTGCTCTCGCTGGTGACCTTCGTCAGCTTGGAGAGAGAGGAGACTTGCTCGGAGGAAGGCTACTTTGTTGGAGGTGCCAATCGTATCTCGGATCACCTGACCGATGGAGCGATGCCGTTACGAGACTCCGAGGATGAGAACTCGGTTGGTCCTGAGATGACGAGCGTCGACCACGGTATTGTGGTGGCGGCATACGTTGGTTCCAACGAGGTGGGTCGGGTGGTTGCGAGTCGACTTGCGCCAGGCATCTTTTCGCTGCGATATTTTAGAGTCAGCGAAGTCGAGTACCGTGGAAGCGGTGTTGGCCGGGCAATCTTTGATCACTTGTTGGAGTACCTCAGGCGCAACGACGGCCGTTTTCTTCTTGCGCCAGCCGAGAGCCCTCTGGATGGATTCTTGACTGTGCTTGGATTCGAGGAGCGGAACGACTCGGTCCTTGCGCAGCTCGTGAATCCTTATGGAACGATATTGAAGGTGCGCAGTTTCTCCATACGGTGAAACGCTTCGATTCTACGCACGGTCTTCGAGCGAGATCGCATGACCAGAGATTGAGTGATCGCCTGGTGTGTTTGGTAGCGAACTCCGGTGAGCAGTTCGCCGTCGGTGATGCCTGAGGCCGCAAAGAAGCAGTGGTCTGAGGAGATGAGATCGTCTGTCTCGAGAACTCTCTCGAGGTCGTAGCCGGCGGCAAGTGCGCTCGCTCGCTCTTCAGCACTTCGAGGCCACAGTCGTCCTTGGATCTGGCCGTCCATGCACTTCAGTGCAGCTGCGGCGAGGACTCCCTCAGGCGTGCCGCCAATTCCAAATAAGATATCGGTTCCGGAGTCGAGCCAAGCGGTTGAAATTGCGCCAGCTACATCGCCGTCGGTGATAAGGCGAATCCTTGCTCCGACCGAGCGGACCTCCTCGATTAAGTCTTCGTGGCGAGGGCGATCCAAGATAACGGCAGTTATGTTGCGGACCGAAACACCTTTGACCTTAGCTAAGGCCCGCAGATTCTCAGACGGTGTCGCCCGTATGTCGACGACGCCGATGCCGTCTCGACCAACAGCGAGCTTTTCCATGTAGACACAGGGACCTGGATTGAACATCGAGCCCCGCTCCGAGACCGCTATGACGCTCAGGGCTCCGCCCCGCCCGAGAGCAGTTGGGCGAGTTCCGTCAATTGGGTCGACTGCTACGTCTGTGAGCGGAGGGTGCCCTTCTCCTACGATCTCACCGTTGAAGAGCATCGGGGCGTTGTCCTTTTCGCCTTCTCCGATAATGACGATACCTTCCATGGGAACGCTCTGAAGAACCTGTCGCATAGCCTCCACTGCTGCGCCATCCGCCCCGTCTTTATCGCCCCGTCCCATCCACATACCTGATGCCAACGCTGCGGCCTCGGTGACTCGAACGAGATCGAGGGCTAGGTTTCGATCTGGACGCTTGGTCTTTGAGCTCATAGTTCCCCCGCGTAGCTCTCGATGGTTGGTGCCTCTTATGTTAGGCCCTTTGGAGGGCACCCCCATCTTCTGCACTCTGTAGGAGAGAGTCTTGGTGCTCGCTAGTGAGCCCATGGTCGAGGCGACCTCTGCGTAGAGGCATACCCAGGCAAGGTCATACGAGGTCGGCAACTGTGTTGTGGCTTTCCTTCCAGTGGAACGAACAACTCTGCGAGAAGTCGTGCTGTGGTCGAGGTAGCTCGCCTTGGCTCGTCCCCTGGCTCACAACGGTGATGGGAGAGTGAGTTGTCGTGAGCGGTTAGCTTGGGTGCGCTAGGTGCCGAGAGGGGAGTAACGTGAGGCGTTATGGTCGATAGCCAGAGCGAGGTAGCTCCTCGAGGAGGTCGGGATATCGGTCGCTTCCTCTATCGAATGAGCTTGTGCGATCCTCAGATCTCGCCCCGTGGCAAGCTTCTGACTTTTTTGAGAAAGACCCAAGATGCTACTCGCTCGGAGCTCGTTGGGTGTGATCTGACTGGAGCTTCCGAAGTGGTGCTCGTCGATGGTGATATCGCCATGGGCGGCCCGTTTTCGTGCGGAAGTTACTCCTGGTCAGGCGATGAGAAGAGTATTGTGGCGCTGACGCAGGCAGGAACGGTCGTTCGCTACGATCTCGAGACCGGCGGTTCGTGGGAGATAGGATGCACTTCCAACACTGCCGAAATCGTTACCTCTCATCACGGTGACATCGTTGTCTCAGCTCAGCCCCAAGAGGGTTTCGTCATCTATAACCTGGCGCTCGGCAGTTGCGGTCTGGGTCGCTCAGGTCTTGACTTCGGTCGGGTCGAGAGTTACAGCGTTGATCGATGGGTCGACGCCTCGGAGAAAGAGCACGTCTACGATTTTATGACCGCGCCGAGATTGACCCCAATGGGAGATGCCCTCTTTGGGTTGGGGTGGAGCCTTGATACCCAGGGGTTCTACGAAGTTGAACTCTTTGCGATCTCGCTTCAGCGAAGCTCGACGCTGAGAGGGGTCTCATGGCATCGCTCACGAGGCTCGCTCTTGTCGCAGCCGATCCTAATTGCGGATGGGACCGTCGCTCTGCTCTCAGAGCACGAGGGAAGGTGGGCTCCGTATCGCATAGCGTCGGCTGGAGCGCCACTGCAAGCTCTCCGTAGCTCTTCGAGTGAGGGTGATTTTGGAGACGTTACCACGATGGAGGTCCAACGTACCTGGGCGCTGGACGCTCGGTCGGTGGTCGGAGCGGTCAATCTCGATGGCTTTGGAGCTCTGGTCGAGCTCAGCCCGGGAGAGAAGCAGCTTCGGCGTGGAGTCTTTGGAGCGGTTACCTTGGGTGAGAACTTCGTCGCTGGAGTGCGTTTGGGTGCACGCGCTGGATCTTCAATTTTCTGTCTTGATCGAAGCGATGGGACTCTTCGCACGTTACGTTCCATGCATCTTGGAGGGTATCCGGCTCGAGATGAGGTCGAACCAGAGGTCATCCGTCTCCGGGGCTGGTTGGACTACCGTGATCATGAAGCCGCTTTAGGTGGTGATCAGACGCTAGTTGCGCGAGTGTTTCAGAGTGATTCGGTGCACCGGGGTACGGTCGTACTTTGCAGTGAAGCGCCAGAGGGTCAAGAACGCGTGGTGCCGTTCCCGCTCCGTTCCGCTCTCTTAGATCGAGGGATCAACGTCATCCACCTCGACGCGCGCGGCACCCAGGGGCATGGATGGGCACATCGAGAAGCACTTCTTGGGAGCTTCGGAGTGAGCGACGTTGCTGATTACAGAGCTCTCGTGGAGTGGGTATCTCGTCCCGGTAACCCCGGCTCAGGTCTTCCCATAGTGTTGGTCGGGAGGTCTTTTGGAGCCTGGACGGCCTTGATGGTCGCGAGACGTGTCGGAGAACTTCTCGATGCAGTGATGCTCGTCGATCCAGTCTGTGACCTCAACCGGGCCGTTCGCAGCGGTCTGCGCGTGAGAGAGAGGCCGCTGTCCTTGTGGTTTGCGGCGGAAGTCTTCGATGAACTCGATATTGTGGACGAAGTTCTCCGGTCTTCGAGCGAGCTATTGGGATCTCCCGAGGTGCGGTTAGGGAGCGTCGGTCGAGGCCGGTCGCCTCAGCGTCTGTCGAAGGGCGGCGCTACGCCGGTCTTCGTGTTTCCCTCTCGGGGAGTAGAAGAATCTGCTGAAGAGTTAGGGTCTCGAGAGAGACCTCAGTGGCATGCCACTTGGCCCGGCAGTGGCGCACAGGAGGAGTCCTCGCTACTGACGCTCGATGGAATTGAACGGATCGTGTCGCTAGTTGAAAGAGTCGTTACAGAGGCGCAGTCGTGAGATCCGTCGGCGGTTACGAGAGTGCGAGCTACGGTGCTTACTTCGAGCTCACAGTCGAGGCAGAACGACGAGTCTGGCGGAGGGTCTCTTGAGCCCGATGCTCTCTTGCGATCGGGTACCATGTACGGCGATGGTGATCTCGTGGGAGTAGTCGTGACGGACGAACCTCGTTTCTTGGTGTCACCAGGACCCCCACTTAGCGGAGAGCTGACCGTCTGTGGGGCGAAAAACTCGGTGCTCAAGCTGATGGTGGCGACGCTGCTAGCTGAAGGCGAACACGTTCTTGACAACGTTCCTGATATCACCGACGTGCATGCAATGGCCGAGTTGCTTCGTTCGGTGGGTCAAAGAGTTGAGGTCGACCCCACTCGGTCTCAAGTGATCGTTTGGACCCCTCCGAGCTCGGAGTTGAAACCGATAGCGAGCTACGAGCACGTCGTTCGTCTGCGGGCCTCGATCGTGGCGCTTGGGGCACTCCTGGCGCGCTGCGGACGGGTCGAGATCGCGCTGCCCGGTGGGGATGACTTTGGCCAGCGGCCTGTTGACTATCACGTCGATGCCTTGCGCGCAATGGGTGCAACCATCACGACGGATCACGGGGTTATCACAGCGTCCGCTCCTAAGCTCGTCGGTTGTCGCGTCGTCTTAGAGTTTCCTAGTCATACCGCCACCGATAACCTACTCATGGCCGCAGTACTGGCCGACGGGCACACAACGATCGACAATGCAGCACGTGAACCAGAGGTCCTTGATCTAGCTGAGATGTTGACGAAGATGGGGGCGCAGATTCGAGGTGCCGGCACTTCGACTATCGAGGTCGATGGAGTCGAGCGACTCTACCCTCAGCGACATAGAGTTCTACCAGATCGCGTCGAGGCGGCGAGTTACATGGCCGCCGTAGCGGTTGCTGGGGGGAACGTCTACCTTCGAGATGCACAGGTTCGTCATATGGAGACCTTGCTCCGAAAGGTGACCCGATTGGGCGTTACGGTAGAACCGGATGATCAAGGAATCCGTGTGATCTCTTCGGGGTCGCTGGTCGGCGTAGACGTTGCAACGCTACCATACCCAGGGGTGGCGACCGACTATCAACCCTTGATCGTTACCATGCTCTCGGTGGCGAGCGGTGTGAGCGTTGTCACGGAGAATCTCTACGCAGGCCGATTTCGCTACATCGATGAGCTGCATCGACTCGGGGCGGATATCACCACGGACGGTCATCACGTCGTTATTCGAGGCGTGCCCCGACTCTCTGGGGCTCAGGTCCGAGCGGTGGATATCCGTGCCGGGGTAGCGCTCGTGGTGGCCGGCCTCGTTGCGGATGGTCAAACTGAGATCTACGGTATTGAACACATTGAGCGTGGATATCAATCTATTCACACCCGGCTGGCCTCTCTTGGTGCACAGGTTGAGCGAGTTGGGTGAAGAAACGAGCGTGACTGGAGCGGTCGGTGCTCGCACTTCCAGCACCGACGGAGAGCTCTTTGAGAGAGCGGCTCATGGCTCACGAGCTGCGCTGGCAAGGCTCATCTCTCGTGCTGAGAGCGGGAATGGCTCTCCGGTTGCGGTTCCCCCAGAGCTTCTCGAACGGCAGGGACGCGCCTATGTAATCGGCTTGACCGGCCCTCCAGGGGCAGGGAAGTCGACCCTGACCGATCGACTGGTGGGGGAGATCCGAAAGACCGGTCTCGATGTCGCTGTGCTTGCAATCGATCCGACGTCTCCCTACTCTGGCGGGGCGATCCTCGGCGACCGAGTACGGATGGGATCTCACGCACTCGATCCGCATGTATACATTCGATCTCTCGCAACGAGAGGGCAGCTCGGTGGGCTTTCGCGCGTTGTGCCCCAAGCCCTGAGAATCTTGGAGGCGGTCGGGTTCACTGTGGTCGTGATCGAGACCGTCGGTGTCGGCCAGGTTGAGATCGAAGTTGCGAGTACCGCCGACACCACGGTTGTGGTGGTCAATCCGGGGTGGGGTGACTCGGTTCAGGCGAATAAGGCGGGTCTGATGGAGATAGCGGATGTCTTTGTCATCAACAAAGCAGATCGAGACGGTGTGCGAGAGACGAAACGGGATCTTGCGTCCATGCTCGATCTCGGAGCTGATCGGTTGTGGCGTCCGCCGATTGTAGAGACGGTGGCATCGAGCGGCGGTGGAATCGCTGATCTCTATCAAGCACTGCAAGACCATAGAAGTTTTGTCGAACGCTCGGAGGAGGCGGAGGCAAAGAGGCGTCGGCGCCGGCGGCGAGAGTTCGAGGAGTCGCTCTCCCGTTACCTCGTTGAGCGTGCGCTGGCCTTGCCCGGCGCCGAGGAACTTCTTGAGCGTGTCGAGTCCGATCGGGTCGATCCGGCCCGCGTAGCACAAGAACTTGGAGACCGACTCCTCTCGCACCGTTGACGCGCAGCGGCGACCGAGTGCCCGGCCTTGCGGGTTAGTCGAGATTGCATTAGGTTGGGGTGATGGATCGATCTTTCGTGCTCGTTGAAGAGTTGGCAGGGACCGGTGGAGGCGAGAACGACCGACCCATCGTTGTCGTGCGTCTCAATCGGCCAAAAATGAATGCGCTCTCCGGCGAGCTCTTGCGCGAGCTTGAGGAGGTTGCGCTCGCTCTTCATGAACGTCCCCCAGGAGCGGTAGTCGTAACCGGTAGCGAGAGGATTTTTGCCGCCGGTGCTGAGATCTCTGAGTTTGAGGGCCCTGAGCGCGCTCGCGAACTAGGAGAACTCTTCCATCGAGCCCTCAACGCAGTGGCATCGATACCTCGAGCTACGATCGCTGCGGTACATGGCTTCGCTCTTGGCGGTGGGTGCGAGTTGGCTCTCGCTTGTGACTTTCGCGTCGCCGCAACCACGGCGCAGTTTGGTCAACCTGAAGTCTTACTCGGGATTATTCCCGGTGGCGGCGGTACGCAACGGCTGCCTCGTCTCATCGGTGCGGGAAGAGCTAAGGATCTCATCTTGTCAGGGCGACGTGTCGATAGCGAGGAAGCGTTGCGTTGGGGTCTGGTCGATCGCGTCTGTGAACCGGTCGAGGTTCTGCCGACGGCGATTCAATGGGCTAGTGAGTTCGCCCGAGGCGCTGTAGCGGCGCAGGCACAGGCGAAAGAGATCATTGATAGCGGTCTCGATGGGTCCATCTCTGACGGTCTGCAACGTGAGTTACGAGGATTCGAAGAGATATTTCGAACGAGCGATGCAGCTATTGGAATCAAGTCGTTCTTTGAAAATGGCCCAGGAAAGGCGAGCTTCACCGGGCGCTAACTCTTGTGATGTCGAGCCACGAGAGAGAACCTTCTCGATGCCTTGGGTAGGTGACAAGAGTGGCGTGCTCTTGGTTCGCTTCGTTGATCGATGACATGGTGGGAGTTAGTAGAGGATCTGCAGCCCAGTCTCGTAGGAGTTTGCGAGGAGTTCGTGATGGGGTCGCACCGAGATCACGTATCCAAACGTTCCTTGTTGATCGATTGGTAGCGTTGCCGTGAAGGTCAACGTACCCTCGGGAGCGCCTTCCTCTGATGGAACAGCAGTGGCTACCTGACGACGCTCCACTGCAAACTTTCCGGACGATGTCAAAGGACCCCAGACGATCTCCACCAGCAGCTCATCTTTCGTCAGCGTCGGAGATTGTACAGTGGTGGTGAGTGCTACGAGATTTTTTGCTTGTTCGCTTCCTGTTGGTGTCGAGGTGGCCGTCAAGCTTCTCTCAACGGCGGAGACCTTCGTCTCCGTCCAGGCATCAGCGACCCGAGAGCGCCACTCGACGAGCTCCGTGATGCGACGGTGATCGTCGCTCTCGAGGAGCCTTCGACGCTCAACGGTTGGGAGATAGATGCGTTCGACGTACTCTCGCACCATACGCTGGCCGGTTACGAATGGACCGAGGGAGGAGAGAGAGGATTTGACCCTTCTGATCCAGCGATCGGTCGTTGGGTCGTCGGGTCGATCGTAGAACTCTGGGATGCAGGAGCTCTCAATGATATCGAAGAGGTTGTCAGCTTCGAGGCGCCGCCGTTCCTCGTCTTGGAACTCACTTGGAGCGGAAGATATTGCCCAGCCATTCTCTCCGTTGTAGCACTCTGCCCACCATCCGTCGAGGATCGAGAGGTTGAGACAACCGTTAAGGGCCGCCTTCATTCCAGACGTGCCCGAGGCCTCGAGCGGTCGAGTGGGGGTATTGAGCCAAATATCGGCACCTTGGTACATAGTGCGAGCGAGCGCCATGTCGTAGTCGGGGATGAAGACGAACCGACCTCGTGCTCCGGAGCTGTAGGAGAACTCAAAGACTCGTCGGACGAGGTCTTTTCCAGGTTCGTCGGCGGGGTGTGCCTTACCGGCGAAGATGAACTGCACTGGTCGCTCTGGATCGCTGCAGAGTTCTGTCAAACGTTCGACTTGACTCAGGAGGAGGTCAGCTCGCTTATAAGGGGCAAAGCGTCGTGCAAAGCCGATAGTGAGGACCTTTGCATCGAGGACGCTATCACACCAGGAGAGATCTGCATCCTCCCACCCCGAACTCATCAGCGACGAGCGGAGTCGACGTCGTATCTCAGGTATCATGCGGGCTCGCTGAGCGTCTCGGATCTGCCAGAGGGTCTCTGGCGGCACGGTCTCAATCCGTTGCCACTCCTCTGGAGATCCGTTGGCCCAGTTCGGATGAATCGTAGAAGAAAAAAGCTCAGCAATCTCTCCAGAGACCCACGTCGTTGGGTGGACACCGTTCGTAACGTGGGTAATCGGCACTTGCTCGGTCGTGAGCGCCGGCCAAACTCCGCTGAAGAGATCTCGCGAGACCTCGCCGTGAAGCTTTGAGACCCCGTTCGCTATGGACGAGAGACGAAGTCCCATGACCGCCATGTTGAATGGAGCATTGACGGGTTCGTCAGCCAAGTGTCCGAGGTTCATGATCGTCGCGAGCTCGAGGCCGCACTCCTCTGCCCAATGAGAGAAGTAGACCTCCATGAGTTCGAATGGAAATCGATCGATACCGGCTGGAACGGGGGTGTGGGTTGTAAAGACGGAGCTTGCTCGAACCGACTCGATGGATTCGTCCAGACTGCGACCGGCCTTGAGGAACTCTGAGAGTCGCTGGAGGCCCATGAAACCGGCGTGTCCCTCGTTGGAGTGAAAGACCGACGGGGTGATTGCGAGAGCCTCGAGGGCTCGCACTCCACCCATTCCGAGAACGATCTCCTGACGCAGCCGGTGTTCGTTATCGCCTCCGTAGAGTCGATCGGTGATGGACCGGAGCGTGGGGTCGTTGTCGTCGAGGTCGGTGTCAAGTAGGTAGAGCGTCGCTCTACCGACGAGGGCCCTCCAAATACGAATTCGAAGCTCTTGAGCGGCGATCTTCATTGTGAAGTCTTCGGTTGCCTGTGTGAGGCCAAGCGAGAGTGGGTCGAGCGATGGGTAGCGTTCGAACTGGGTGCCGCGAGGTGAGATGCCTTGTCGGAAGTAGCCTTCTTTGTAGAAGAGGCCGATACCAACGAGCGGAACACCAAGGGCCGACGAGGATTTGAGGTGATCGCCGGCGAGCACGCCAAGGCCGCCTGAGTACTGCGGGACGGCTGAATCGATTCCAAACTCCGGCGAGAAGTACGCTACGGTGCCAATATCGAAGGACTGTGCTTGATACCACGAGGCCGACGCCAAATTAGTCTGCAGGTCGGTCGTGACCTTTTTCAAGAACTCGGTGAATCGAGAGTCAGCAGCGATCTCTTCGAGCCTTTCGGTCGAGACTCGATCGAGGAGTTGGAACGCATTGTGGTTTGTAGCCTCCCAGAGGTCTGCGTCGATCCAGCGGAGAAGATCTTGACTCTGCCGGTCCCATGACCAGCGAAGATTTGAGACGATAGTGTTGAGAGGTAGCAGCGGTTCTGGTAGTTGGCGTGCAACGTGGAAGCTGTGAAGTGGTCTCATTGTCATCAAGGTTATTACCCGTGCGGCGCAGCAGTGTAACGGCGACCGTTGTACCCCTACCTGATGGGTCCTGTCGTGATCCACTTCTGAGCGATTGCTGACACTCGATGTTCGGTTGAAGGCGTTGGATTTCGAGAGCTTCAGAACTCTCGGTGTCATGCCTCCTCGGTCGGTCGCCCAGAGGGCACCGCTGCTCTGTTGGGCTGTATTCAGCTGGGTGACCATGTTGTGAAGTAAGGTGTTCACGTGCGATGAAGTCGGAGTAGGAGGTGGTATCGGTGATTGAGAGCATCGTGTTCAACGTGATCGCCCCAAAGACTCGACACAGTGATCTCCCTGCGAAGGGAGCAGTTGCACAGCCCCTCCGCATCGTGGTCGATGCGGCGTCCGATCCTCATCACGGGCTCATGGTCACAGCCGAAATCGTCGAGACTCCCGGTCTGGAGCAGGAGGTTCGACTCGACTCTCTCGGCAATGATCGTTACATAGGCTGGTGGACTCCGTCCAAGATCGGTTGCGCAACGCTTCGAGTTGTGGGCTGGCACGATCAATTCGGTGACTGGGTCGATGGGGTTAACAAGAAGCTAGATGCCGGGACCTTGGAGGACGTAGACCTCCAAGTCGGTGAGGAGCTTGTAGCCGGTGCGCTTAGTAAGAGGAAGCAAGCTTCGAGGGGATCGAAGCTGACGAAACGCTTCGTGACCTCTCTCGCGAAGCTGCGACGATCTGGTAGCTACGGCGAGTTCGTAGAAGCCGTCTCCTCTGCGGATCTCCGAGCGGAACTCTCTCAACGTTGCTATGCCCAACGAGTAGAGCATGGCGAAAGTGTGTCCATCCTCGTCGAGCGGGAGAGAGCGGCTTATGGCAGTTGGTACGAGCTCTTTCCACGCTCGGTCGGTGGATTTGCCGGTGTCTCAGAGCTTCTTCCCCACATCGCTGGACTCGGTTTCGATGTCTTATATTTCCCGCCGATCCATCCGATTGGGATTCGAAATCGCAAAGGTCGCAATAACTCCCTACACGCAGAGGCCGATGACGTTGGAAGTCCGTGGGCGATTGGTTCCCCTGCCGGAGGACACGATGCACTTGAGGGTTCGCTTGGTACCCCTGAAGAGTTTCAGCGATTGGTTCGTGAGGCCAAGGGCTTCGGCGTTGAGGTGGCGCTCGATCTTGCTCTCCAGTGTTCTCTCGATCATCCGTGGATCGTTGACCATCCATCGTGGTTCTTTTTCCGTCCCGACGGCTCTCTTGCTACTGCGGAGAATCCACCGAAGCGCTACGAAGACATCGTGCCGATTAATTTCTTTCCGGAGCACGAGTCGGATCGGGTTGCCCTCTGGGAGGAGATTCTCCGAATCGTGCGATACTGGATCTCCTGTGGTGTTACGACCTTTCGGGTCGATAATCCTCATACCAAACCGATTGGGTTTTGGCACTGGCTCCTGACCTCGGTGCGAAAGGAGAGTCCGGAGGTCGTCTTTCTTGCTGAGGCCTTCACTCGGCCGAGGGTCATGGAGGCCCTTGCAGAGATCGGCTTCTCGCAGAGCTATACCTACTTCACATGGCGCGAGGGCTCAGATGAGCTGCGAGAGTACGTTAGCTCACTCTACCAACCAGAGATGGTGAGCTCTTTTCGAGCTAACCTCTGGCCCAATACTCCAGATATCTTGGCCGGTTCGCTCCGTTATGGCCCTCCCGCAGCATTTGCTCTACGTCTCCTTCTCGGAGCGACGATGAGCTCTCTCTATGGGATCTACTCGGGCTTCGAGTTCTGTGAGAATCAACCCGTTACTCCAATGAGCGAGGAGTACGCAAACTCGGAGAAGTACGAGTT
The DNA here is from genome assembly GCA_021799875.1 of Actinomycetes bacterium. Taxonomy (GTDB): domain Bacteria; phylum Actinomycetota; class Acidimicrobiia; order Acidimicrobiales; family Acidimicrobiaceae; genus JAJYZP01. Next base: position 6,521 of record JAJYZP010000014.1, on the reverse strand, counting down.
AGTGAGGCGCGACTACCAAAGTGGCGGCCAGCTCGACGATTTGATCCGAACGGTCAACCGCGCTCGCCGCTCCCATCGAGCGCTTCAGGTCTATGGAACCTTGGAGTTCCTGCCGTGCACCAACCCTGAACTCTTGTGCTACCTCCGGTTTGACCCTGCGAGCCACGATGTTGTGCTTGTGGCCGTAAACCTCGATGCTGCTCACGTACAAGAAGGAGAGATCACTCTTGGAGAGTCGTGGATCTCACGCGTGGGTGCCGAAGCGGTTGAGGTTCACGATTGCATCAGTGGGGAGCATTACCTCTGGCAGACTGGACAGAACTACATTCGTCTTGACCCGGCGCACGCTCCGGGCCACCTCATAGAAATCGACGGTAACGTTGTCTGATTCGCAATCTCGACCTTCGAAGTCCTCTTCTTGGTTTCAAGAGGCCATCTTTTACGAGATCCTCCCTCGAGGATTCTCTGACTCCAATAGCGATGGTGTCGGAGACTTACGGGGTATTACGGAGAAGCTCGACTACTTAGAGTGGTTAGGCATCAACTGTATCTGGTTGATGCCCTACTATAAGTCACCGCTTCGTGATGGTGGCTACGATATCTCTGACTACATGACGATCTTGCCGGAGTATGGAGAAAACTCTGACCTCGACGCGTTGATCGCCCGTGCGCACCAAAAAAATATTCGAGTGATTGCAGATCTCGTTGTCAACCACACCTCTGACCAGCACCCTTGGTTCTTGGAGTCCAAGCGGGATCGGACCAACCCCAAGGCGGATTGGTACGTCTGGTCGGATACTGACGAGCCCTATCGAGAGGCCCGCATCATCTTTATCGATACCGAGAGCTCTAACTGGGCTTGGTCTCCTGAGCGTCAGCAGTACTACTGGCATCGCTTCTTCTATCATCAGCCCGACCTGAACTTCAATAACGTTGAGGTTGAGCATGCGATGATCGAGGTCGTTGACTTCTGGCTCTCCCGCGGGCTCGACGGTTTTCGTATGGATGCCGTACCGTATCTCTTTGAGCGTGAGGGCACGAACGGCGAAAACCTCCCGGAAACACACGCATTTCTCAAGCGTGTACGCTCGTTCGTGGACTCGAAGTACGCTGATAAGGTTCTCTTGGCGGAGGCGAATCAATGGCCGAAGGACGTCGTCGATTACTTTGGGAACGGCGACGAGTGCCACATGTGCTTTAACTTTCCCATCATGCCACGGCTCTTCATGTCGGTAAAAATGGAGTCAGCGCAGCCGATCATTGACTCAATCGAACAGACACCGGCCATACCCGAGGGGTGTCAGTGGGGTATCTTCCTTCGTAACCACGATGAACTCACGCTCGAGATGGTCACCGACGAGGAGCGAGAGTTTATGTATCGTGCGTACGTCTCCGATCCGCGCATGCGTCGCAACGTGGGGATCGGACGTCGGTTGGCGCCGCTGATAGAGAACGATCGTCGTGTCGCCGAACTCCTGCATGCCCTTCTCTTTTCGCTACCTGGAACTCCCATTTTGTACTATGGCGATGAGATCTTGATGGGCGACAATATCTATCTCGGCGATCGTGACTCGGTGAGGACCCCGATGCAGTGGTCGCCGGATCGTAACGCGGGATTCTCCAAAGCAGATTTCGCACGTCTCTACTTGCCGCTCAATATGGACCCGGTCTATGGGTATGAGTCGGTCAACGTCGAATCGCAAACGAGAAACCCTTCGTCGTTTCTCCACTGGCTCCGCAATATGTTATGGATCCGTCGATCCGAAGGCGTCTTCGGCACTGGGGCTTTTGAACTGTTGCGTACGGAGAATCCGTCCTGCTTCGCCTACGTGCGGTCCGTGGAAGATCAGGGACGATTCGTGCTCTGTGTCAATAACCTCGCACGTTCTGCACAGCCCCTCTCTCTCGATCTCTCCGGTTTCGTCGGACGAGTTCCTTACGAGCTCCTTGGGCGGACTCGGTTTCCGGCGATCGGCTCGGATCCTTACTTCTTCACCCTGCCTCCCTATGGAGTATTCTGGTTCGAGCTCGTTCGTCAAGACGATGGAGATGAGACGTCGTGACCTCGAGCGATCGTGATGTCGGAGCCGATGGTGAGGGAGGTGATCTTCATCTCGGTGATGTCGAGAGCTTCGTGAACGATTCGCTCGTTGTCCAGAGGCTCTCGGATTTTCTGAGAGCTCAGCGGTACTTTAGCGACCCTCATCTTGACGAAGATCTACGTTTCGAGGTGGGATGGTGGCACGGTTCGGCCGATGACCTTGCGGTCGAGTTGATCGTGCGCAATGGCGAACTGGGGCTCTGGTACGTTCCCGTAATACTGCGTTCTGTGGAGGTCGATCCTACGAGTACGGTTCGTCATGACGTCCAAGTGATCGATCTGCTTCAAGACCAGAGAGAGCGGGACGCACTTTTGAAGGTCAGAATGCCCGGTCTCAGTCTGAGAGGCGGTACTCGTTTGATCGATCGAGAGCAGTCGAATTCGGCTGTCACTGTCGGTTCAGATATCTTCGTGAAGCTCTATCGGAGGCTTCGGCAAGGACCTCATCGTGAGGTCGACACGCTCGTGCGCCTCTCTGATGGCGCCGACGCTCCGGTACCGAAGGTTCACGACGTCGGTGTTGTGGGAGGTGTGACGGTTATGGTCGCAGTGGACTACCTCCCGAATGCTCACGATCTCTACGCGGACTGTACCGGCGGGTCCTTCGACGATAGCGAGCTGCAGGTGGTGGCTCGACGGATTGGTAGTACTCTGGCCGATCTCCACCGCTCGCTCCGCAAAGTAACCGAAACTCGTGTGGAGTCCTACGCTCAGATACGCTTGTCTGCAAGAGAACGCATGGTTCGTTCGGTCGAACGCTGCCTCGAGCACCACCACGATCAGCTTGGCCCCGATGAGAGATCACGACTGCACGATCTCATAGGTAGGTTTAGCTCGACAGATCATCCACTATGGGCCAAGGGCCCTAGGGCGGACGTGGGCATCAGAACGCAACTCATTCATGGCGATCTTCATCTCGGTCAGATCCTTCTTGAAGGATCTGCATCGGAGGGTACGATAGCGTACATCGACTTCGAAGGAGAGGTTTTAGCTACATCTCAGATGGGTTCAGCGCTCGATCCGGTCGAGCGTGACCTTGGGGGGCTACAACGCTCCTTCGCTTACGTTGAGGCGATGCGTCGCATCAACGTAAGCACCAGCACGTTGGCCCCAGGACTACTCTTCGAGATCTGCTTGGAGGCATATCGGTCCGAGTTGGATTCGGCCTCCATCAGTGATGAGCTTGTTCATGTCTTTGCTGCGGAGAAGGCAGCGTACGAACTCGAGTATGAGCTTCTTGCGGGTCGAGGTCTTGTCTCGGTCCCGCTGTCGTATCTAGCAGAAATTTGAAAGGCGGTGAGGTCGATCGCAGACCTTCCAACTATCCATGCCCCCACCCCCTACGATCTCTTCCTCTTTGGTGAGGGTCGCCACCAGCGAGCGTGGGAGTTTCTTGGGGCCCACTACGGGTTGCTCGGCGGGGTGGTAGGTGTGAGCTTCTCGACGTGGGCGCCATCTGCCGCTGCGGTTGCCGTTATTGGCGACTTCAACGGATGGGACCAGCGAGCCTCGGTGCTCTCACCTATCGGCTCCTCAGGAGTCTGGTCCGGATTCGTGGCTGGTGCGGAGATTGGACAGTGCTACAAGTTTGCGATTCAGACCGCCAATGGCGAATGGATCGAAAAAGCCGATCCGTACGCTCGAGCAACCGAAGTTCCGCCGAGGACCGCTTCTATCGTCACGGGCGAGGCCCTTCCGGTTGACCAGCGGAGTACACGGGTCGCTGACCAGCAGCGGTGGCTTGGAGGAGAACCGGTCTCTGTCTACGAAGTTCATCTTGGGTCCTTCGAGCGAGAGTGGGGAGAGGAGACGTATGAGCGCGCAGCGTTGACGTTGGTCGAGCGCATCGTAAGTCTTGGCTTCACGCACGTCGAGTTTCTTCCTCTCACGGAGCATCCCTACGGCGGCTCGTGGGGCTATCAAGCGACCTCCTACTTTGCGCCGACCTCTCGATGGGGATCTCTACAAGCGCTGATAGGGCTGGTTGATGCACTCCATCAGGCCGGCGTTGGGGTGATCTTGGATTGGGTCCCCGGACACTTTGCGACAGATGCCCACGGGCTCTACCGTTTTGACGGCACCGCTCTGTACGAACACTTAGACCCGAGGCAAGGTATCCATCCCGACTGGGGTAGCGCTATCTTCAACTTCTCCAGAAATGAGGTGCGAAGCTTCCTGCTCTCCTCGGCTCGGTATTGGATCGAGATTATTGGTTTTGATGCGATCCGAGTCGATGCGGTGGCATCGATGCTTTACCTTGACTACTCGCGCGACGAGTGGGTCCCAAACGAGTACGGAGGTCGAGAAGACCTCGCTGCTCAGAGATTTCTCAGAGAGTTCAACGAGATGGTTCCAACCCTCGGAGCGGGGACGGCGACGATTGCCGAAGAGTCGACGGCCTTCCCCAATGTGACCCGGCCGACATCTCTCGGTGGACTTGGCTTCGGTTTCAAATGGAATATGGGTTGGATGCATGACACTCTTGATTATTTTGCTCGAGAACCGATACATCGACAGTGGCATCATCACCAGTTGACCTTTGGACTGCTCTACGCCTTCTCCGAGAACTTTATTCTTCCAATCTCCCACGATGAGGTGGTCCACGGAAAGGGCTCTCTGTACTCCAAGATGCCCGGCGACCACTGGCAGAAACTTGCGAACGTGAGGGCCTGTCTCGCGTGGATGTGGACCCATCCCGGTAAGAAACTGCTGTTCATGGGGTGTGAATTTGCACAGCAGAGCGAGTGGTCGGAGTCAGCGTCCCTGCTCGATCAGCGCGAGCTCACCGAGCATGGCGACGGGGTCGAGCAGGTGGTGCGGGATTTAAATAGAATCTATCGAACCACTCCGGCACTGTACTCCTTAGATCACTCTGGGGATGGCTTTGCGTGGATCGCGACCTCTGACTCGGCTTCAAACGTTATCGGGTTCTGTCGTTTCGCCAGTGATGCCCACCGTCGAGCTGGAGCTTCGACGGTAGCGGTGCTTGCCAACTTCTCACCAGTGCCTCGGGATCGATATGTTGTTGGACTTCCCTTCAGTGGTGTTTGGAAGGAGATCTTCAACGGTGATGCAACGATCTATGGCGGATCGGGGCTCGGAAATCTCGGTGTGATCGAGGCGGTCGAACGAGCCTCGGGTCGATATCCTTACTCAGCAGAGGTAGTCTTACCCCCGCTCTCCGTGGTGATCATGGAACACAGCGGAGAGGATGAACCATGTGGCCTCGAGTTGAGGCGATGAAGGAGCGGACCGTGAAGAGTACGTCGTGCGTGGGGATCTGAGTTGGCGCTCGTGAGACGATCTTCGACAGAGACGCGGCGTCAGCGTCCTTTAACGTTCTTCGGAGCTCTCCGGCCACTCCGTCCTATTCGATCGTTCGTGCTGTCAGGAGTGTTGCTTGTGGCGCTCGGCGCCAACGCTTGGTCGACTCCCTCTCGGTCGTCAGTGTTGTTGAAGTCGAGCGCCGTAGTCTCGGCCTCGCTGAACCCAACGGGAAACGATCCAGGCGATATTGCTAATGCGTTGCAGAGCCCTGCATGTGGTGTTGCTATCGACGGTAGTGCCTGTGAGAGCCTCATCGTTGCTTCCTTGGATGCGGGGCGGGCCTCGTTGGGGCTGAAAAGTTACTCACTTCCTGCTGACTTCACCACTCTTGCACCTGATATTCAGATCGAGCTTCTGGCTAACCAGGATCGAGCAGCGTATGGGCTCTCGCTTCTCACGGGAGAGCTGGGCGGACTCGACGGCGTTGCGGCTCAAGGCGCCATCCAAGGAGTCGACCCCAATCTGCCCAGTGGCACCACTCTCGACGGAGTTACGGTGGAGAGCGTTGGATCGAACTGGTTTGGTTCGACGGCACCAGCGAACTGGTTGGTTGTGTACTACGACTGGATGTATAACGATGGCTACGGCTCGAATAATCTTGCGTGCACAGCTCCAGGCTCCCCCGGCTGTTGGCAGCATCGTGACAACATTCTTTTCGGTGGTGGCGGTACCACGGCGCTCTACTTTGGTCTCTCAATGACGCAGAATGAGAGTTACGCAACCTCAGCAGCGCTTCTTGTCGTCTCCGCAGATCATGCTGCGGCGACGCAGGTTCCTGTTCTTGCACCGTGGAGCACCGTTTCGTCGCTGATCAGCTCCTCGTCTCCGACCCAAGGATACTGGGAGGTCGCCTCCGATGGAGGGATCTTCTCCTTTGGAGATGCTCAGTTCTACGGTTCCACAGGAGCCATGACCCTCAATAAGCCCATTGTGGGTATGGCGTCGACACCCGATGGTAAGGGATACTGGCTCGTTGCCTCCGACGGAGGGATCTTCTCCTTTGGAGATGCTCAGTTCTACGGTTCCACAGGAGCCATGACCCTCAATAAGCCCATTGTGGGTATGGCATCGACTCCCGATGGCAAGGGATACT
>JAJYZP010000013.1 GCA_021799875.1 Actinomycetes bacterium | reverse complement strand
TTTGAAGGTCAAATGCCGACCATTGAAGAGGGTGACCTCACGGAGATCTCCCGCACCTTGGACTTTTTGGGAATCAACTACTACCAGCCGACGCTGGTTGGAAGTAGAGATCGGGTTGCAGAGCATCGCAACGCTGGATATCTCGTCGATATCTCCCGGCCTGCCACCATCGTCGATGAATCGCTTCGAAGCGTTGGGATGCATCGCCCAGGAGTTGATCGAACTCCAATGGAGTGGGAGATCGAGCCAGATTCTCTCCGCGAGCTTCTGGTGAACGTACGTGAGAACTACACAGAGCTGCCCATCTATATCACCGAGAACGGCTGTGCGAACGATGATTACGTCGCTCCTGATGGTGGTATCCACGATGAGGAACGGACGCGCTACCTGATCGGACATATCGGGGCCGTGCACGATGCGATCTCGGCCGGAGTCGACGTTCGGGGATACTTCGTGTGGAGTCTGATGGATAACTTTGAGTGGTCCGAAGGTTATTCGAGGCGATTCGGCATCACCTGGGTCGACTACGACACGGGACGAAGAGTTCCTAAAGATAGCTTCCGGTTCTATCAAGGCGTTGCTTCGTCAAACTCCGTGCGGAGGGAGCCGTAAGGTTCGCATCCGAAGCTCAAGAGGCTGCGGTGGTGGCCGCTTGTCCGGTTCGACGATGAAGCTCGGTCTCATCGTTCGTGAACCTTCGAGCGGCAAGGGCACGATCCGCATGAGAGCTTGGGTGGTTGAGGCATGCCGACGACGACACCGTTGAGGCTCGAATGCAACGCTGTCGGGTCGAGTGTGCGCTACCGCAGTCATGGCGCTGTAACGCTACGGTCGTAGGAAACGCTGGACAAGTCGGTCTGATGGAGCGTCAACGCTGTGTGCACCTTGTAGTGCGGAGTTTCCGGTTCATAATCGCCGGCTCGCTTCCGGTCAGCGCTACTTCCGCTAGCGCTGGAGGTAGCTGCTAGCATCGGTGATCTCAGGAACGTGCTTCGACTAGATCGTGGCGCGAAAGGTCTCATGGATTGATTCGGATTGGCGCTGAAACTGCAGTTCATGGAAGGAGAGGCCCTGAAGTCCTCGCCCGCTTCGTCGGCATCTGCTTCTAGCTTCTCGATTGGCTCGTGAAGTCGGAACGTTAGCGGCCTGAGCTCCTTTTGTGAGCGAATTCGGAAGCGACACTTCGGAGCTGGCTACGGTGATGCGACAGTCGGACAACACCGAAGGTCGGCCTCTGTGCTCTGTCTGCACGATGGGCGCCCTCTCTGGCCACGTTTTCTCAATCGTTTGAGCTACCTCTTGGGTGCGATTTTGTCGGGCGGCTCCATGGAAGCGAGGAGTTCCACAGTGGGGTGGTTTGAGAGAGGGTGACCACGTGGCGTACCGATCGACGGTGAGATCATAGGACGCTAACACTTTGAGAACGGCTGGCTTACAGACCGGCGATACCTTTGACTTCATGTTTCAGAAAATGAGCCTCGTGGCAGGTGTGGTAGTGGCGCTGCTTGCGGCCGGGTGTAGCGATGCAGGAGCGACGACACCATCTGCGAGTAGCGAAAGCATGGTTACGGTCGGGGTGCAGGCAGGATCACCGATTGCGCTTACCGCTCCGATCAATGGATCGAACCTGGACTACGCCGGGGTCGGTCAGGATTTTGCTGCATCTGGGGTGATGACTGCGGTGCGGGACTTTCAAGGGGGGACGATCCGATATCCAGGTGGAGCGATCTCGAACTACTGGGATTGGCAGAACGGATCGCTGCACCAGCCTGCGACTATCTCCGGTAGTGGCAGATTCAAGCCTGCTCGCACTCGCGACTACGGCTTCACCTTACAGACACTCCAAAGCATCGTTCGGGAGACTGGGACCGTTCCCGTCTTTGATCTCAACCTCCTCACCTCTAATCTTGCAGACCAGTTACAGATGCTGCATACGGCTCAGAACCTGGGAATCCCCGTGCGCTATGTCGAGTTGGGTAACGAGTTCTACCTCGGCATCAGTAGTTACCAAAAAGTGTTCCCAACTGCAGCCTCCTATGCCCGTACCGTGGCGAAGTGGGCACCAGCGATCCGCGCTGCGTTTCCCAAAGTTCAGATCGCTGCTGTTGGATCTCTGCCACAGAGCACAGGTCGTGAGAAGAGCTGGAACAAGACGTTGCTAGCGATCGCTGGCGCTGATATCAACGCAATCACCCTGCACGACTACTTCGCCCCGGTCGGTCGCAATCTCAATCCGATGCAGTTCCTCGCCGAAGTCCAGAGCAACTGGCTATCGACCGAACAGGTCATGGCGACCTTTCCTAGCCGGTATCGGATCTGGTTCACGGAGTTCAACCTGTCCCGTCAGGGCCTCTTGGGTGGCCGACCGGCTCGGGGTATCACCTGGCTCCACGGGCTCTACGCGGCCGAGTCGGTGCTCCTGTTCGACCAGTCACCCCGAGTGCAGCTCGATGACTATTGGGATCTCTTCTCCAACTCCTTTACGGGCGCCTTCACTTCGGGCTTGGCTCCGCAGCCAACTGTGAGCGGATCGGCCTTGATGTTTTTGACCAGTGCCTCTACCCAAGCGGTCAGAGTTACGCCACTTCGCTTCAGCGCGGCACCCACTCTGCCCGGTGGTGCTGCAGGAGTGATCGGAGCATCGTTCAGTGGCCCGATCGGTACCAGAACGGTGCTGATCAACTTGACCAATCGCGCTATCACTATGTCCGATGGAACTAGTACCGGGCTGTCGCCAAGAGCGTCGCTTGAGTCGATCACTGCGGCGCCCACCTCGACCGTCTCGGGTCTGAATCGCACCACCGGCGTCCTTGGTACCAGGCTTACCTTGCCGGCCTACTCGATCACCGGGGTGGGGTTCACCGTCCCGACCCCGGCAAAGGCGTGACCGTTAGAAGGGGAGGGCCGGTACTTTCCCGCGGCGCCGATTCACCTCCTTGTCTCTGAGGTGCCTCGCTTCCCCAAATGGCGGCTTCGTTAGAGGAGCCGTGTTTTGACCCTTGGGGACCTGTGGAGGTTGTGCGAGAGATGGCAAGCCCTGGGTGATCGACGGTCACATCGGCGAACTTCGGGACGGTGGTATAGTGCTCTGACTCGTCACTGCCTCTCTCAGTTTGTAGAGCGCATCGGCAGTGATGGTCGCCGGTGCGAACGCGCAGCGCCTAGATAGCGAACGCTTCGTCAACTTGGTGAAGGTTCGCCAACGAGGAGCCCGTCGCGCTCTGCGCCGAATGTTGCTCGTCGGGAAGAGATGGGGCTCGATCTGTGTGTTGAGCTTTGACTTTGATCCGGGCGAACGGTCTTTTCAATCTGCTTCGACCGAAACGCTCCGAGAGCGCTATCTGGGGATGGCTATGAGATCGCAAGAGTCGCTCTTGTCCTCAAAGCTCGCAGCTGCACCACGAAGGACCCGAGTTAACGGGGGTGCAGGTTCGGTTCGATGGTCTCAGGCTAGAGGTCTCCCTGTTTCTCTCTCGCCAGCGCACGCAGTATGTCCTCTCTGGAGATTACTCCGACGAGATTGCCGTGCTCCACGACCGGAAGCATGGTGTAGCGCCGTTGATGAAGGGTCGTGGCAACATCTTCGATATCGTCGTTCGGTCCGACGCTGACCACGGTGTGGGTCATAGCGTCTCTCACGGTGAGTGCGAGAGCCTTTTCGGCCTCGCGTTCGAACCTTCGTACTGACGGGGGCCACATTGCAAACTCGCCGAAGATTAATAGCATGCTTGGAACGTGGATTCGGGACTCTCCGACGACCAGATCGTCGTCGGTAAGAATGCCGACGAGCTTGCCGTCCTCGACAACCGGTGCACCGTGAATACCCCGCTCGATGAGCCTTGCGATAGCGGCATCGATCTGCATCTCAGGAGCAAAGGTTACGAGATCGGTCGTCATATACTCTGCAACCTTGGTCATAGGGCCTCCACGGTTTATCTCACGCTGTGTTAAGACCCAACTGAGTCTTGCTTTGATACTACGTGGTTATCGGTAGCTTCGACTTCGATGCAACGGTGGCGTCATTGCTGTGTGGGCGGTTCTCACGTGTCTGACAACTTGTCAGCTCCGTAGTCTCGAACTATCGTTGCGATTCGAACTCGATACTCTTCGTACCAGCGGGTCTTGCCGAGGTACTGGGCTCCGAGGTGCTCGTAGACTTGCTTCCAGGATCGAGCAGCGTCCTCGTCCGACCAGTACGAGACGGTGATGCCGAGTGTCTCTCGTGCCGATTCGATGCCGAGAAATCCCGGCTGAGAACGTGCAAGCGCTACCATCTTTCGAGCTGTGAGCTCGTAGTCCGGATCGTTATCTCGCAACCGTGACGTGAAGATCACTGCAACGTACGGCGGCCGAGGGGTGTGGGCAAGTGCGTTCTCATCGCTTCCTTCGCAGGGACCAACGGTCATGGCGACTCCAGCTCTGAGGGCGCCGATTACAGCGTGTTCGACCTTGCACGACTGCAACGAGCTTAGTGGTCAGTGGTAGCGCGCTGACCGGCAGAGACTCCCTAGTTGCCTTCACTACCGGTCGTGTCAATCGACGATCTCGGTGGCCCGAGGTCACGGGAGGAGAGGTGGGTCAAAGACTCACGCTGAGAGTCATGGCTGAAGTTGGGCACCGTGTGATTGACCTGCCATGAGCATTGGTAGAGCGCCAATGAGTTGTGCCTTCTCCCCGAAGACGGCGTTGGTAGGTCCGGTTGGAGGAAGACACCTCGTCGGTCGCAAGCGCCACTCATCAGCGCTGTTGAAGCCTAAGGGACAGCATGGCATTGACCGTCTTGGATATGGGTCAAGGATGCGAGCAATGGCGAAGCTTCGATGGAGCGTGGAAGGGCTGAGAGGTCATCGAAAACCAGGAGTGTCGGCACATGCTCGCCAAGATGCGCCGGGGCCAACTATGTAGCCCATACAGGGTCTAAAAGATTGGGGAGGAAGGCCCGACTCGCACGGTGAAAGAGAACGTGAGAATCTGTCGCTTCCGTACGTGAGCCTCACTGACTAGCAAGGATGGCTGGTGGCTACTCGAAAGAAGACTCCTAGGCAGATCGTAGAGTGCGGGGCAACTTGTCGTAACGAGGCAGGTGGCAGGGTGAATTGGGTCGGACCACCTTGGATGAAAGATGCTGCTTCTGCTCCTAACTGAGCGGAGGTGGTAGCTCGCCTCGGTCTCATGGCTGGGTAACCATGTCTACGTAGGAGGAACCGGTGAAGTGGGTGACGCTCAAGGAAGGGCATGGCAACTACGAAGTGGAAGCCGCTTGGTGGCTCTGGAGAGGTCGCAGCTCGTGTCGGTGTGAATAGCGTCGGAGTGAAGAGTGTCGATGGCGAGTGGGTGGTCGTTGCGAGATGTGGTTCAGTTCCCGTCTGTGGGACTGCCGGCAGTGCTTGCTGAACTACGCTGAAGTGTGGCCTTTCTCCCTTCCTACGCTCGACATCACGTAAAGACATCGCCAAGGGATATGGCTCTGCGAGTTTCGCAACTCGGCTTCGGACTGGTCCTATACGGCTTCGGATTTGGCCTGCTCATCAATGCTCGGCTCGGCCTCGATCCCTGGGATGTTCTTAACCAAGGACTTTCGAGACGCTTTGGACTCGGAATCGGGACGTGGGCCATCATTGTGGGTGTCGTGGTGCTTGGGGCGTGGATTCCTCTCCGTCAGCTCCCAGGCATTGGAACCGTTGCCAACGTCGCGATCATCGGCAACGTCATCAACGTTGCGGTGGTAGTGTTGCCCAAGCCGGCGACGCTCGATGTCAGGATTCTCTTCATGGTCGCCGCAGTTGCGATTGCTGGGATTGCTACCGGTCTCTACATCGGGAGTGGTCTTGGACCTGGTCCGCGAGATGGGCTTATGACGGGCATGGCACGACGCGGCCACTCGCTTCGGGTGGTTCGAACGGTAATAGAGGGATCGGTGCTCCTTCTGGGCTGGATACTCGGGGGCACCGTTGGTGTTGGAACAGTCTTATACGCTGCGTCGCTCGGGCCGCTCTCCCACGTTCTCATTCCGCTCTTCTCTCGAGGTATGGTCTCGGCGCGTCCGGACGGTGGCCGACAAGCCGATGAGTAGGTGTAATTCGATCAATCGAGCGGAGAGAGCGGCCAGATTACTCACGACTCGGTGACTATTGAGTCGTTGTTGGAGACCTCCGACGCAGGTGAGTGAACCTAAGCGAGAGCGCTGGGGACTCGCTGTGGAGCTAGTGGAGCTCTGGTCCCAACCGTACGGGTGACTCGGCGGAGATCTACTGCGTGAAGGAGCATCTCTACCTGTGAGGGCCGGAGTCAGATTCGTTGCTCTGTAAGTGTCGATGACCGGTTCGTCGTTGAGTTAGCCTCGGTAGGCTTGCACTGTGCACATGTCCAAACTCATTGGCTCGCCGCTCGTTACCCAAGGCGGAGAGACGATTGGCAAGCTCGATGACCTGCTTTTTCGCTTGCGCGAAGGTGAGTACCCGCTTCTTCAAGGACTCGTGGTGAGGGTAGGGGGTCGCCAGGTCTTCATGCCTATTGCACGAGTGCTTGAGTTTCAAGCTGACCGGATCCTTCTGACCAAGGCCAAAGTAGATCTTCGAGGTTTCGAGCGCCGTAGTGGTGAAGTTCTGCTTCGAGAAGACATCCTTGGGCATCGACTGATCGATGTTGACGATGCAGAGCTCGTTTGGGCGTGGGACGTGGATCTTGAAGAGACCGCCGATGGCTGGGTTCTCTGTTCTCTCGATACGCGCCGCCGACCTGCGAGGCTTTTTGCATCGTTCCGTAAGCCTAGTGTGCGCAACGGAAAAGATTGGAAGGCCTTCGAGCCGTTGATCGGTCATAGTGCTACCGAGCTCGTTCGTCGACCGTTCCGTCGCGTTCGGCGATTCAAGCCCGCTCAGATTGCCGACTTGGTTGAAGACGCATCGAGAAGTGAAGGCGAGGAGATCATGGAGGCTCTGCATGAGTATCCTGAGCTCGAAGCCGATGTCTTTGGGGAGTTGGATCCCGATGTTGCGACCCGATTGTTTGGCGATAAATCCGATGAAGAGGTCGCTGCGGTCATTGAGCTGATGCGCTCTGACGATGCGGCCGATGCGGTGGCCGAATTGCCTCAAGAGCGAAGAGTCAAAATTCTCGACCTCCTGACCCCCAATCACAAGGCAAAGATCATGAATTTGATGGCCTTCAATGCGTCGAGCGCCGGCGGAATCATGAGCGTTGATTACCTAACCTGTCCGGTCGGATTGAGTGTTCAGGAGGCGATCGACGCCATTCGGCAAGCTGGATCGCTGCAGGTTGAGGTCTCTCTCACGGTGCACGTGGTCGACGATGACGGCCATGTGCTTGGTGTGGCCTCTGTTGTGGATCTTCTGCGAGCCGATCCGAGCGCATCGCTCGACTCGATACTCGATCGAGAGTTTATCGACGTTTTGCCGACCGCCGATGTTGTTGACGTTGCGGTCTTGATGGCCGATTTCAACCTTCTCAGTGTCCCGGTTCTCAACGATGGAGGAACGATGCTTGGCGTCATCACGGTGGATGACATCTTAGAAGCGACGATCCCTGATGAGTGGAGGAGGCGAGAGCCGGCACCACGATCAGAGCGCCATGAAACGAGTGGATCTCAGTCGACTGGGAGCGGAGGGTGACACCGTGAGGCGGTCTTGGGATCGAGCTCAGGGCGACGACACCCCAAGGGAGCCTCTTCCCTCAATCGAGGACCAAGGATCGGGCAAACTCGTCGCACCGCCGGCCTCGGCAGTGTTGGACTCAGCGCACCTCGGCAATATTGAGGGAGCGTTTGGACGGATCAACCTCGACGATGATGGTGACCGTTCTCGATGGAAGCGACGCCTGCTCACGCTTGCGGCGATTGTTGGTCCAGGTCTCATCGTCATGGTTGGCGACAACGATGCTGGAGGCGTTTCGACCTACGCCCAGGCCGGACAGAACCTTCATACCTCCTTACTGTGGACGCTCTTGCTATTAATTCCGGTTCTGGTGGTCAATCAAGAGATGGTCGTGCGCCTCGGGGCGGTCACCGGTGTTGGACATGCTCGTCTTATTAACGAGCGATTCGGACGGGCATGGGGCTGGTTCTCTGTCGGAGACCTCTTTCTGCTGAACTTTTTGACGATCGTGACGGAGTTCATCGGCATCTCTCTTGCAGCGTCGTACTTTGGCTTGTCTCGTTACATCGTCGTGCCGACGGCGGCGATAGCGCTCGTCGTGATTATGGCCTCAGGAAGCTTCCGAAGGTGGGAGCGTGCGATGTTCGTCTTCATCGGCATCAGTCTCCTCCAGATCCCCATGTTTGTGCTCTCTCATCCGCACTTTCCCACGATCTTCAACAACTTTGTTGTGCCAGCGATCTTCGGTGGTGCCAACTCATCTTCGGTCTTATTGATCATTGCTATCGTTGGTACGACCGTTGCTCCATGGCAGCTCTTTTTCCAACAGTCAAACATCGTCGACAAGCGCATAACGCCAAGGTTCATTAGCTACGAGCGAGTGGATACGGTGCTTGGGTCGATCGTGGTCGTGATTGGCGCTGCTGCGATCATGATTACTGCGAACTATGCGGCGAGCGGCACAAAGTTTTTCGGGAAGTTTACGAACGCCGGTGACGTGGCTCATCTTCTTGCGCGTCACTCCGCCCTTCTTGGGGACATCTTTGCCGTCGTTCTCTTCGATGCCAGTATCATTGGCGCTGCTGCAGTAACTTTAGCGACGAGCTACGCCTTCGGAGACGTCTTTGGGTTGCGCCACTCCTTGCATCGAGGATGGAGGGAAGCAAAGCCCTTCTACGTGAGCTACACCATCATGGTGGCGTTGGCCGGTGGGATTGTCCTGATCCCACACGCCCCACTCGGGCTCATTACCACTGCGGTGCAGGCACTGGCGGGAATCTTGTTGCCGTCCGCAAGCGTATTCCTGCTGCTGCTCTGCAATGATCCGGAGGTGCTCGGTCCTTGGGTCAATGCGCGTTGGCTTAATGCACTCGCCACACTCATCATTGGCGTGCTCTTGGATCTCTCCGGAACCCTGATGACGAGCACGCTCTTCCCCAACATCAATGTGATTAGTATCGCTGAAGACCTCGGCATCGGCCTTGTTGTTGCGGGAGGTATCGTCTACGGAATCGTTTTGCTGGTAAGTCGGAGGCGCCACGCATCTGTCCAACCTGTCCAGCAGCGAGTTCTCTCTCGCAGCGAGAAGATGACGTGGAGGATGCCGCCGCTCAATCTTTTGCGGCCGGTTCGTTGGTCACCAGGACTTCGGATCGGTATGTTGAGTCTGCGGGCATACTTAGTGCTCAGTGTTATCTTACTCATCGTTAAGGCGGTGCAACTGAGCTCTGGGTGAGGGCAAGGTTTGACGATCGGTGCTAGAGAGCCGAACGATCGCGAACTTGTCTCGTGAATGATCTTGCGTGGTACACAGTAGGCTCCGTCCATGCGCGTACTCATCGTTGGAGGAACTCAGTTCGTCGGTCGGCACATCACGGAAGCGTTCATTCGTTCTGGCCACGAAGTGACGCTCTTTCATCGTGGAACGTCGCAGGAGAAGATCTTCGCGGATCTGGAGCATCGCTACGGTGACCGCAATAGTGACCTCGCAGCGTTGACACACGGAGAGTGGGACGCTACCGTCGATGCCTCAGCGTACTTCCCTCGCCAGGTTCGTTCACTTGCGGAGACTCTCGCCGGCAGAGGAGGACGATACGTCTACGTCTCGACCGTCTCGGCCTACGCCACGCCCCAAGAACCAGGCATTAATGAAGATGCACCACTTCTGACGCTGGAGGACCCAACGGTTGAGCAGGTGACCAATGAGACCTATGGAGGCCTCAAAGCCCTCTGCGAGGCGGCAGCGTTGCGATACTTTGGTGGTCAGGACTTGGAGTCGGGACTCCCTGTCGTGCCGGTGAGTATCGTTCGACCGACCGTAGTGATCGGTCCTTATGACTACACCTATCGTTTTACTTGGTGGGTCATGAGAGCTGCTCGTGGCGGAGAGATGCTCGTGCCGGGTCCGAAGGAGAACCCCTTTCAAGTGATTGACGCGCGCGACCTGGCGGACTTTGTGGTTCGCTTGGCCACGGGAGAGGCGAGCGGTACGTACCACACCGTCTCTCCAGCAGAGCCCTGTACCTTTGAGGGGTTCCTCACGGAGGTCGTAGAGGAGATTGCTCCTGCAGGCACATCGCTAACCTGGATTGACCCCGACGAGATCTCCGAGCTTGAGATCTCCGAGTCGGCCTTTCCGTTGTGGCTCGGAACCGATCCGCTTCGGCTCTTGGACACGGTCGATCCACGCCGTGCTCTGGAGGCCGGTCTAACGCCTCGGCCGTTGCGTCAAAGTATTCGGGAGATCTACGCCCATGAGCGTGAGCACCCAGCCCAGGTTCCGGCCTCGATGGGACTCACGGTCGCACAAGAGCAGGAGCTGCTGTTGCGGCGGAGCCGGAAAGGCTGAGCTGAGGAGCTTGAGTTCGCCTCAGTTGAGCGAAGCCGTACGGTGATGGTACTGGGTCGGGTGGTCACGATCCTGCCTGGTGATTGGTTCTCCACGGCCGTCGGTTTCGTGACCTCTCGCTAGGGGAGTGTCAGATTGTGGGAGGTGGCTCTGTATCGATGCACCAGATATGAAGTGACACGATCGTGAGTCCAACGCCAAGGAGCATTCTTTCGCCTTGTGATCGATGCGCGCCGGCGAAAGATGCGATTCGGCAGCACGATGAAAATCCACTTGGTATGGGTGCTGGCCGCCTCGCCCGATGAGATCGGAGCCATCCCTTCTGCGGAGGTTCGGTCGGTCGGTCGTTCGACGTGGTGCGCCGTGATGCGGTGTGGGTGAGATGAGCATCGTGGGAGGACCGGGCGTGGGCCACACTCGCCTGAGCAGCTCAGGGAGCGATCGTGCCCGTGCGGCCGTCGCTGGATCTTCAATGACATGAGTATCGATCGACAGTAAGCAACGTTCCAAGTAATGGCGAAGGTGTGTGAGACACTACCGGTGCGGCGAGCACTCGCAATGCGAGGGTGTCTGGGTGTAAGGCGCAGTCGCTCTGCTACGAGCACGGCATCTGTCTTGTGGTGAGAAGAGGGAAATCGGTTGTGAGGAGAGTGCTGTACAGCCGTGTGGTTGTAGGCAATGCGCAGAACGCAGATTGATGGGTGTCATGCCCTCTCAGAGCGTTCGGTTCGAGAGCGCATGACACTGGTGAGAGCTACAAGCTCAATCCGGTCTCGAGGTCAAAGAAGTGGAGTCGGTCGGTGGCGATCTCAAAGAGAACGACATCGCCGTGTTGGACTCGATGGATTGGATCGATGCGCGCAACACCGACCGAGCGATGGTTGGATGCTGACGACGCAACGAGGGGAAGGTCGATCATCTCTTCACCGTCATTGATCGTGAGATCCAAGCGAATTGAGGTTGCATCGCAGCGGAAGTGGGCGAGCGTCTCAGATCCAAGTGCTTCGACGAGCTCGATCGTTGTGGTGATGCGATTGCCGCTCGATTCGGAGGTCGGGAAGTTCAGGTGCTCGGGTCGTATCCCGACACCAAGCTTTCTGCCTCGGTACTCTGCGAGGTGGGCGTGGGCCTCGACTACCTCGGGGGGAAGAGTGACGACGTCTGAACCGATCGTGATCGAGGAGCCGTCTGGGCTCAAGGCCGCTTCGTAGAGGTTCATAGACGGTGAGCCGATGAATGCGGCTACAAAGAGGTTCGCGGGTCGATCGTAGAGAGCGGTTGGAGTATCACACTGCTGGAGGACGCCTGCATTGATGACCGCCACTCGATCCCCCATCGTCATCGCTTCAATCTGGTCGTGGGTTACGTAGATCGTGGCAACACCGAGAGTGCGCTGAATGCGGGAGATCTCCGCTCTCATTTGAACTCGGAGCTTGGCGTCGAGGTTCGAGAGCGGTTCGTCCATGAGGAAAACGGCTGGTTCTCGAACGATGGCCCGGCCCATGGCAACTCGCTGACGTTGTCCACCAGAGAGCTGTCCAGGCTTGGTGTTGAGGTACTCCGTCAAACCTAAGATGTTTGCCGCCTCTTGGACCTTTTGAGCGATCTGATCCTTGGGCATCTTTCGTAGCTTGAGGGCGAAGCCGATGTTCTCTGCCACGGTCATGTGGGGGTAGAGAGCATAGTTTTGAAAGACCATAGCGATATCTCGATCCTTCGGTTGCTCGTTGTTGACTACCCTGCCCCCGATCGTGAGGGTGCCGGAAGTGACGTCTTCGAGCCCCGCGATCATTCGTAGGAGAGTCGTCTTTCCACAACCGGATGGCCCGACGAGCACCATGAACTCGCCCTCGCCGATCGTAAGATCGACTTCAGAGACTGCCACCGTGCCGTTAGGGTAGACCTTCTTGATGTGGTCGAGTTCTACCGTTGCCATTACTTCTTTCCCCCCATGTGATAGCGGCCTGACCCAGCCAAGCCTTTCGTATTGTGTCGGTATACCCTAAGATTCGCTGTGGTCATAGCTCCTCATTCTTCCATACTCTGCGTCGAGTTCCAAGTGCCTCTACGATCTGTGAACCGCCCAGCAGTGTGGCCACAAGCTCTGATATCGATCGAAAGGCCTGCGCCTGTACTTGTCGGTCTCTCCACGTGTCGGTCACGATAACCTGCTTGCGCCTTCGGCAGAAGATGCCCGAAATGCCGTCGGTACTGGGAGGTTAAGCTGCGAGAAGGTTGTGGTGAGGGCAGGCTGGAGCTCATCGGATTGAAGCCCGAGTACCAGGGCCGAACCGCCGAAGCCCCCGCCGATCATACGGGCACCGCTTGCTCCGAGTTCGAGGGCGGTCTCGCAGATGAGGTCGAGCTCTCTGCAAGAGACGGCGAAGTCGTCTCGCAGAGAGACGTGGGACGCATTCAAGAGATCACCGATCGGCTGTTGGTGGGCTAAGCGATCAGCGGCCTCGAGGACTCGGCGATTCTCAGTGGTCACGTGGAGTGCTCGGAGGCGTTCGATACCGCTGAGCTCGGCCTCAACCTGCTCCGGAGTTGCCTCTCGGAGAGATTTGACCCCGAGCGCCGCTGCCGCCTCCTCGCACTCACGTCTCCGCTGTGCGTAGTCGCCGCTGACGTTACGGTGGGGCGATCGGGAGTCAACGATAACCATGGTCTCCTGAGGGAGCGGTGTCTCGGTCGTTGAGAGATCGAGAAAGTCGATGAGTACGCCGTAACCTTGGTGGCTCGACAGAACAGCTATCTGGTCGAGGTAGCCCACGGGCGCTCCGACGAACTCGACCTCCGCCTCGTGACAGAGGTCGATGAGGTCTGCTCGAGAGAGTCCGAGTTCGAAGAGATCGTTCAAAGCACAGACCGTGGCCGCCAGAATGGATGCGCTTGAGGAGAGGCCGCTCCCTAGCGGCACGGTCGAGTCAAAAAGTGCTGAGAAGCCAGGGATCTCTATTTTTCGACGCTGGAGCGCCCAGACCACTCCCAGCGGGTAGCGAGCCCAACTTGAGGGTGCGACCGACGCTACGTCTTCAACCGGTATCTCTACTTTTTGGCTCATCTGGCGAGATGCGATCGCGATCGAACGACTTGGAGATGGGCTGAGGGCTAAGAGTGTGGATCGGTCGATGGCGAAGGGGAGAGCGAACCCCATGTTATAGTCGGTGTGTTCGCCGATCAGATTGACTCTTCCTGGAGCCATCCAAATACCTTCTGGGGAGCGACGGTAGAGTTCTTCGTAGTGAGCTCGCAGGCTCGTTGCTGGCGAGGAGTCCACGGTTACTTCGCTCTTGCGGCTCGAAGACGCTCGGCGGCAACTTCGGGCTGGACATCGGTGATGAACGATCCTCCGGCCAGTTCAGAGCCGGCTAGGTACTTGAGCCGATCTCTGGTTCGGTGAGGCGGTGCGAATTCGACGTGCAGGTGGCTGACACGGTCCCACTTCGGGTCTCCGTCGGTTGGACTCTGGTGAAAGGCCATGATGTATGGGAGCGAGAAGCCCCAGAGGGCGTCGTACGTCTTTGTGATCTGTGTGAGTATCTCAGCTAATCCATCTCGCTCTGGCTCTGTGAGAGCAGCAAGTGAGCTGCGATGTTGTTGAGGAGCGAGGCGCACCTCGTAGGGGAATCTGGCCCATCGAGGTACCCAGGCGATCCAACCTTGGGTTTGGGCCACGATGAGGGTATCCATGCGAAGCTCTTCCTCGACCACATCGCAGTAGATGCACGTACCCTTCTCTTCGAAGTGTTCGAGTGCAGCCGTGAGCTCTCGTAGCGGCACCGGTGGGATGTCTGGGTATCCATAGATTTGGCCATGCGGATGTGAGAGCGTGGTGCCAACGATCTCGCCTTTGTTTTCAAAAGGCATAACGTAGCGAATAGCCGGGTCAGAACCGAGGATTTTCCATCGGTCTATCCACACTTCGACCAGCATTCTGATTCGAGATAGCCCGAGATCGGTCAAGGTTAGGGAGTGGTTGTCGGAGTAGACGATGACTTCGCATCGTCCGCTTGCTGGAGCTACAGGAGAGAGCGGTGTCGGTGAGACGCTGGGCTCTGGAGGGTTCGGGGAGAACGATGGGAATCGGTTGTCGAAGACGACTACCTCGAACTCGGGAAACGGGATCTCTGTCGGTTCAGAATCGACCTTGGTCGGACACAGGGGACAGAAGTCCGTCTGTGGCTTGTACGTGCGATTCTGACGATGTGTCGCAAAGGTAATCCAGGCGCGAGTGGTTGGGTCAAATCGTCGCTCGGTCATGACGTACCCTCGATTTTTGTGGATCGGTAGATGGTCAATCGTCGTCCATCGTCTTTCTGGAAGACCTGGCGATTAATGCCAAGCGAGCTCTCGGTGATCAGCTCGACGTCGCCGACCGGTGTATGACCTGCTTGCGCGCTTGTGGAGTCATTGGTAGTGGTCATGACGATATCAGCACCTCCTCAAAGGGTACGTCCTCTCCTGCGTGGGGAGTCTCGGTCGGGGCAATAATGAGTTCACCGACGGCGTCTTGGAGCGATCGACAGGCCTCATCTGGGAGCTGGTCATCGGTGACTAAGACGTCGGCTGCGTCGAAGGGTGCGATTCGTGCCATGCCGATCGTACGCCACTTGGTGTGGTCGGCCAGTACGACCGTCCGACGCGCACAGCTCAGGAGGGTTCGGTTGGTCTTCGCTTCTGCGAGGTTTGGGGTGGTGAAGCCCGCTTCTGGGTCCATTCCGTGCACCCCTAGGAAGAGAATGTCGACGTAGAGAGATTCAATGGCCGTATCGGCTATGAGACCCACCAGCCCGCCAGATGGCGTGGGCACCCCGCCCGTAAGGATGAGAGGTAGCTCGGGATGGTTGCTGTGCAGCTCTGTGGCGATGCTGATCGAGTTCGTGATGACGGTCACGCCGGGAATACTGGGCAGGAGGCGGGCAAAGGCCCACGTAGTCGTTCCTGCAGAGATGGCAACCGATGATCCAGGTTCTACGAGTGAGAGGGCCGCTTTCGCGATGGCGAGTTTCTCTGCGGCTGCACGGGAGAGTTTTGTGATAAAGCCTGGCTCTTCAGCGCTCTTCTCCGCTCGAACCGCACCGCCACGTACCTTGGTCAAGAGTCCAGACTCCTGGAGAACCTCGAGGTCACGACGGATTGTCATCTCTGAAACATCAAAGATCTCTGCTAGTTCGACGACCCTAATTGCGCCGCGATGTCGGATCTCTTCTGTGATTCGTCTCCTTCGTAGGCTGACAATCACGTTTAAGCTCCCCGCTGGTTCGTGGGTTGTAGGACCGCAACGCCTCGAGGTGGAAGTTCGAGTGTGGTTTGTGGACCGTTGGTGCTCAAGAGATCTGTGTAGCTTTGACCGAGTTCAATCGTGACGTAGTGAGAGTTGTGGTTAGTAACGAAGATGAACTCTCCACGCGTGATGGTCTCAACACCCCGTTGGTGCGGGAGAGGTGGAGAGATCTTCGTATCTGCGAGTAACTGCCCTACGATCGTGCTCAGGGTTTGAGCATCAGGGAGCGTGGAGAGATAGTACCCTTGTCCGTCTCCATAAGGGGCGACCGTGAGAGCGGGGACGCCGTGAAGATCACCGCCGGTGATGTGGAGGAGTGTGGTCGCTCCTTGGGCGGTGAGATTCTCGCTCCAGGTCGATCCGGTCGATCCGCTGTGCGCCAGAATTCCACCGAGTGATACTGTCTGGCCCTTCTCGAGTGGCGAGAACTCTTCGACCGAGATAGCGAGCATCTCCCGCCACGGAGCGGGGTAGCCGCCGAGTCGAATGTGGTCATTTGGGTCCACAATGGCCGAGAAGAACGTTGTGAGGAATGTACCTCCGCCCTCAACGTAGTGAACGACGTTGGTAGCGGCAGTATCGGAGACGAGATATGAACACGGTGCGATCACGAGATCGTAAGACGAGAGATCGTCTTCGAGATGGACAAAGTCCGTCGCAATCGAGGCCTCAAAGAGCGGGCGATAGAACTGGAGGAGGAGTTCGGGGAGACGGAGCTCGCTATGGGGATGTGAATCAAGCTCGAGCGCCCACCAGTTGTTCCAGTCCAGCGCAAGTGCGACTCGGGCAACGGTCTGGGTTCCGAGGACCGGTTGGAGCGCGTGCAGGTCTCTCCCGAGTTCAACCACCTCTCTCCAGACTCGCGAGTTCTGTCCGACATGTGGGACCATTGCGCTGTGAAATTTTTCTGCTCCGGCGGCAGAGGCTCTCCACTGAAAGGTCAAGATGCCGTCGCTTCCACGTCCAACCATTGCGAGAGAGAGCTCTCGAAGCTGACCTGGAGCCTTTGGTGCGTTGATCTGTCTCCAATTTACGGCACTTGGAGCTTGCTCCATCAAGAGCCACGGTCGTCCACCTCCCAATGACCTGGTGAGGTCTGCCACCATTGCGCTCTGTAAGGCTATCTCGGAATCGAAAGGATCTGGATAACTGTCCATGGTGACGATATCTTGGTGCTTCGACCACTTCCAGCCATCGGTTGGCCTGAAAAAGGCCATGAAGTTCGTCGTGATTGGCTTGGAAGTGTCGATCGCTTCGATAGAGCGTCGCTCGGCCAAGAAGCACTCGAGCAACTCGTCCGAGCTAAAACGTGCAAAGTCGAGCTGTTGGGTGGGGTTGGGGAAGGTAGGCGCTCGTCGAGGCGGCTCGATCTCGTCCCAATCGTCGTATCGCTGACTCCAAAATGCGGTGCCCCACGCGTGATTGAGCGCTTCAATACTCTCGTAGCGGCCTTTGAGCCAGCGGCGAAAGGAGGCGGCAGAGATCTCACAGTAGCACTGTGGGACGTGACAGCCGTACTCGTTGCCAACGTGGTACATAACGACCGCTGGATGATCGTGGTAGCGGCGGACTAACTCGGTAGCGAGCTGAACGGCCGCCTCGCGATAGAGAGGTGAAGATGGGCAGTAGTGCTGACGAGATCCGAAGCCGAGTTGAACGCCGTTGACATCGACCGGAAGGATCTCGGGGTGCTGTCGGATGAGCCAAGCAGGAGGAGATGCCGTGGCGGTTGCAAGATCGACGGAGACGCCGTGGGCACTAGCCAGCTCGAGAACACGGTCGAGCCACTCTGGCTCAAAGGCTCCTGGACGGGGCTGCAGCTTCGCCCAGGAGAAGACGCCGACGGTGACGAGATTGACACCGGCCTCTTGCATCAGCGAGAAGTCCTCTTTCCAGATCTCTTCTGGCCATTGGTCAGGGTTGTAGTCTCCGCCGTAGGCGAGGGATCCTAACTTGAGCGGCGGTGGCACGTGATTGTTGCGTTGATTCATCAGATTCTGATACTTCCTGCCGTAAGCCCTGATCGCCAGAAGCGCTGCAGGGATAGGAACGCTATAACGAGTGGTATGACGGAGACTAGAGCACCGGTGACCACGTAGCTAATGAGCTGAGGCGCTTGACCATACTGGTTATCCCAGCTGTAGAGGCCGAGTGTTACTGGATAGAGCTTTTGATTCGAGAGCATGACGAGCGGGAGAAAGAAGTTGTTCCAGATGGCGACAAACTGGAAGAGGAAGATGGTGACGAGAGCGGGAGACATAATGCGAAGCGATATGGTTCGGAAGATGCGGAACTCGCTTGCACCATCGACCCGGCCGGCTTCAATGATCTCGGTTGGAATCGATCCCGTAGCGTAGATTCGAGCAAGATATACGCCGAAGGGGCTGACGATACTTGGGATGAGGACTGACCAATACGTGTTGGTGAGGTGCACTTTGCTCATGAGCAGGTAGAGCGGCAGGGCGAGAGCGGTTCCTGGGACGAGAACGCCACTCAGAATGGTCCAAAAGATCGCTTCTCGGCCCTTGAACTCATACTTCGCTAAGGCGTATCCTGCAGCAGCTGCTAGCAAAGTAGCAAGTATGGCTCCAACGCCTGCGTAGAGAACGGTGTTTAAGAGCCAACGGGAGAAGATCCCACCGTCGTAGCTAAAGAGTCCAGAGATATTTTTCCCGAACTGAAACTTTGCAAACCAAAAGCCGGCCGAGTTGTAGAGCGTTGATGGGCCTTTGCTTGAGGAGATGAGAAGCCAGTAGGCGGGCGAAATAAAGTAGACGGTCACGACGAAGAGGACCGCCGTCGTCAAGACCGATCGACGATCCCAGCGTTGCTTGCGGTTGCCCTTGGCATCGTAGCGAACTGGCTTGGGTTCTGAGGTGGGTGGACGAGGTGTTTTCGGCGTCGTCAACGTCACAGTGAAACTCCCATCGATCGTCGTTGTACTAGTCGGAGGAATCCGAAGGACAGAATGAAGGTGCCGAGGGCTAGCAGGACAGCGATAGCTGCGGCGAGGTTGGTGTTGTTCTCAGAGAATGCTGCGGTGTAGGCAAGCAGATTCGGGGTGTACGAGGTCGAGATATTTGTGGTAACCGCACGTAGAATCTCGGGCTCGCTGAAGAGCTGGAGTGTGCCAATGATCGAGAAGACCGTCGTCAAGATGATCGAAGAGCCGATCATGGGAAGCTTGACCCGTAGGGCTATCTGAAAGTCGCTTGCTCCGTCGAGGCGAGCCGCTTCATAGAGGCTCTGAGGAATCGCCTGGAGACCGGCGTAGATAATCAACATGTTGAAGCCGGTGTACTCCCAGGTCACGATGTTTGCGATCGACCACAAGATGCTGTGGGAGCCAAGGAAGTTGACGGTACCAAAGTGGAGAGAGTGAAGTATTCCGGCCACGGGACTGACTCCTGGCAGGTAGAGAAATGACCACAGGATCGCGGCGATGACGCCAGGGATAGCGTAGGGAAGGAAGAATGCGAGTCGAAAGAATCGCTGCAGTCGAGCGGCGGTGGAATCTAAGACCAGGGCCAAGATCGTTGCGAAGATCAACATGACTGGGACTTGAACGATTCCGAAGCCAAGGACTCTCTCGACCCCTTGATAGAAGCTCGGGTTGGTGATGGCTTGGCGATAGTTGGAGAAGCCAGCGAAGGCCGTCGTGGTCTGGCTGGGGCCGAGGCCGAGTCCGCTCACGTGCGTAGAGAAGAAACTGATGTAGATCGCGTAGCCAATTGGAACAAGGAATATGGCGAGAAAAAAGATTAGAAATGGTAGGAGAAAACCATACGGTGCAAGTCGCCGTCTCGACCTTGGAAGCTTCTCTGGTGCTCTGCGATGAGTGCCACCAGGTGGATCGTTAGGTGGTAGTTGCGCTGACCGACTCGACGATGCTGCTTGAACTTGCAAAGCACGGACCCCCCGCTAAAAGTACTTCGTTGATCTTCTGAGTAATGTGTGTGCACAAGCACGGGTCAGCGAACTGACCCGTGCTTGTATTCATTGAATCTAGGACCTGAGCTAGCCTGCTGCCACGGAGAAGCCCTGGGACTTCATTGCGTTGAGCGTCTGGCTCTGAGTACTTGCGATAGCGCCTTGGAGCGTTCCGGTCCCTGCGCTCGCCTTGGAAAGTCCATCACTCATCTCGGTGAGCGTGGTGTCCATGATCGGGCCCCATAGGAAGTTCGTGTTTACGATCTTCGAACCCGCCTTGAAGACCTTGTAAATGTTCTGGTTTCCGTAGAACGCTACCGGGCTGTTATCGGCCTTCTGACTCTGCCCCTTGATGTTCGCAGGGTAGAGGCCGCCCTTGGTGATCAGAGACGTGATCGACTGCTGATTGGTATTGAGCCACTCTGCGAACTGTGCAGCTTGGGCAGGATGCTTGGAGTCTTTGAAGACGACCGTTGTCGATCCACCCCAGTTACCGTTGCTCGGCTTGCCACCCCACGACGGCATAGGTGCTACACGCCAATCACCCTTGGTGGGAGCAGCATTTGTGACGAGGGTGTTCTCACCCCAGACCGCAGTTGGCCATGTGAGCAGCGTCCCGTCGGAGAGATCCTTGTACCAACCGGTTGCGAAGTCGGGCTCGACCTTGACCAGCTTGTTGGCGACAAGATTCTGCCAGTACTTCGCGACCTTGATCGTAGCTGGGTCGTTGAGGCTGACGTGCCAAGTACTGCCTTTGGTCGTAAACCACTTGGCGCCAGCCTGCCAGGCTAGAGCTGAGAACCAGCCGGAGTCCGTGGATGGGAATGCCGAGATATACGAGGTCGGTGACTCTTGGTGGAGCTTCTTCGCGTCGGCTAGGTACTGCGCCCAGGTCTTTGGAACTACGAGGTGATATTTCTTAAAGAGATCGGCTCGGTAGAACAGACCCATCGGGCCGGTGTCTTGCGGGATGGCATAGACGGCGTTCCCGAGCGTCACTTGCTTCCAGGTCCACGGTACGAACTGGGACTTGTACTTGTTAGCGCCGTACTTCGAGAGGTCAACAAGGCCGCCGACGTGCTCGAAGTTCGGAATGATTGGGTACTCGACTTGACCGAGATCTGGAGCGTTGCCGGCGTTCAGCGCCGAGAACATCTTGGCGTAGGTGCCGGCTTGACCCGATGTGGTCTCATCGAGCGTGACGTGAATGTTGGGATGAGTCTTGTTCCAGAGATCGACCGAGGCGGAGATGCCCGGTACCCAAGACCAAAAAGTTAGATTGACGACGCTCGCCTTTTTGGCGTGCGGTTGTGTCGATGCACTTGCGCTTGAGGTCCCAACGGCTGCTAGTGCCATTGAGAGTGCGCCGGTAGCTAAGGCGCCTTTGATGAGAGCGGACTTTCCACTCCTCTTCAATCGGCCCACGTGTGATGCCACTTTTCCCCCTCTGAAACGTGCCGCTGGAATCTTCCGCAGCGATACTGCCTATGTCTGAAGTTGATAACTCCACAACAGAACCTAACAGGAAGTTAACACTTTCGCAACGTCAGGGAAACAGATCACTCGATGTTTACACCGGAAAATCACAGGGAAGTAGCTCTGAGCAGGGAATATTGAAATACCGAACTGATCAAACGCACAGGGTTTTCTCATCTTCGGACACTTTCCTCTTGAAAATATCAGGTTATTTTCAGCTTCCTAGGAGGTTTGCTGTGCCCCGACGGCTCGAAGCACAGCTATTTGGGCTCTGTACGAGTCGTCGATGGGGTAGGGATATGGGGAGTAGCCCAGCTGTCGTTTGAGGATCAAGCCTCAGACTTGAGCGACTGGTCAAGAGGGAGGTAGCTGAGAAGCGACTTTGGAGTTAGGAGGAAACTGATTACCCGATAGCGACCGGAGGAGCTGGAACGGCTGGCGAGGTCGATGAGTTCGTCATCAATCTCTGTGCGGTCTCGACCCCCCATGCATCGAGTTGGTCGGGTGGATCGCTGAGACAGTTCAGCCCGTGTGCGGCTTCAACGCTGGCTGCGATGAGATCTCGGTGTTCAATCTCGGGTCGAAGTAAGAGGCAGTCGGGATCATTAGTCCACCACCGACCCTGGAGAGCTCGACGAGCTCGGGTCCCAAGGACCGAGGCACGACCACCGGGTTGAGAGATGTCGGCAAGTGGAGGCTCCCAGGTCGGTGAGACATCTGGGGAGATCCGCATTGCGTCTACGAGTCCAATGCTAGGTATGAGCGGTGCCCCGCAGCCTACGACGATGGAATCTTCTCCGATAGCGGAGCGAAACGCGCTGAGCGCTTCGCGATATGCGTCATTTTCGTGGATCGGCCGGTGCCGTGTTCCGGTGATAGCGCCTGCGTAGAGGAAGTCCAACTTGAAGTATTGGATGCCGAGATCTCGGAGGCTCGAGAGCGTCGAAGTCATGGAATGAAGCGCCTCTGGACGTGTGGTATCAAGGATCGATAGCTCCTGATTCCAGTTGAAGCCCGCGGAACGATCCGGGACGAGCCAATCTGGATGGTCCTTGAAGAGCTGGCTCTTGTGGCCGACCAGAAATGGTGCAAGCCAGATGCCGACGCTTCTCCCTTGATCTTGCAGCTCTTTCACAACCTTCTCAAGAGAACCGAATCGCTCGGAGTCTTGCCAGTCCCCAATGGAACGTTGCCAGCCATCGTCGATCTGGATGACGTCAGCGGGTATCTCACGCTCGTAGAGGTGGCGCGAGGCTCGCAGTACATCCTCTGCTGTCACGTTAAACCAATAGCAGTACCACGAGCACCAGGTGGGGGAGAGTGTACGAAGTGGTCGTTGCATGCATCGAGTGGCGAATTGCTCTGTCCATCCTGCCACGGCTTCTTCGAGGTTGGCAGCGCTGGGCCAAGTTGTCACCTCAATTGGGTCAGTGCTCGTGATGGTGAGCTGGTTGTCCTGTAGAACGGCTCGAATCGTAGGGATCGTGGGAGTTGGACCTGCCATGGCGTAGATCGTCATAGGAGCACCGTTGCCGGGATCGACACCCAGCATTCCTTCGCTTTGAAATCCAGTTGCCGCTAGTGGTCGTTCTGGTCGGAAGGCCATGGTCTGCCAGAGCTCTCGTCGTGGCCGGGGTGAGAGTCCGGCGGCGTTGTAGATTCCCGAGGGGCTCCACGATTGCCAGCCGAGCTCGTAGATGGTTGATCGATCCACCTCGATTGCGAGCTCATCAACGATGGAGAACGATGGGGTCGTCGGCGTGGACGCTGTGGAACTTTGGGCCATGTGTGAACACTGTAGAAGACCTCTTCGTGGGAGGCGAACGCTGAAGCGACGAGAGTCGAACTACGAGGGATGGTCACGAGAGCTCTTCGTCGATTCCTATCTCCGTCTCGACGCAGCTGTGGGGTCGCAGTGGGGTCAGCTACCTTCGTCTTCGCAACTTCCGTTGTGACGCAATCGGCGTACGTTCTGCGAGAGAGGTGCGGTTGTTCAGCGGCATCGGAGCAAGAAGTGACTGTTGGAAATGGTCGAACTCTCGTTCTGAGTACGGTGACGTTCTCGGAGATCTCGCCAGCTAGCTCCGAGACTCTAGTTGGCGAGTCATGCGCCGTAGCGACTGTAGCGCAGAGCGCAAACTTTCGAAGAGGTTCCACGTGGAGGCCGACTAAGAGGTGATTTATTCCGGGGGGTGTGCTCGTCTAAGACGCAGCTTCGGACCGATGAGGCCGACCGGACGATAGGGCAACGTCGATCAGTGGTGGGTTCGAACGCGTCGGGAGATTGGGTCGGCCCTGGAGTGCGGTTCGAGGAGATCTCTGTGGGGCGTGAGTTGTGTCGGTGCTCGACGTGCCGACTGACCTAGTGGCAAGGACTGTTCTCGTGCGCGCTGCACGATCTCGGGGGTTAGCGATCGAGGTTACCCGGTCGTAACGGAGGGATCTCGAGTGAGAGACTTGGTTCGATTCGGGTTGCGATCGACCAAGCTCTCGCCAGTGCTTGATGCGTGATCTTCGAAGTATTGGTCTTGGCAACTGGCTTGGCGACTCATCTGAATCTGGCGGTGGATCTCGAGTTTGATGAGCGTGCGACACTCGGCGCATGGTCACAAGCTCAGTAGCTGAGAAGGTCGTGACCGGTCTATAGGCCTCGAGATAAGACCGGCAATCCTCGGCGGCTACACCTTGGCACCTTCTGCGAGAGCTTCGAATGCAACGAGAGAAGCTTCGTCGCATCGGGGTCGGCGTGTGCTATCACCGCGGCGACGATCCTAAGAGTTTCCTCAGATTTGTCGACGTCGGCCATGGGTCCGCACTAGGGTTTTGCAGGGAAAAAGTTAGCTGATTCCCTCGTCTCTAACTCAGTCGAGACTCAGCTCTGATCCTCTATCCTTCGTGCCAACTGGTGTCACGGTAGCGGTCTGTGATGTCAGGGTGGCGAAGAAGACCACGAGAATGCTTGAGCGTCTCTCGGGGCCAGGTTGGTAGTTGAAGATAAAGAACTCATTAGGCCGAGATGCCGAGTCCGAGGGAGCGAAGCGTAGTGTCAATCGATGGTCGAGATATCGTAGTCAACACCGTCTTGACCACGGAGCTTGAGTCGGATCTTCCTGGTAACTCTCGTCGTGTCCAGTTCGTTGCGCGGCTCACGTCTCTGCTCGGTGTCGCCCTCTTTGTGCTCTTGGCCATTGAAGGTATCTCCGTCCCCTTTACGGGCCAGCTGCTGGCGTGGCACGTGGTAGTGGGAATCATGCTGATACCTCTTATGAGCGCGAAGATCGTCGTCACCAGCTATCGCTTCGTGCTCTACTACACGCGGCGTGTTGACTTTAAGAAAGCGGGTCCTCCGTGGATGCCGCTCCGTATTATCGGACCTCTCCTCATCGCCTCGACCGTCGTCATGATGTCGAGTGGTGTGGCACTGATCGTTGTCGGGCCGTCGTCATCGTCGGAGGGGCTCTGGTTTGCACTGCATCGAGATAGCTTCATCGCCTGGTTTATCTTTACGGCCATTCACGTTCTCGCCTACGTACTTCGGGCCTCGTCGGTCTCCTTGAGAGATCTCAGGAGACTGCGTGCCACAACGACCGAACTCACGCAGGACACCTGGTACCGAGTGATGATCGTCGTCGTGGTGCTGGGGATTGGGATCGGGCTCAGCTCTCGTTTCGGCCCGATGATTCACGTCTGGGAGACGGTGCTGCGAGCCCGGTTACTCGGACACTAAGGGTACCGCGGGAACACTCCACCCTGGTCCGGGCATCAAGGCTCGGTAGCTCGTGATCTTTTTGGTTGAGACGGTAAGTTCTTTGGCTGTTTCCGGTGGTCTCCAAACGAAAGCGACATCGTGCGCTTTCTCTGCCTCGGTGAAGACTTGGACTGTGACAAGCTGTTCGTTGCAGGCCATAGTGCCCGAGCGCTCAGGTGTGCGCTCCAGAGTCAGTGATGTCGACTTTGTCCGGCCACAGTCTTTCGGTACTGTAGCGATCGTTGCGATCTCAACGCACTTTGGGTTGAACCGTGCCGACAGCATCGTGCAATGCCGACGTGGATCCAGTCCTCCTCGACAGAAGGTACGGCTCAGCTCTGAGAGAGGTAGAGCGAGGTCTCGACATCTGTCCCTTGTGGATAGACCAGAGCGGACTGAGCATCCGCTTTCTTGGTGCCTGAGATCCGTAGCTAGGTTGTGTAGTGAAACGAAGCTGATCAGACTCTCCGGCACGCTCGTCGTGGTGATGTCTGGGCAAGAGCGACGCGGAGCTATCAGATGAGGTGCAGCAGGGCCATCTGAGCCAAGCGAAGTTTCGCAAGATAAAGCTCGAGACAAGAGTGTCTGTTAATCCGCAGTCCGATACTCGAAGAGCCCGTTGACCCTGGAAAGGGTCAGAGCTGGCACGGGTCGGCAGATGACCAAGTTCCAGAAAGCCAACTCTCGAGGTAGCACAGGAACGTAGGTAACCAGTGGCTTCTGTTGAAGCCGCTGGTTGGGTCGATCGCCGTGATCGCATGGAGATGTGCGTCTCGAGCCTCTGTAGCTTGGAGTCCGATCGGGTGCTCGTCGGGTAGAGCCCTACGGATTGCTTCAAATCCCCAGGCCCTTGAGATAAGGAGTCCCTCTAGGTGAACCGTAGCGGGATCATCGCCGTCGAAGGGGAATACTGGGACTCTCCAGGCCTCTGGGGTCGGAACGCCGAGGCGCTCGAGCAGGGAGATGAAGTCATCGACAGGGAGAACGGTTGCCAAGAGGGCAGCTTCGGTGAGGCTAGGTGTCAGGAAAGCATCGCCGGAGATATCGTCATCCCAGTGCAGATGCCGGCCAGCTTCGAAGAGTCGAACTGTCGCACGTGAGAGTGCGTCGAGTACGACGGCGTCGCTGCGGAGCTGTGCCGCCTGGAGACAGATGTGGAGCGAGAAGGCGGTGTTGCTGTGGGTTCCAGCACGTATAGGGAAGGCAAGCCGAGAGGTAAAATACTGGACTAGTTGCTCTTGTAGGTAGTCGACCAGAGGTCTGAGAGCGTATGACCACTCGAGAGCGGGGGCGAAACGCTGCCCTGCGTCACGACAGGTCGCTTCGAGTAGTGAAAGCCAAGCCCAACCGTATGGTCGTTCCGAAGTGAGGCCACTAGGGCCCGTGAAAAATGCCAGCTCTTGAGCAACGTTCTGTGTTGTTAGGTGCTGGTTGATCGTCTCCACGATCTCGCGTTCGAGCGATTTGGAACATCCAGCTTCTAGATACCTCAGCAGCGTCCAGTGCGAGTGAACCGCTGAGTGCCAGTCATAGCTACCAAAGAAGCAGGGATTAAGTGCTCGAGGGGGAAGAAGATCGTCGTCGCTGGTGAGTTGCTGATGCAAAAGGTGAGGATACTCACGGCACGTTGATTCCACAACAACACGAGCGAGGTCGTCAGGGGAGTTGGCCTTTGAGAGCGACGAGTTCGGCACCATGGCTACGACCTTATCGGCAAGACTTCGCTCTCTCGAGCGAAGTCGGCCACTTCGACCTCACAGGTTTTCACTACGGTGCGTCCTAGCTTTTTGCGTCAGATTCTCTGCTTCCTGCGTGGTTGTTAGGCTCTGCCATCTCATCACTTCGGGAGGAGAAGCGATGAGATACCTGTCGCCAAAAACGAAAGTCCGTTGGCACGCTGTGCCAACGGACTTCGAGGTAACCCTCTATCGAGAGTGGTGCGAGCGTTACTTACTTCTTGGAGTCCCAAAAGATGGTGTTGATCTCCTCGATCTCGTCGAGGAGTCGACTCGCAACTGCGACGTCATTGGTCTTCTTAGCTTCGCCAGCGCTCTTCGTGGCCTTCCAGAAGAGCTCATGTAGGTTAGGGTACTTGGCGAGGTGTTCAGGCTTGAAGTAGTCGGTCCAGAGCACCCAGAGATGATGCTTGACGAGCTCACAACGCTCCTCTTTGATGATGGTGGCTCGTTGTTGAAAAACTGGGTCGTTTGATGCATTGAACTTTTCCATGGTTGCTTTGACTGACTCAGCTTCGATACGTGCCTGCGCTGGATCGTACACTCCACAGGGAAGGTCGCAGTGTGCGCTGACAGAGGTGGGAGCGCTCACGGTATCGAGGAGCTTTAACAGGGCGGATGCAATCTTCATTTCTTCTCTCCTTGCAACATTCGTCTTGAGCGAATACCGATAACATTACCCTTGTCGAAAGAGTTCTCACGTTGTTTCTCCAGCCGGAAAGGGCGATGCTCGGTGGCCACTCCCCAAGGTCGTACTGTTTCGCTGATTCGGGGCGTGCTTCGTTCGCTCCGAAGTGCGTTCCGTGCGGTCCTAGGTGGCGTTCCCTTGCATCGTGTCGAGGTGACCGGGGACTCCATGGAGCCTACGTTGAGAGCGGGGGATCGGCTCGTCGTGGTGCGTTCGGTAGAGGCGGTACGTCCCGGTCAGATTGTGGTGGTGCGGGATCCCCGTGATCAGCGACGTCATATGATCAAGCGTGTGGTCAGAGTTCTCCACGACCGCATTGAAGTACGTGGTGACAATGCGGATTCATCCACCGATTCGAGGCATTTCGGTTTTGTCGATCTCTCTTTGGTCGAGGGAGTAGCGAGGTATCGGTATTTTCCGGCGTCTCGTGCTGGCTCACTGGACGCGAGGAGCGGTTCAAGTGTTGAAGGAGACGGTAGTGAGTCAATCATTAGCCAGCGAACTCAGTGAGATTGGGTCAACTTCTTTTACAGAGGGTCTGAGCGACCTCAGTGTCGAAGAGGTCAGGTCGAAGAGAGATCGGGCCGTTCGCGCGGAAAATCTCCTCTCCTATGTGAGGCGCACGTTGCAAGCGAGAATCGATCTCTTGGCGGTTAGTGCAGGTCACGCTGGTAACTCCGACCGAGACCTCACCGGGGAGGTCGTTCGAGCACTTGGAGATCACGGAGCTCACGGAGGAGGTGGATCTGCTCGCTTCGTCGAGGTGGAGATCGGAAGTGACGACCGAGCGTTAGCTGAAGAGTGGCTCAACGAGATGACTGGTCACGACGCGGGAGTTGCGGACTCTTTGGAGTTTTTGAACTCCGTGGAACGGGGAATATCTTCGACTCGAACTCAGTTACATGGTGTCATTGAAGTGCTCTCGGCAGAGATGGTCTCTCGCTATAAAAGTGGGGATGCGACCGTTGAATCGCTGCTTGAGCGTGAAGAACGAGCCTGATTCAAAACGAGCCTGATTCAAGAGGTTGAGAGCTGTGACTACGGTGCGAACGTGAGGATAGCGGTCGTCTCTTACCATAGCTCTCCGCTTGATCAGCCTGGAAAAGGTGACAGCGGCGGCATGAACGTCTACGTTCGCCGTTTGGCCAGTGCTCTTGCGAGGCTTGGGGTGCAGTGTGATGTCCTGACGCGTCGAAGCTCGATTGACCAGGCCGATATCGTGACCGTTGAGCCAAACTTTCGGGTCTTTAATGTGACTGCGGGTGACCCCTCGCCGCTTCCCAAAGAAGAGCTCCTGGAGTATGTCCCGAACTTTACCGACGCCGCTCTCGAAGTCCTCACCAAGGCCGGCGAAGAGAGCGTTGGTGTCGTTCACGCAAACTATTGGCTCTCGGGCATTGTTGGCCACTCACTCAAGCATGAACTTGACGTACCGCTGTTTACCTCCTTTCACACCCTCGAGCGTGTAAAGCAGGTCGGGCGTGAGCGGCCAGATGATGGCGTCGATTCTCGGGTGCGAATTATTAATGAGCAACGAGCCATGAGCTGCTCGGACGCCATCATCGTCTCGTGTGAACCGGAGGCTCGATGGGTGAGCGAGCTCTACAGAGTGCAACCCGCTCAGGTTCGGACCGTACCACTTGGAGTGGACACGGCGTTCTTCACCCCTGGCACCAAGGAGATGGCACGTCGTGCGATTGGTCTTCCACTTGGATCGAAGATCATGCTTGCCATCGGTCGTATTCAGCCGCTCAAGGGTTTTACCTTGGCGGTGGAGGCTCTCGGAGCTCTGCGTAGCCAGTTCGATCTTCACCTCGTCATCGTCGGTGGCCCCTCTGGGATAGAAGGCGTAGAGGAGTACGAGCGCCTCGTCACCATCGCTCGAGAGCTCGGCGTCTCCGATCGGCTCCACCTCGTCGATCCACAGGCACATGAGCTCCTTTCCTCGTACTATCGAGCCTGTGACGTCGTTGTGATACCGTCTCGAACCGAGAGTTTCGGGCTCGTTGCACTCGAGGCCGCCGCCTCTGGCCGTCCAGTTGTGGCATCGGCGGTTGGAGGTTTAGTGTCGCTCGTGCGACATCGCCGAAGTGGACTCTTGGTGCCGGAGAGAACCGTTGAGGATTTTCGAGATGCTCTTTCAGAGATCCTCGCCTCCGACGAGCGTGCATCGTTGATGGGAGCAGGTGGTCTGAAGGTCTCTAGTGGATTCACCTGGAAGGAGAGCGCTCGAAGTTTCTTAGATGTCGTAGCATCGCTCTCGTCTCACGAGCTTCTTCGTTGTGGATAACACGAAGCAGGTAGATCTGGTCTCGCTGGAACGACGCATAGAGCTCGTCGAGTCGCTTGTGTTGTGGACCGGAGCCAGCGTCGAAGAGGGTAGTGACATCGTTGGCACTGTGCGCGACGATGGAGATACTCGTTTTGGTATCAGGCTCCGTGCGCACTGTAAAGAGTTCGTGATGTTATGGGTGGCAGTCGGCGAACGGTCCACCTCATTTGAGACCTTCCTGATGCCATATCCTCAGAAGAATGAGGTGCTTGTCTTGCAGTATCTTCTCCGGCGCAACTACGAGATGACCTACCTGCACAGCGCTCAGCATCGGGATGAAGCACTCTATCTCGTGGGGCGTGCGAAGACGAGCGATATGAGCA
The DNA here is from genome assembly GCA_021799875.1 of Actinomycetes bacterium. Taxonomy (GTDB): domain Bacteria; phylum Actinomycetota; class Acidimicrobiia; order Acidimicrobiales; family Acidimicrobiaceae; genus JAJYZP01. Next base: position 12,352 of record JAJYZP010000013.1, on the reverse strand, counting down.
GTGAGCTGCTCGATACCTACCTAGGGGCGGCACTGGCGGCCACAGAGGAGCTCTTTCCCACCGCTATGGCGCTCGGATTTGGGAGCTCCTATCGCTATCGCCCGGTCAAGTAGGAGCCGAACTCTAAGCTGGAGACGTGAAAGCTCTCAATCTCATCGGCGGCGGGAAGATGGGTACGGCCATTCTCGCAGGAGCTCTCGATCGGGGCCTCTATAGCGCCGAGGAGGTTGTTGTCACGGTGCGTGACCGAGTCCGAAGTAGCGCGCTCGTCCTCGACCGCTGTCCGGGCGTGGAGATATCGGAAGTTGCGGTTGCCGCTGAGACCCACCTCGTTGCGGTTAAGCCACCTCAGGTTCGAGCGATCGTTGAGGCATTAGCGAAGCAGAAGGTTGTGAGTCAGCGGCTTGTTTCGATAGCAGCCGGGGTGACGTTGTCCTCATTGGAGACTTGGATCGGCGATGGCCGTCCAGTGGTTCGAGTGATGCCGAACACCCCTGCTCTAGTCAGCCGGGCCGTTTCGGGGATCACGTACGGTAGCTCGGTTACGGAGCAGGATTGTGCGGTCGTTGAGAGACTCTTCGGCTCGATTGGGTCGGTTCACGTGGTATCTGAGGCCCAGTTCGACCCACTGATGGCGATCTCTGGTTCCGGCCCCGCATACCTCTACCTTTTTCTCGAGGCTCTCGAGGACGCTGGCGTGGAGGCCGGACTGCAGAGGAGCCTGGCTCGAGAGCTAGCGCTCAAGATGGTCGACGGTGCTGCACGTCTTGCGCTGCAGACAGAGAGGCCCCCTCAGGAGCTTCGTTATGAGGTAACAAGCCCTGGTGGCACGACTGCGGCCGCGCTTGGAGAGTTCGAATCCCACGGTTTTCGATCGATGGTGAACGCTGCCATTCGAGCTTGCATTGCGCGATCTGTTCGGTTGGGTGGTGGATGAGTGGGTGAGTTACCATCTCGGTAGCGGGGGGACGTGGTCGGGGGAATTTTACGCTCTCTCTTTCGCTTGATCCGACGCAACTGTCGTGGGTGGTTGTCGGGGCAGGCGCTGTAGCGACGAGACGGATTGAGACGCTTCTCGATGCTGGAGCGAAGGTATCAGTAGTTGCTGCGAAGCTTTCCGAGGGATTTGAGAGTCTTCGTCGTTCCCGAGGCGAAGACCTGACCGTTGCGGTTCGCGATTGCGTTCGTGAAGATTTCGATGGAGCTGATTTCGTTGTGATCGCAGTCTCAGATCGAACCGTTGCGGCACGCCTTACCGAAGAGGCTCGTAGTCAGGGTGCTCTCGTGTGCTGCGCTACCGAGGCGGCCCTCGGAAGCGTCGCTTTCCCCGCTCTCTTTACCTTTGACGACATGACTGTGAGCGTCTCGAGTGCAGGACGAGATCCTCGACGCGCTCGTCTGCTGCGAGACTTTCTAAGAGCGGCCATTGAGCGAGATGCTTCGGTACAGCCCCAACGCGCTTCGGCCGAGTAATCTAGAGAGGTAGAAAACCGACTGTCTCGGCAGGAGTCCCTTGTGAGCAGTGTGCGTGAGGTAGCGAAAGAGACGAGGTGCCGTGGCTGTTGTGACGATAACGGTCTCAGATCGTCCTTTACTTGACGTTGATTTTGAAGGCTATGCACTCTCAGAGGAGAGCTTAAGGGCTCTGAAAGCGGTGCTTGCTGCGGAGATTGGTCAGGGCCTCAATGAGTTTGTGGTGCTCTCGACATGTGCTCGGACCGAGATCTATTTTGAGGCGCTCGAGTTCCACTCGACCGTTGACCGAATCTCGACGATCCTAGCTTCGACACTTGGGCGTTCGAAGGAGGAACTGACCCAGGTTGCCCGAGTTCACTATGGCGCTGGCGCAGCCGAGCATCTCTATCGCGTTGCCTGTGGTTTGGACTCGCGTATTGTAGGAGAGAGTGAGATACTTTCCCAGGTGAAACAGGCCTTCGAGGCGGCTATCTCTGAGAAGAGCTCAGGTCAGGTATTGAACCGCCTCTTCCGAGAGGCGCTCGAGGTGGGCAAGAAGGCTCGATCATCGACGAAGCTTGCCACTGGGTCGACCTCCGTGGCCGCCGCCGGTGCTCGTCTCTGCCTGGAGACGATAGAGATCGATCACTCCGATACTCGGCCCCTCATAGCCGTTGTGGGTAGTGGAGCGGTTGGGCTTGAAGTCGTCGAGGTTCTCCTCGACCGTTCCGTTGATGTCGTAGTTGTGACTCGCAGACCTGAACGGGTTCGAGACCGTGATCGGATCGGGTCGGTCGAAGTTCGGGCGTTGGAGGACTTAGAGACGATCCTCGCGAAAGCAGATGGAGTCGTGTTCGCTACTTCGTCTCCATCGACGATTCTCGACTCTGCCATGTATGAGAAGGTCGCCGTGCATCGGGGTGGTCGTCGGTTGGCGATCGTTGATCTCTCGATGCCAAGAGATGTGGAGATCGATGTCGGAGATGGCGAAGCCGTTCGTCTTATCGATCTCGATGGTGTCAATCGTCACGTTGAAGCTCAGCTTGGGGTGCGACTAGATGCCGTTCAGGAGGTCGAGCGCTTCATCAGTGGGTCTTTGGAGCGATTTGCGAGTATTCACGCAGCGAGAGAGCTCTCCCCCGTGCTGCAAGCGCTCTACCAGCGTGCAGAGAACATCCGATTGAAAGAGATAGAAGCGTTTGTTCATCGCAGGACCGTTGATGATCCTGAACTCTTGGCGGAGATCGATCGATTGACCTCCCAGGTCGTTGCGAAGTTGCTGCATGCTCCGGCGACCAGACTGCGAAAGGCGGTTGATGGCGGTCGAGGAACGGCCGCGATCGATGAATTCAAGGAGCTTTTCGACCTCTAGCATTGTCTGTGACCGGCCCTTCGTTCACACAGGTGTGGAGTTGCCTGTGAGGAGGGAGCCGTGACGAATCGTCCAAGCAGGACACGAGAGAGGTAGACACGTGACACTTCGAGTTGCTACGCGGAGCTCGCCCTTGGCGCTGTGGCAGGCACATACTGTTGGTGGTCAGCTCGGAGTTCCGTACGAGATCGTCGAGATTCACAGTGAGGGGGATCGTCGACTACGTGAACCACTCACTGAGATCGGGGGTCAAGGGATCTTTGTGAAAGAGATCCAACAGGCGGTGCTCGACGGACGAGCCGAGATAGCGGTTCATTCGGCGAAAGATCTGCCAACGGCGAAGGTCCCAGGTCTTCGGCTCGCTGCAGTCCCTGCGCGCGCCGAGGTTCGAGATGCACTAGTTGGACGGAGTCTCGGTGCGCTTCGAAAGGGAGCCACAGTGGCAACTTCTTCAGCGAGACGTCGGGCTCAACTGTTGTCGCTACGCCCCGATCTCGTCGTTAGCGAAGTGCGAGGCAACATGGCCACTCGTCTCGCTCAACTTCCGCCAGGAGGATCGCTCTTCGTCGCAGCTGTGGCTCTTGAACGACTCGGTCTGCAGGATCGGATCGTTGAGGTGCTGCCGGTGGAGTCGTTCTGTCCCCAAGTAGGGCAAGGGGCGCTCGCAGTAGAGTGTCGTTCCGACGATTCAACATCGCTTGCGATGTTGGCGGAGATCGATCATCGGGAGTCTCATCGAGCCATTGCCGCCGAGCGAGCCATGCTGGAACGACTAGGAGCCGGCTGCACACTACCGGTTGGCGCCTATGCCGTGAGCACCGGTGAACGTCTTGATATCCAAGGTTTCGTGGCATCTCTCGACGGCCGAGTCGTGATTCGAATGTATGGACATGGTGATGATCCCGTGCGTGTGGGTCAAGAACTCGGAGATGCTCTGCTCGCTCGAGGAGGTCGCGACCTCCTCGTAGAACTCGTTTCTCAAGGTAAGCAGCCTTGAGCAGAACCAGTGGCGAGACGAGCACCGAACCTCGCTATGGCACGGTCTACCTGGTTGGAAGTGGTCCCGGCGACGATGGCCTCCTTACTCTTCGAGCCGCAGAACTGCTTGCACGTGCAGACGTTGTCGTCTACGACTATCTCGTAGACTCATCAATCCTCGCCCGCTGTGCAAAGACTGCTCGCAGGATCGACGTCGGCAAACGACCAAATCGGCCGACGAATCAGGACGAGATTAATGAGCTGTTGGTGGGGCTTGCTGCGCAGCACGAGGTCGTTGTGAGGCTCAAAGGCGGTGATCCCTTTGTCTTTGGACGTGGTGGCGAGGAGGCCGAGGTTCTTCTCACTCGTGGCGTTCCCTTTGTGGTCGTTCCGGGGGTCTCTTCTGCGATTGCAGTGCCCGCCTACGGAGGTACTCCGGTTACCCATAGAGGGGAGTCCAGCGGGTTTGTCGTGGTGACGGGACATGCTCAGCGTGGTGGCCATCTCGACCTGAACTGGAACGCTCTCTGTGGCCTTGATATGACCATCGTGGTGCTCATGGGAGTAGCCCACCGAGCGGAGATCGCATCAGAGCTGCAAGCGGCCGGCATGGACCCTGCGACCCCGGTTCTGGCTGTAACGTGGGGGACCACTCCTCGTCAGTCCACGGTTCGGACAACACTCAGTGCTCTTGGCGATAGCGAGATACAGTCTCCCGCTGTCTTGGTCATCGGGGGAAGCGCAGGAGTGGAGCTGGATTGGTTCTCTCCACCGGAGCTCGCTGGTCTTCGTGTTGTTGTGACTCGAGGGGATGCCGAGGAAGATCGCTTAGCACGTGGTCTTCGAGCACTTGGTGCGGAGATCATCTCGTGTCCAATGTTTGAGATCGTTGAACCAAGTGACGGTGGTAGAGCGCTAGAGCGTGCCATTGCGACCGTTTCCTCGTACGACTGGATCATCTTCTCTTCCGTGAATGCAGTCAAGAGGTTTTTGGGTAGAGTGGACGATCTTAGAGCTCTTGGATCGACCAAGGTGGCAGCGATTGGACGTTCGACCGCCCGAGAGGTCGAGAGGTTTCGCGTCGGAGTCGACCTTGTGCCGCCTGAAGCGGTCGGGGAGTCGCTCGCAGAACTCTTTCCAGCTGGACCTGGTCGCGTCCTCTTCCCGAGAGCCGAGGTCGCCCGGGAAGTTGTGCCCACTGCGCTGCGCACAAAAGGCTGGGAGGTCGATGTTGTTGGGGCGTATCGCAATAGTCCGGTACAGCTAGGTCCTGATGAGATCGATGAGAGAGTCTACGATCCGGAGGTCGTCGTGACGTTTACCTCGGCCTCTTCGGTTCATTCGTTTGTATCGTCGTACGACCCCAGTCTCGTACGAGGGACGATTGCGGTGATTGGGCCGATCACGAAAGCAGCCGCAGAAGCGGAAGGGCTCGCTGTTACCATCGAAGCGAAGACTCACGACAATGAGGGCTTGGTCGAGGCCATCCGGGCCTGGTGTTCCGATCACTCCTCGCTGAATCTGGCCAGAGCGCCAGGCTTGTGAGGACACCGTAGGGAGACGCCGGTCAGAGTGGCGAGCGCGAGTGAAGGGTTCTGTTCCCCTGGGGACAGTGATGAAAGTCGGATGCGAGATACGGTAGTGCTGAAGAACCGCGAACCGATCACTGAGAGGTCATTCGATCTCGCCTAGAGTTGAGAGATGGTTTTTCCACAGTCACGCCCTCGAAGACTGCGGGCCACAGCAGCGGTCCGCTCACTGGTATCAGAGACGACTTTGAGGTCGTCGGATCTTATTGCGCCACTCTTTGTTGCTGAAGGTATCGACCAGCCTCGGGAGATCCCCTCGCTTCCTGGGGTCTTCCAGCATACGGTCTCGTCGCTTCTGCACGAGACTCAGAAGCTGCTAGAGGTGGGTGTGCGAGCGGTGATGCTCTTCGGAGTCCCTTTGACGAAAGATCAGACCGGATCCGGAGCGTGGGCACCTGATGGCCTTGTACAACAGTCTCTCAGTGCATTGCGTCAGGAGTTTGGTGATGAGCTTGTCCTTATGAGTGACCTCTGCCTGGACGAGTACACCGATCATGGGCACTGTGGCGTGGTCCGAGACGATGGATCGGTCGATAACGATGCCACGCTCCGGTTATACGCCCGCACAGCTCTGGCTCAGGCGAGGGCCGGTGCCACGATGGTAGCGCCGTCTGGCATGATGGATGGCCAGGTAGGAGCGATTCGAGAGGCATTGGATGCGGAAGGGTTGAGCGAAGTGGGAATAGTGGCCTATTCGGTCAAGTACGCTTCGGCGCTCTATGGTCCGTTTCGAGACGCGGTGAACGTTGCAATTGCTGATGGGGGAGATCGACGCTCGTATCAGCAAGACTTTCACAACATCCATGACGCTCGGCGCGAGGTCCTGCTTGACATCGATGAGGGTGCCGACATGGTTATGGTGAAGCCTGCCGTGACGTATCTGGACGTTATCGCCAAAGTGCGGGAGTTCGTTGACGTTCCAGTGTTGGCCTATCATGTGTCTGGGGAGTATGCAATGATTCAGGCCGCTGCTCGTCAAGGTTGGATTGACGGTCAAGCGGTTGCGCTGGAGCAGCTCGTGGCGGTACGCAGGGCGGGAGCGACGGCGGTGCTGACGTACTTCGCTGGCGAGCTCGCTCCGCTGCTCTGAGAGGAAGGTTCGCTTTGGGTTGCGAAGGATCTCTGTCGCTGATCGATGAAGTGTAGAGCTGGCTGCGATCTTGGGAAAGGTTCGATTGATGGATGAGCAAGCGCGAACGAATGCAGCTCTGTTTGAGCGGGCGCAGAGGGTAATTCCGGGCGGGGTGAACTCGCCGGTACGCTCCTTCGCCTCCGTCGGAGGTACCCCGTACTGTGTGGCGATGGGCCGAGGGTCGACGGTGACCGATGTCGAGGGACGACGATATCTCGACTATGTGCAGTCCTATGGAGCCTCAATTCTTGGTCACGGTGATCCGCGGGTCGTCACTGCGATCTCTGAGGCAGCGGCCCGAGGCGCGACATTCGGTGCACCAACGGAAGGTGAGGTTCTGCTCGCCGAAGCCATCGTGGAGCGTGTTCCTGGAGTCGATAAGGTTCGACTAGTCTCCTCCGGCACGGAGGCAACGATGACTGCGATCCGGTTGGCTCGCGGTTACACAGAGCGGTCGCTCATCGTCAAGTTCGACGGTTGTTACCACGGTCACTCCGACGCGCTCTTGGCTTCTGCTGGCTCCGGTGTAGCGTCACTGGGTATCTCGGGCTCTGCCGGCGTTCCTGCTGCTGCGGTCTCAGAGACGCTCGTGGTTCCCTACAACGTCGTTCCCGAACTGACCCGCGAGGTAGCTGCGGTGATCGTGGAGCCCGTGGCGGCGAATATGGGCCTTGTTCTTCCAGTAGAAGGGTTTCTTGAGGGCCTTCGAGCAGAGTGCGATCGAGTTGGTGCGCTGCTCATTTTCGACGAGGTGATAACGGGATTCCGGGTAGCAAGGGGTGGAGCGATTGAGTATTTCGGGGTTCGGCCCGATCTTGTAACGTATGGCAAGGTGATTGGAGGGGGCCTTCCAATTGGAGCGCTAGCGGGTAAGGCAGAGGTAATGGAAGCACTCGCTCCGAGCGGCCCGGTGTACCAGGCAGGGACCCTTTCGGGTAATCCATTGGCCACGGCTGCGGGGCGTACGGTGTTGGAGCTTCTCGATGCTGAGGCCTACGAAATGCTGCGCGGAAGGGCGTCTCAACTCTCAAACGAGCTCGTCAAGGTGATCCGAGAGGCAGGGGTAGCGGTTCAAGTGCCCCATTTTTCGTCGCTCTTGGGTATTTTCTTCGGCGATTCCGTGGTCACCAACTATGCAGAGGCTCGGGACAGCGTTGAGCTGGGGCTCTATCCCGCCTTCTTTCACGGAATGCTCGATCGCGGTATTGCTCTAGCCCCAGGTCCATATGAGGTCCTCTTTCCCTCGCTTGCTCACACACCGGCTGAGATCGAACGAACGATAGACGTCGCCTCCGCGGTCGCTCATGGTCTCATGGACAAGAGTGTGACGCTCGGTTGAGGCCTCTCCCAGCCGCCGCAGGCAACAGATTGTGAGCTCGTGGTGATAGCGAGATCGATCGACCACGTCCTCTGATGGGCCTCCAAACGCTTGTCTCTCCTCCTTGGAGTTCTAGCGTCGTACTGCTGTTTTGGGGCTCGTTGGGAGCGCTCTGGTAACCGCATCGTAGAGGTACTCGGGCACTCCCTTGCCCTGGTCGCGCATGAGGTTTGCCATGACGCGAACCGTGAGTCCCATGAGTTTTGGGTCCCGCATCGCCACCCAGATAGCGGGGCCCATGATGCGTGGCTCAGAGATCAGTCGAACAAAACGTCTGGCTACGCGATAGTAGGTCCCATACTGGCTTCGAAGTAGCTCTTCAAATCGATCGAGCTCGTTGTGATCGCCCTTTTCGAGTGCTCGTGCGATAACGTCAGCGGCCAACTTCCCAGTCTCATACGCGTACGAGATGCCTTCACCGTTGAAGGGGTTAATCGAGCCTGCTGCGTCCCCGATGACGAGGTAGTTTGGGCCACGTTGGGGTGATACGGAGTGGCCCATCTGGAGCTTGCCGCCGGTCGGGGGTCCACAGAGTGTCTTTGGTGACAGACCCCAAGACGGAGGGGCGCCTTCGACGAAGCGAGAGAGCGCATCGGTCGTGTTGATAGATCGCCATCGCTGGCTGTTGGAGAGGAGCCCAAATCCGACGTTGACTCGACCGTTCCCAAGTGGAAAGATCCAACCGTATCCAGGCATAATCGCGCCGCTCGAGTCGCGTAGGTCCATGTGGGACTCTATCCAAGGTTCGTTTGCGCGAGGACTTTCGTAGTAGCCGCGAATCGCTAACCCCATGGGTTCGGAACGATCACGTTGAACTCCAAGGGTTCGAGCGATTCGAGCGTTCGAGCCTTCGGCGAGGACGTAGTACTGTGCACGGACTTCGGAGAGAGAATCGTCGTCGATATTCTTGACCCTCAGCGCAGTGATTGCACCGCCCTCTTGGTCAACACCGACTACTTCGTGATGGGTCAGTATGGTTGCACCAACCTCGCTCGCTCGGCTCGCAACGGCGTGATCGAGTTCGGATCGAGTCACCACGTAGCCATAGTCGGGAAAGTTTGGGTGCTGAGGCCAAGGAAGCTCAAAGGAGCGACGATACGCCACGACACGGAGGCCTAAGTAGCGGTGCTTGGTCGCAAGGAACTCCCCGAGCCCCATTGCTTCGAGGGCAACGACGGAACGAGGGGTGAGACCATCGCCGCAGGTCTTGTCCCGAGGAAAGACCTTTTTTTCGAGTGCGAGTACTTCGACGTCGCGTAGAGAGAGCCAGTACGCGCAGGCCGCACCGGATGGTCCGCTGCCAACGATAGCGACCCGACACTGTACCTGAGAGATAGCCATTCCACTAAAGCTAGGGTCGGCTGATGAATGGTCGGCCACTGTGTTGGTGCTCAGCTTTAATGTAAGCCCGACCGACTGTCGGGTGACTCAGAGAGTTCCACGATAAGCGCACTAGGGTAGTGAATTTGTTACGTCGGTCAATCTTTGCAAAGATAGACGTGGCCGGTTGGCGACCGATCGTTCGGCGCGACTGCGAGACGTGAAAGAAGGCGAGGGTCTATGTCTCAATACTTACCGATCGTGGTCATGGCGATCTTGGCCTCGATCTTCGCTGCGGGCTCGTTCATTGCCTCGGGTATTTTCGCTCCCAAGCGACCCACGGCTGCAAAGAGTGCTCCGTATGAGTGCGGTATCGTTCCACGACGCGGCCCGGCCCAGCGGTTCCCCGTACGGTTCTACCTTGTTGCCATGATCTTTATCATCTTTGATATCGAGATCGTCTTCCTCTACCCTTGGGCCGTCGCCTTTCATCAACTCTCGACCTTTGGATTTGTTGAAGTGCTAGTGTTTGCCGTTGCGGTCTTCTCCTCGTTTGTCTATCTCGTCGGAAATGGCGCTCTCGACTGGGGGCCGAAGAAGCGACTCCAACCGCTGGTTGAAGACGAGACTGAGTCGATCTCCTCCGAGCTCGTGGCGTAGGCGTAGCATGGGACTTGAAGACCTCAACCATAATTTCCTGACAGGACAACTCGAGAATCTCGTCAAGTGGGCGAGATACAACTCGATGTGGCCTGCAACTTTTGGACTCGCTTGCTGCGCTATTGAGATGATGAGTGCTGGAGCAGCCGACTTCGATCTGGCCCGTTTTGGCATGGAGGTCTTCAGAGCCTCTCCTCGACAGGCAGATCTCATGATCGTGGCTGGGCGAGTATCACAGAAGATGGCGCCGGTTCTGCGGCAGGTGTACGACCAGATGATGGAGCCGAAGTGGGTGATCTCCATGGGAGTCTGTGCGTCCTCGGGTGGCATGTTCAATAACTACGCCATCGTGCAGGGGGTCGACCAGATCGTACCTGTGGATGTCTACGCTCCGGGATGTCCTCCAGGACCTGAGACCTTGATCCACGCAATTCTCACCTTGCATGAGGCCGTGCGTACTGGGGAGCTGACCAAGCGACGAGAGCGTAGTGGTCAAGGGGCGGAGCTGACCGTGGCCGATCAGACCGTTCGAAGTATGCCGACGAAGACCGGCATTACCGCCATTCGGCCGTATGCGGCAGCGAAGGAGGGCGGCTCAGAGTGAGAGCAGTACCACCGGTAGATTACGTGACTCGAGAGGAGTACTACGGGTCGGTCGAACGATTGCGTGACGAGGGTTTTGAGACCTGTGCCGATCTGACTGTCGTCGACTATCTCGACTTCGAACCGGAGCGGACTCTACCTTCAGGACTAGTCGGGGAACGTTTCGAGCTCGTTGTCTCGTTCCTGTCCGTGCAGCGACGAGAGCGACGCCGTCTTCGGGTCCAGGTACCTGAGTCAGATCTCAGTGTCTCGTCAATTTTCCAGCTCTACCCCGGCGTAGAGGCTATGGAACGAGAGGCGTACGACATGTTCGGTGTGATCTTTGAAGGGCATCCAGACCTCTCGAGGATCTTGATGCCAGAGGGATGGGAGGGCCATCCGCTCCGAAAGGACTACTCCGTTGGGCGAGTGCCGGTGCAGTTCAAAGATGTGAGGTCGACGCGATGAGCCGTGTGCACGATATCCGCAGCAAGAACGAGAATCCCGGTCTCGAGGAGAACGCTGACCGAGAGCGGGTGATCTTGCTGAGTGAGACCTTTGAGGGTACTCAGGAGATGACCGAGCGGTCAGGAACGGGAGCGGTCGAGCTGGCAAAACAGTACGGTGCGACGTTGCGGGTTCCAGAGAGCGAGGCGATAGACCTCGACGTTGATGAAGTACCGGTCGGAGAGGACCAGACGATGATCATCAACATGGGTCCACAGCACCCTTCCACTCATGGCGTGCTTCGTATCATGATGGAGCTTGAAGGAGAGACCGTACTCCGTACGAAGCCGGTGATTGGATACCTTCATACCGGGATGGAGAAGACAGCGGAGGGCCTGACCTACCTCCAGGGTTCCACCAATGTAACCCGCATGGACTACCTCTCCCCGCTCCATAATGAGCTCGTCTTTTCGCTCGCCGTTGAGTCGTTGATGGATCTCGAGATACCGCCGCGAGCGACGTGGATTCGCATGCTCCTCGTAGAGCTCAATCGGATCTCCTCGCACATCATGTGGATGGCGACCAATGGCATGGACCTTGGATCCACCTCCATGATGATCTATGGGTTTCGAGAGCGGGAGTTTATCTTGACCTTCCTCGAGAAGGTGACCGGGCTCCGGATGAACCATAACTTTATTCGACCGGGAGGTGTAGCTGCAGATCTTCCAGATGGTTGGTATGACGATGTCGTTCTGATCTGCGAGACGCTGCCACCGAGGGTCGCAGAGTACCAAGAGCTGCTGACTGGCCAACCGATCTTTCGTCAGCGAGTAGATGGAGTTGGCATCATTACTCAAGAGCAAGCTCTAGCACTGTCTGCGACGGGACCGATCCTTCGTTCCACTGGACTCCCGTGGGATCTGCGCAAAACCATGCCGTATCTCTACTACGACCAGGTCGACTTTGATGTGATCGTCGGTAGCGTCGGAGATACGTACGACCGTTACTCAATCCGTTTGAACGAGATTCTGGAATCGGTACGCATTATCGAACAGATCGTTGAACTTATGCCTGAAGGCGAATACAAGGCCATAGATGGAAAGGTGACACCACCGCCACGGGCTCGAATTGACGAGTCTATGGAGGCTCTCATTCATCACTTCAAGCTCTTCACCGAGGGATTCAAGGTGCCGGCGGGTGAGAACTACGTTGCCATTGAATCACCGAGGGGCGAACTTGGGTGCTACATCGTGTCTGACGGCAGTGCGCGTCCGTATCGCTTGCATGTTCGAGCTCCGAGTTTTGTGAACCTTCAGAGTTTGCCCGTGCTGTTGCACGGTGGGCTGATCGCCGATGCGATCGCTGTAATCTCCTCGGTCGATCCCGTCATGGGGGAGGTCGATCGTTAGTGGGTTATTTCAATGCGGAGAATCGAGTAC
>JAJYZP010000065.1 GCA_021799875.1 Actinomycetes bacterium | reverse complement strand
ACTGTGGAGTGTTCTCGTCGGGCCTCCTCTCAGGGGAGCATGGTAGAGTGGAAGTCCTGTCGGAGACTTCTCCCGTTGGACGACGGTCGCCGACTAGTGAACGTGCCAACGTGGAAGTGGTGGAGCGAACTATGGGTTCATCGATGAACGATTCGCCTCAGTTGTCGGACCGTTTCTTGCAGGTGGACTTGACTACGGCGCCATTAGACGTAGCGGCGTTCTATGACTCGCTGCTACGAAAAGATTGTGGGGCGGTGGTGGTCTTCTCCGGAACGGTTCGAGATTTTTCTGAGGATCGCACTGGGGTCCTCGCCCTTAACTACGAGGCGTACGAGGAACCAGCTCGAAGGCGGCTGGAGGCGATTGGGTACCAGATCTTCCAACGCTTCCGTGGAGTTCGGGCAGTGTCGCTCGTTCATCGATTGGGTTCAATGGTGCCGACTGAATCGACCGTGATGGTAGGAGTTGCATCGCATCACCGAGGCGACGCATTCGAGGCAGCTCGCTATGGAATTGACACACTCAAGACCTCGGTGCCGATCTGGAAGCAAGAGATATGGGGGGAGAACGTATCGTGGGGTCTAGGGGCGAGCCCAATCTCAGAGGTCGAAGACCAGAACGATTAAACTGATAAGAAAACGCTGATCAACAAGTTTTGTTAGGTCAAGACACACTATGGTGTTGCGTTGCTATCGTTATGGATAGCGAGGTGAGAGGGTGGCTCGGGGTTGATAGTTCTTCTATATTGGGCGGTTCCCGTAGCGATATTTGTGTTGGTGGGAGCGATGATCTGGCTGATCGATCGCAGACCAAAGTCGGTTGAGTCTGGTGTGGAAGAGTTCTCTCGGCGGATTCAGGCGCTCTCTCAATCCCAGGACCGACGAGCGGATAAGGAGTAAGACGCTGGCGAGAACTGTCGTGATCGACTGTGGCGCGACACGAACTCGAGTAGCCGATGACCAGGGCCAAGTTCTGGCCGATTTCGAGTCGGTTGTAGCCGTGAATCTTCGGAGTGGGTCGCTGGTCGCGGTGGGAGACACCGCCCGCAAGATGAGTGTTGCGGCCGCAGGTCGTGTCGAACTTCGGACTCCATTTCAACGTGGCATGGCAACGGCAGTCGACTACTTCGCGGAGTATGTTGAGCTTGTCTTCAAGCAGATTGGTCTTCGAGTTGGGGGACGGGTTCGCCTGGGTCTTTCCGTTCCGTCAAGTCTTTCGTCTCTAGAACGCGAGGTAATCGGAGCTGAGGTTGGGAGACTCGGCACTGCGGAATCCCTCTTGATTCCCTCGGTACTCGCCGGAGCGGTTGGCGCCGATGTCGATATCACCCAACCAGAGGGCTCGATGATATTCCAAGGTGGCGCTTCCTCTTGTGAAGTTGCCGTTTTCTCCTTTGGTGAGATGATCTCGTATCGGTCCCGGCCTGTCGGGGGACGGGATCTCGTCGAACGCGTCATGAGGTACTTTTCGGAGTCCTGTGGGCTGGTGATCTCGTCTGAAACGGCTTCGGAGATCGTCGTGTCGTTGGTGGATCTCTCGCCGGAGCGCCGTAATCGACGTGCTGATGTGTGGGGTCGAGACTCCCGCAGCGGAGAGGTTCGCCAGGTCCGTGTCGAAGAGGACGCTTTCTTCCACCTCGCACTGCCACCCGTTGATGCAATGGTAGATCTCGTGCCCGAGGTTCTTTCGGTGTGTCAGGCGGAGCTCGTAGCAGATATTGCGGAACGGGGCGTGACTCTGATTGGGGGCCTAGCTCTATTGGCTGGCCTGAGCGCTCGGCTGGCTTCCTCCGCTCAAGTCAAGGTCATGGTTCCCGCAGACCCAGACCTTGTAGTACTTCGTGGTTTGACGGAGATCCTGCGTCACGCTGGCCACGCCACCTACGACGGTATCTTGGAACAGCAGGGTAGAGGCTGGGGCCTCTCAGATGCGTCACTAAGGCCCTAAGGGGTCAGAGACTATTCCACGCTTATATCTGCGGTCGTAAGAGATCCTCGGCGAGTGTTCGGACTTGGAAGTCTTTGTCGTTCTTGGCTCGCTCGAGTGCTAGCTCGACCTGAGGGTCGTCGAAGGCAGAGAGAGCTACGACTGCTCGACGTCGGATCGTAGGCCGGTCATCGAGTGCGCGGAGAACGACTTGAAGTGAGCGTGGGTCTCCGATGCTTCCGAGGGAGGCGATAGCGGACTCCCGGCATAGCAGGTCACTATGCTCGACGGCGATTTTCTCGAGCGTAGTTCGGTAGCAGGATTGGCCGGACTCGCCGGCGGAGTATGCCGCAGCTTCTACCACGGAAGGGTCCTCGTCACGGAGGAGCTCCTCGTGGAGATCGGGATGCGATGCGGAAAAGTGAGTTGCAAGGGAGCGTTTGACGGAAGAGTCTTTGGTCGCATTGATGAGATTGACGATCGTCTGGCGTTTTAGGGAAGTGTGTAGGGTCGCAAGCCCTTCGATCACTGCGACAAGGCGACGAGGATTGGTCTCGGAATCAAGAATCTGTTTCAGAAACAGTGCATTCTGGGCGAGTACAGCCTCCGCTATATCTATGGTTGCTGTCGGTTCTGAGGTGGATGCACCGGATCCTGTCATGGTTGAAATGCTATGTTCATGAATGATGCATATCTTCAGCTCACAGCGAAAGAGGTCGAAGATATCAACGATGGGTGGTGGCGTCGTGAGATGGAAGTTCCTTGCAGTTGCGTTACCAGTAGTTCTTCTTGTCGGCTGGGCTCTTAACGTTTCGATCTCGGTCTATGCAATCTCTCCTGGCAATGCAATCGATGTAAATCAAATCATCTCGGTTAATGGACTGACCAAGCAAAATCTCGGTCCTCCGCTTTTTATGACCGATGTCGGGTTGACCAAGGTCACTCCGCTGCTCTGGCTGGTCGACCACTTCAACTCATCAATAGCGCTCGTCCCAGCCTCTTCGGTCGTTGGGACGGATACCTCGGCGACCTTCAATCAGAGTCAACTATCTCAGATGGCCGATGCCAAAGTGGGGGCCGCAGTTGCAGCGCTGAACTTCCTCGGGCGTAAGGTGCCAATCCGCTATGGGGTCGAGGTTCTTTCAGTCCTAAAGGGAACTCCCGCTAGTCATGGGATCCAAGTTGGTGATCTCGTCTATGCAGTAAACGGGACGGGGACGCCTTCCGCGAAGTCTTTCTCGGCGACGGTCGCAGGGCTCTCCCCCGGGACTCAGGCGCATTTTTCTATTCTGCGAGAAGAGTCGAGCTCGAATGGTGTTCGAGCTGAGAACGTTCGGGTCTCACTAACGCTTGGTACCAATCCCAAGCACAAGGATCGGGCCTTCCTAGGGGTTGAGTTCACGCAAGGTGTCTATTACCAGCTGCCCATCTCTGTCAAAATTCGGACCGGATCGATTGGAGGCCCTTCGGCCGGGCTTGCGTTTGCTCTCGGTTTGATCGAACAGCTCGAGGGTCGAAGTATCACTCATGGGCGAACGGTTGCTGCCACAGGTACGATCGGTCCCAACGGGGCGGTTGGTGATGTAGGTGGGGTCGCTCAAAAAGCCATAGCGGTTCGAGATGCTGGCGCTCAAGTGTTCTTCGTGCCAAAGGCAGAGCTGAGCGCTGCAAGGTCGCAGAGTGGGCCGAAAATGAAGGTCTTTGGCGTTTCAACACTCGCTCAGGTGGTAGCAATCTTGAACAAGCTTCCTACGAGCAAAAATTCTCCGTAGGCTAGGAGTATGCCTGAGCAATACTCAAGTCAGTCCGAGAGCGATCGGTCAATGCTGAATCCGCCCAATTTCGCTGTTGTTCGGAAGGGTTTCGACCAGGCTCAAGTGATGGGGTATCTTAGATCCGTAGAGCGATCGCTACAGGCGCTGGTCGAAGAGAAAGCTGATCTCTCGCGACGCATTGTGGAGCTAGAAGAACGAGTTGAGAATCCCGACCTCGACATTGAGAAGATCACTGAGCTAGTCGGACGACAGGCATCTGAGATTTTGCGTGGAGCTCACGATGCGGCAGAGGCGATACGCCAACGGGCAGATGCGGTCTCTAAAGAGACGGTTGCGCGTGCGGCGCGTGAAGCGGCTGAGATCGTGAGTCGGGCGAATCTGGACGCGGAAGCTCAGCTTGACGAGGCCGCGGGAACATCGCAGGAGATCTTGGAGGCGGCTCGTTCCCAGGCACACGATACGATCGTGGTTGCCGAGCAGGGTGCAGCTTCGATCCTTGACCGAGCCAAGGTTGAGGGCCGAGCGGTCATACTTCGAGCTCGCGAGTTGCGCTCGAAGATCTTTGGGGAGACGCAAGCTCGTATTGATGAGCTTCAGCTTGAGATCCAAGGCCTCGAAGATTCGCGAACCGTCTTGATTCAGTTAATTCGGTCGGCCCGTCGCATGGTTGACGAGATGGCCGAGGTGCTTGAAGGCGATGTAGTCGACTCTGGAGGCCCCGACTCAGCGGATGATGATAACCACGCGATGCCGATGGACAACGAAGGAAAACGAGACATCGCTAACGTGGAAGGCGAGCGTGACGAGCCTCGAGGAGCGTTCCCCTCAACGCCTGAGATCTTGATCGACGCCGTTGAAGAATCGGTCGGTGAGCGCTTCGTTTCTGACGAGGGCCCTTCGCGCAGTGAAGACGTAGCTGATAGCGAAGACGTTACGGACGATGTCGAGGAGTCGGTGGTCGATTCGGTCACTTTTGATGGGCCGCGACCATCCGATGCGGAAGTCGACCTCTTGGTGCAGGTCTCGATCGATCTCGAGGAAGAGAACGCTCTAACGCTTGCGCCTGAGGTCTTGCGTGTTGACGTGGAACCGCCGGCATCGGAGTCGATCGTTGGCGTTGATACCTCGGTTGCCTCGGCCACCGAGGCGCCGTCGGAAGTCGGAAACGCACTCCAGAGCTTTCTTGCACAACGGATCGCTCAGCGAGTCTCGACTGTGATTGACTCAGATAACAAGAGCGTGGAAGTGGACGAGGTGCGGCAGGATCCCTCTCCAGTAGTATCGAGCTTCGAGAACGAAGCTCCTGATCTCGGTGGTGCGAACCGACTGGCTCCGAGTGATCATCGTCTCCACCGTCTTGAGGATCTCTTTGATCGTTTGAAGGTTACTCAGGCTCCGACTGCCGATCAGGAGAGCCGAGTGGCTACGAGCGAGGGGCACACGGCTGAGGCTTCTGGTTCGTACGAGACCTCGCATCGCCAAACTCTTGGGGATATGAGACCTCGCGAGGTGGTGCCGATGGTCGACTCAAGGGCCGTAGAGGACCCTCGTCGAGTCGATAAAGGTCTTGCCGAAGGTGAGATTCGATCGGCTCTCGATGAGGCAGATCACGCTCTCACAACCACTGATTCTGAGACCGGCGGGACAGCAAAAGGAGATGACGCTCTCACCGTCCGAAGCGACAACGGACTCTTGGAGGCTCGGGATCTTGTAGTGGGACCGATCGCGACCTCTCTCGGTCGTCGTATCAAACGGATGCTGCAAGATGACCAGAACGACCTCCTGGACGCCTTACGGCAAGGGGGTATTGCCAGGGTGTTGGAGCGTACTGCTGAGCTTTCCAGCGATAGTGATCGAAGAGCTCAACAGGTCTTTGAGCTCCTCCACAAAAGTGAACGAGAGGGTTTTCGCTTCGCCGAGGAGCTAAGAGGTGGGCCAAAAAGCCAGGACCCAGGAGAGGAGGCTAACTCAAGCGAGAAGGAGCTCAGAGCGATGACAGATCACAGCCTTCAGGTGGTGACCTCTCTGACTCTTGGGCGAGTTGCCTCAATGTCAAGTGCACTCGAGGGAGCTAATGAGGCCGGGCAAGTCTCGATTTTAGGATCGATATTTCGAGATATCCGAGGCCAGAAGGTCGACGAACTCGTGGGGGATCTCGTCAGTAGCGCCTTCGCCCTTGGCATTCGATCCCTACCAGGTGCTCTGGGATATCGCTGGTTAACGAGCGATCTCGGAGTGAATTGTGCAGATTGCGATGATAATGCTCTGGCGAATGTGAACCCTAGCGAAGAAGATTTTCCTACTGGACATCGTTTACCGCCGGTTCACGGTGGATGTCGATGTCTAATAGTTCCGGTCTTCGCCTAGTTTTATTGGAATGCGAGTTCCCGAAGATCTAAATTCTGGCCGGAGGCGTGCCTCCCGTCGACAGCTCGCCATTGTTGCGGTGGTCGCTATCGTCGTAGTCGTTATCCTCTCCTTGAGGAGTGTTGCAGTTTTCTATACCGATTATCTCTGGTTTAGGAGCATCGCTTTCTCCTCGGTTTGGAAGACGCTCCTGCTGACGAAGTTGGCGCTTGGTGCTGTATTTGTCGCCCTGTTCTTTGTCATGTGTCTCGGGAGTCTCGTCATTGCTGACAAGATCACTGGTGGCACAGGAGACGACGCCTCGAACGACGATATCGTCAAGCGATACGCCCAAGCCCGTGGTCGCTTCCCTAATCTTCCTCGAATCGTGGTATCACTGGTAGCCGCTCTCATCGTTGGAAGTGGGGCTTCGTCGGAGTGGTCGAACTGGATTCTCTTCCAAAATAGCGTTCCATTTGGGATCAAAGATCCACAGTTCCACTTGGACTACAGCTTCTACGTTTTTCATCTACCCTTCCTACTCTTTTTGGTTCGCTGGAGTTTCCTTGCGCTGACAGTGATCTTCATTCTGACGACTGGAGCGCACTATCTCAACGGGAGCATTCGAACTTCAGGTCGCCCCCCGCGAGTTTCCCCTCGAGTGAAGGCTCATATGTCGGTCATTCTCGCTCTCATGGCTGGGGTGAAGGCATATGGTTACTATCTCTCCCGGTTTGAACTGACGACATCTACTCGGGGCTACGTTGAAGGCGCTGCCTATACCGACGTGCATGCACAGCTCCCTGCGCTGACCCTCCTCATCTTCATCTCAATTGCATCAGGGGCGCTGTTCTTGGTAAACGTGCGTCGGCGCGGCTGGGTCCTCCCTACGATCGGACTTGGACTGTGGGCGTTTCTCTCGGTAGTTCTCGGAGCGATCTACCCCGCTATCGTGCAACAGTTTGTTGTTCAGCCTGCGCAGGGGACGAAGGAGATCCCTTACATTGCCCGCAACATAGCCGCAACCCGATACGGCATGAACATTGCGAATGTGAAACAGGTCCCATTCGCGGTCAACGATCACCTAACGAGCTCACAGGTAAAAGCGGCCGCATCGACCTTGCAGGCAGTTCGCCTTTGGGACTCCTCGATTCCGCTGCAGACCTTCAATAAGCTGCAAGATATTCGTTCCTACTATCAGTTCAATGAACTGTCGGTGAACCGATACGACATCAATGGCCGAAGTACCCCGGTCATACTTGGGATTAGGCAGTTGAACTCGTCGAACCTGCCCGCTAACTCTTGGGTGAATCTTCACTTGCAGTACACACATGGCTATGGAGCTGTGGTGGCTCCGGCAAATGAGGTCAGCCCCTCAGGAAACCCTCGATTCATCGTGCGTGATCTCCCGCCAAGCTCGACCTCGAGTGCACCAAAGTTGACGCAGCCACAGGTCTACTATGGACTTGGGTCTTCAGGGTATGTCATTTCCAACTCCCTCCAACCCGAGATTGATTATCAGAATGCCGCTGGGGCGAGCGTTGAGACTCACTATAAGGGAAGCGGTGGAGTGCAGCTCTCGTCTACCTTGCGTAAGTTAGCCTTCTCTCTTCGTTTCGGCGATATCAACATCTTGATCTCGTCGCTGATCGATTCGCACTCTCGTTTGATGTTCAATAGAAATGTCGTTCAAGCTGCGAAGCAGGTAGCGCCGTTCTTGACCTATGGATCTCATCCTTACCCAGTCATTGCCAATGGGGGGATCTACTGGATGGAGAACGCCTATACGACGACGTCCAGATTGCCCTACGGAGAGGCTGCCGACGTCTCTGCTCTATCGCCAAATGCTGGCTTGGCGAAGTATTTCAACTATGTGAGGGCCTCCGTAGAGGCGGTAACGAATGCATACACTGGCAAGGTCTCGTTCTACGTAACTGACCCGTCAGACCCTATCATTCAAGTCTACGAGAAGGCCTTCCCGGGGTTGTTCAAACCGATGTCTGCGATGCCACAAGCCCTGCGAAGCCATCTCCGTTACCCGTCTGATCTCTTCACCGTACAAGCGCAAATGTACGGCCGCTATCACATCGTGAGCCCTTCAGCTTTCTACAGCGCAGGAGACGCTTGGACGCTCTCTCAGAATCCAGGGACCGGTTCACCGTCTGCAGCACTCAGTCAAACGGTGACGACCAATGCGCAGGGATTTGCAATTTCGTCACAGGTGAGCCCAATGCAGCCGGTTTATGAGGAGATGCGTATCCCAGGATCGTCTGCGCCTCACTTCTCGATCGTCGAGGCCCTGGTTCCGTTGTCTCAGTCTCAAGTTCAGCAGAACCTGACGGGCTTTTTCGTTGGGCTTGCTGATCCGAAGAACTATGGCCAGCTGGTAGATCTGGTAACTCCACGAGGAACCCAAGTCGACGGCCCAGCATTGGTAAATGCTCGAATTAGTGCTCAAACTTCGGTCTCTCAGCAGATCAGCTTGTTGGATCAGCACGGATCCCAGGTTCAACTAGGAAATGTCATAAGCGTACCCATCGGTCAGAACTTGCTGTACGTACGTCCTCTCTATACCGAGAGCGCCCAAAATCCCCTTCCTGAGTTGAAGGAGGTCATTGTGGTGTACAACACACAGGTTGCGATGGAGCCAACTTTTGCGCAAGCACTTCACGACGTCTTTAATGTAAACATTCCGGGACTTCAGGGTTCATCAGCAGTTTCGTCTTCTGCTCCGTCTTCGACGACGACGCAGGGGGGTGGATCGCTCTCTGGCGCTAGCAAGTCGTTGATCTCGCAGGCATCAGCTCTCTATCAACAAGCACAGGCGGCGCTACGAGCGGGGAACCTTGGTACGTACCAGAAAGACGTTACGGAGATTGGTGCTCTCTTGGCGAGTGCCAATCAGTCGAGCACGACCAGTTCAAAGGCGCCAACGAAGCCTACAGCTGGATAATCTATGGTGAACAGGCCAGTTGGTCATCTTGTGGCTATAGAATGTTCTGGTCGATGCGGGGTGGAGCAGTCAGGTAGCTCGTCGGGCTCATAACCCGAAGGTCGCAGGTTCAAATCCTGCCCCCGCCACTAGAGAAAGTGCAGGTCAGGGTCGGTCCGCAAGGACCTTCCCTTCTGCTGCCTCCACGAAAATCCCAAAGCGAATCCCAAAATCTCGCTACGCTTGCTTTCGTGCGTGGATCGAAGCGTGAGATCAAGCGTGGGGTGTGGGAGCTGCGGGTCTCCCTTGGGAAGGACCCGGTCACCGACAAGTACAAGGTGCGCTCGAAGACCTTCC
This sequence comes from Actinomycetes bacterium, assembly GCA_021799875.1. Classification (GTDB taxonomy): domain Bacteria; phylum Actinomycetota; class Acidimicrobiia; order Acidimicrobiales; family Acidimicrobiaceae; genus JAJYZP01. The sequence continues at coordinate 2,061 of JAJYZP010000065.1, read as the reverse complement.
ATGGCTCTGCACGAGCCGCCGACGAAGCGCTTCGGGACCTCATCGACCAGCAGGCTCCTTCCCGCTCGGACGGGATCGGAGCGACCCTCGGTCAGCTCCTCGACCAGTGGCTTGAAGAGTGCGAACGACTCGACCTCTCCCCAAACACCCTTCGGACCTACCGGGCACAGATCAAGACGACGATCCGGCCACGGCTTGGCAAGGTCCTCCCGAGTCGTCTCTCGGCCAGGAATCTCGACGAGCTGTACGGCGCCATGAAGGACGCCGGAGCCTCGCCGAAGACCATCCGGAACCACCACGCCATCATCGCCGCCGCCCTCCACCAAGGCGTCCGCTGGGGGTGGGTCCGGTACAACATCGCTGAACGGGCGAAGCCTCCCCGTGTGGAACATCACCAGGTGCAGGCTCCCTCCGTCGATGTCGTCCACAAGGTCATCGATGCAGCAGAGAAGCGGGACCCACGGCTTGCTCCACTCCTCATGCTCGCTGCTCTCACGGGTATGCGCCGAGGGGAACTGTGCGCCCTTCGCTGGTCCGACGTAGACCTACAACTCGGGATTGTGAACGTCTCCCGCTCGTTAGTTGCTGTGCCCGGTGGGGTCTCGGAGAAGCCCACCAAGACCGGACGCTCCCGGAAGGTTGCTCTTGACCCGTTCGGGATTGCGTTGCTCACAGAAACCCGGGCACGAGTTGACGAGTGGGTCGCCGCCGCAGGTTCGACGCTTGCCTCGGATGCCTTCGTCTTCTCCCCCTTCGTCGAAGCCGAAACCCCCTTTCGTCCCGACAACGTGACGTCGTTCTTCATCCGTGTCCGGGGCGAGGTCGGTGCTCCAGACGTTCGGCTTCATGACCTTCGACACTTCACCGCCACCCAGCTCATTGGAGCTGGCGTGGACGTCCGGACTGTTGCCGACCGGCTCGGCCACTCGGACCCTTCCTTGACCTTGTGGGTCTACAGCCACCTCATCGAAGAGCGAGACCGTGCAGCCGCCGCCATCATGGGCGGAGTCCTTGGTCCAAAGAAACAACTACCCAAGGCGAAGCGCCACGTCAAGCAACCGGCTGCGTTGCCAAGCGCCGGGTAGTGGACGCCATGGCCGACGACGATCTCCCCGAGCTACAGAACAGCGAGACCGTCGGCACCGTCACGCTCACCCAAGGGCCATGGTGGGACGAGCACAGCGACGTGTTCGACGAGGCCGTCGCCATCCTCTCTTGGGAAGAGCTTCATGTTGAAGGGCGCACCGTCGGGCCGGTCATCACGGACCGACCAGAACAGCGCTTGACGATGTCCGTCGAGGAAGCGGCGATCGCCCTCGGTATCTCCGGCACCTTCGCCTACGAAGCAGTCGCCCGTGGCGAAATCCCTTGCATCCGGATTGGTCGGCGCATCCTTATTCCGAAGGTGGCCTTGCAGCGGTTGCTCGAAGGCGCAGGCGAGTCGACATGATCTCCGTCATCCCGAACGAGCCGATCCTCCGGTTGACCCTCACCGTCGAAGAAGCGGCAACGGCGCTCGGCATCTCTCGTGCGTTCGCTTACGAGGCCGTCGCCCGTGGCGAGATTCCCTGCATCCGGATCGGCAAGCGCATCCTCGTACCGATCGCTGGACTCAACCGGATGCTGGAGAGCGCCGGGACGGCGACCCAGGAACCATAAATAACCCACACGCCTTATTGGAGGTTGTACACTAAACTCCAATAAGGAGATTCCATGTCAAAGGTTATGAAGCGCCGCTGGCAGGGCGACCTCGGAGGGTCAGGGTTCCCTCGGAGGGACCGTGTTCCCTGCGACTACGAAGCCTATGTCCCAGATCCGCTCATCGGTCGCAAGATCGTTCTCGACGGCGACGTCGCTGCTGACGTCGCTGACGCCGAGGTTGCCATCGTCCGTCTCAACGCCGATGCTCGGGCTCTCGTTGACACCGAGGCCCTCGCCCGCATCCTCTTGCGGGCCGAGGCCGTTGCCTCGTCGCGCATCGAGGGTCTGGAAGTCGGAGCACGACGGCTTCTCCATGCCGAGGTCATCCGTGGGCTGAAGGAAGCCTCCTCCGATGTCACC
>JAJYZP010000064.1 GCA_021799875.1 Actinomycetes bacterium | reverse complement strand
ACCTTTTGTGGTGTACCACTGATCGTTCCAGTAGTAGCGTCCAAGGTGAGACCCGTCGGGAGTGCTCCAGAGATAATGGAGTAGACCGGTTGATAGGTATTGGTTGTAGTAAAGGTGGCACTGTAGGACTGGTTCAGGTGAGCAGGAGGAAGCGTCTGAGGTGTCAGAGAGATCGATCCCACCTGGTAGGCACCGATGTCACAGCCAGCAGCACCAGAGGGAAGCCGAAGGACTCCTCGTTGATCGGTGGATGGGATGGTGATCGATGACGAGTTCAGCGTTATGGGACCACCACTACAGAGAGCCGAGCTTGAAGGAATCACATCGTAAGCGGGAGAGGACGCAGTGATTGCAATGGTCTGCGTGGGACCACCGTTGTTGGCGAGAGACAGACTTCCGAGCTGGGAGGGAGAGACGACCTTTGAGGTTGAGGTTGTAAAGCCACAGGAGTAGTCACTCGAGAGGTTGTAGCCAGCGTCGGTGATCGAGCCACCAGTAGTGACAGAACACGTCGATTCGTCGAAGATGTCCGCTGCAAGCGACACAGCAGGCGCAGGCTTGTCGAAACCCTCCGACTGAGATGCAACACCCCCACCGCCGACGATCGAGGTATTGTCAAGAAACGATGAGGAAGCGATGCTGAGCTGCGCAGAGGCTGCCCCAGGATAGTATCCGTTCCCAATATCGATTGCACCACCTCTCCCTTCCGCTGTGTTGTTCGCAAATGTAGAGGTAGAGATGGACACCGATGAAGCGCGTTGAGGCAGACCTGCGCTCACCGCACCTCCTGTATCTTCACTGACGTTGTTGCTAAAAGTCGACAACGAGACGGCAAGCGAACCAACAGCGAAGATCGCTCCCCCCGAACTTCCAGCCGTATTACCGCTAAAAGTGGTGCCCATTACGGTGTTCACGCCACTTTGAGTACTATCTGACAAGATCCCGCCGGCAGCCTCGTAGCACGTATCGGTGCAGGAGTTTCCAGTTGAGTTAAGAGTGACCGTACTTGCGTTAATCGTCAGCTGTGCAGTCGAGGAGTTCTGAACCCCATTCGCAAACCCTTGCCCACCGCTTGTGATTCCACCTGCAGCGTTGACGAATGGCGCCTGACACCTGTTGTTCGAGACTGTGACAGCAGTCAGCGTCATGGTTCCCTCGTTGGCGATGCCACCCGCACACGTGGCACTGTCGCTGTCACTGTTGCCAATAACGCTGCCGCCACTCATCGTAATGATCCCAGTCGGACCGTTGTAGATCCCACCTGCTGAATCAATGCCGATAGAGAGGGAGTTACTTGTCACGTTCACGTCAGACAGGATCAGTGTTCCCGCGTTATCGATACCCGCCGCCCCATACCTAAGGTGAGCTACTCGGCTTCCGTTTATGGTCAGATCTGCAAGAGTAACATCATATCCGTGGTCGACAATGACCGCTGGACCACCAGACCCCGTCAGTACCGTGTTAGGTCCCGTTCCTTGGATGGTGATCGATGATTGAATGACCAACGTACCATGGAACGTCCCGGCCGGAACCTCTACGACGCTACCCGACGTCAGCGCCGCTTGCGATATTGCCCCGTCCAAGGTACAAGGATCTGCTGCGCTACACGCACCATGCTTTGCACCACCGGCAGCTGCCACATAGAGAACGCGTGTTGCCGAATGAGAAGATTGCACGCCAATGACCAGTCCACTCATGACTAGAACCAGAGCGAGAGCGCTAGTCAAAGTCAAGACAAACCACCGTCGGTGTAGAAACCATTTCGATCGGGGTCGGAGCGTAGTTGCCTGATCATCGCCACTCGAGCCCTCTATCCTTTGACGACCGTACCATCGAGTCATTGACGTACCTCTATCTTCGTCTTCACATCCAAACAAGTCATTGACCGCGAACTGCCATCGCCTACCGAGACTCCAGCCCTTTGACCGAACAATCCCTGGGCCCGAGCACTTGCAACTGCTTCCTTCGCTCGATAGCCGTAATCCTGCGATGCACAGTCGCCGGCTCGTCGATAGGCCTCCGCTGCACCGAGAAAGTCGCCAAGCCGGAACCTACAGAGCCCGATAGAGTCCCACGGAAGGTCACTCACGAGTCGTTGGTCGTATGCAGGAGCCCCTGGGTCTGCCTCACACGCAGTGAGCTCTACCATTTTTTCAAGGACCACCAAGGCCTCGACATATCGCTCTTCATCCATCAGAATCCGAGCCTCGGTCCATACGATCGCAAGATTCTCAGGAAACGCAGCCCTGGCCTCGGCAACAAGGTCATCAACGGCCTCACCTCGACGATGACGGTAACGGATCAGGTCGAGATATGACAAGCTAGCAACAGGATGATGCACGCCTGCCGATCGATCACGAGCAACCACTGCTTCGAGCGTTGCTTCGGCCTGATTGGTGTCCCCGAGTGCCCCGAGCACTCGAGCAAGATGGTTCCAAACGAAGAGATTGCTCGGGTCAAGAGCCGCTTGGCGCTGCAGCAGTGGCAGGTTTCGATAGTGCTTATCGGTCTGATCTCCCTCGTAGCCAACGTGGAGCAGCGTAAGATCTGCAAGACCCACGATCATGGACTCCTGCTCAGCTACTCGATGAATCGCAGGGACGACCCGTTCGTGAATCACGCCCTCAAAGCGGATCCTTGGGTCGTTGCGCCAGAGCCGATACTCCCTGTATGCAGTGGCATCCGAACGCGGCTGCAACCAGAGTCGGTACGCAAGTATTTCAGGAAGATCGAGCAACAGCCTAAGTTCCTTGCGACTCACGGGACTCAGACGTTCGTCAGCATCGATGTAGAGAACCCACTCAGCATCTATCTCGTCGAGCGAAACGTTTCGTGCTTCCGAAAAGTCGTCGTTCCAGCTATGGTGAACCACTCGCGCGCCATAGGATTGAGCGATCTGCACACTAGAGTCTCGCGATCCGGTATCCACGATCACGATCTCATCGACCACCTCGCGTATCGATCTAAGGCATGCATCGAGATACCGTTCTTCATCTCGAACGATCATCGCTGCACCGACCAGCGGCCGATTCATAACAGAGCCTCCGCGTACCGTACGCCCTCTAAGAGCACTCGACCTTCCAAAGGCTTGATGCCGTCAGAGCTCATGATCTCAAACGTCGTCATAGTCCACCGAGACATAGCAAGCGAAGCGTGGTGACTCAGGTATTCGATGGCGACGGAAACTGATTCGGGAAGTACTGATTCGGGAAGCGCAGAAACTCAAAATCACTTTCGCCACCTTGGTTTCCGAAGTACTGGTTCCCATAAAAGGACTGGTGCTCTTCAGCTGAAAAAAAGTTCGGCGAGGTCTGGTTACCAAAGAAAGCGTCGCGATCTGCGCCCGTCTGATCATCGGCACCAGTCGAAGAGGCGTACGCTGCGTCGAGAGTAAACGACGCAACGATCGGAACTGCAAAACCGAGCACTGCCATTCGTCTCAAAAAGGTGCGTCGTGAGAGAGAGGGCTTCCCTACATCCGACCCTGGCGTTTCGGGCTCCTCGGACAACTCAGCCTCCTCTCATTAACGACAATATTTACGTACCATAACAGATGCACCGACGAGATCGCAAGTAACCGAGCCAGATTTGTGAGATCACCCCAACAGGCCCTCGGCCGCAAGAAGGGCGATGCAACGATCTGTCTCCTCGGTCGGTACCGAATCGAGTCCAAATACTGCAGCAAGCTCGAGGGCTATCTCCGCCACGCTCCGCGTACCATCGCACAACTCTAAAATTACAGATGCACTTGCGTTCAGGGTATGCACGCGGTCGCGCTCTGGTTGGTAGATCACGATGCCGTCTTCGGTCTCAGTGATCTCAAGATCTCGATTACGCATCGGTTGTCCGGTCATTCGCACGTACTCCTGCACATCGGCGAGTGGGCTCTCGACAGACCATCGTAGAACCACTCACATCTTGGGGCCTCCCGGTTCAAGTGATGAAAACGCGCTGTCGAGTCCACGTACGATCCCTACGACGCGCCGCTGTCGCTCTCGTCACAGCTTCGTGGATAGTCCCATACGGTGACTCTCGATAACCGATCTCCATCTCGCACCAACGATGTTCGGACTGTAACGATCGTTGACCATGGTGCTCTGACGGCTCGCTGATGCTCGAGCTTCGTGAGGGTGGTCATAGACCCACCGCATCAACGTGGCAGCGTGATCGATATCTGGTTCTGCCCAGTGCTGATCGGGGCTATAGTTCCGCTGCAATAACGCTGGTTCGTCAACCGGGACCAACTGGTAGTTAACGAGGTAGGGGGAATTTTCCAAGTAATCTAGATGTCCACCCCATCCGGTCGCTATGACTGGATTCCCAGCGGCCACCGCATCGAAGGCCCCAATGCCCCATCCCTCGGCTCGAGAGAGCGAAACGTAGCAGTCTCCACGGTTGTGCAGGTCGGATATCTCTCGATCACTGAGCGGGCTGTTGATTAGCCGAACCGCCGCCGAGAATGGGTGCCGTGCCAGAATTCTCGACAACGACCAAGCCGAGGTTCCCGGTTCAACTTTCCGGATCCCAGCCCGTCCAAACGCCGAGTGGTCAAGCGGTGAGGACTTAACTACCAGAAGGACCGGATCGTCTCGGCGAAATGCACGCAGATACGCCTCGATCGTCGCTTCTACTCCTTTGCGTCTTGTCCAATCCGCTATGGTGTAAAAGACGTAGCGGTCGTCGTTATGCTCCTCGACCCGGGATATCTCTGAGGTCGAAGTAGTAAGCGGATGAGGTATGACCTCCACTGGGGTCTGAACACCTGCTGCACGAATAACCTGCGCTGAGAGCTCTGAGGCCACCACGATGAGATCGACGAACTCCAAGAGCTGCGGCCACCGACTCGGAAGACGATCGGTCTCCCAGATCGTATGTCCCACGAAGAATGCATCGGTAGTCGCAAGGCGTAAGTCTGCATAGTACTCCGGTGTCGTGTGCGCAATCACTACGCCTCCGCGACCTGACCCGTGTCGAAACGGATCATATCCCACGGGTGTGGCATACCGTTGTCCCCAACTTGTGCTGCGGACCAGAGGAGACCAATCAAAGTCGACGTTGACGGCCTCAAGGGCTTCCATGGTGCGGCGCGCTGCCGTGCCGTAACCACTGTCCTCGTCGTAAGAGAGGTAGAGCCAAGGTTCCGAAATCGCCTCCTGCTTCGCTTGGGGCGGCACTCGCAAGGTCGCTGGGTCCTGAACCCTCTTCGTCTCCACTGTGCTTCGGCGTCGAGGTGCAGGCAGATACGCCTCGACAAGTCTCGAGAGCGTCGTCGAAGCTCGTCGCAGAGCGGATGGAGCACACCAGCCAGCATGGGCTGGGCTACTACTAAGTCGCTGCCGATCCCACCACAGATGGGACCAGAGATGGACCGAGACCGACTCTTTTGGAATCGTCCATTGCGACTGGAGTAGTCCGTAGAGGCTAATCGGGTCTGAGCCAAAGGGGTAAAAAATCGGCCGAGGCTCGACGTGCACCTCGTCCGGCATCTCGTCTCGTAATCGCTGGGCGAGTGTTCCGCTATGGTTACTCCAAGTACCGTCAAGAGCTCCCGCCATGCGCTCCCGCCATGTCGTAATAAAGCGTGACCTTGGCTCGGCCATCAAAAAGGCGTTGCAGAGGGATGGCATCATGATCCCCGTGCGAGGGTGCCGTAGTTGGCTCTCCTCTCCGATCACACAATGCTCTGCATAGAGATCCGTTTGCGGACGTCGGAGAAAGATAGTGTCCATATCTGCATAGATACCGCCGTGTTCGATGAGAGCGTCCAAGCGAATGAAATCAGCGTGGAGGGCGTACCGATACTTCTGCGGCACCAAACCGTCGGAGTAGTCCGCATTTTCCACATCTGCAACGAGCTGAGTGTGGACCGGAGTAACAAACGGAGCAATGCGATCCCACCAATAACCCCACGGAAGATAGTGATAGTACAAGAAGATCGTGTTCGGCTCGAGAACTCGTCGACAAGACTCAATGGCCACATACTGCAAGAAGTGCATCGGCTCGTCTTGCACCCCGAGACCGAAAACGAAGTGTGCAGAATTAGGAATCATTGATCAGATCTCCTAAACATTCTGATCATCTTAAGAGGGCAGCAATCTGCTCACGCTGAGCCCTAAGGCTGAAACGATCATGCACCAGATTGAAGGCTTCTGACGCTAACGACTCAGCGAGCGGCTGGTCGCTCAGGAGGCGAACCACCTCGTGCGCGAGCGAGCTCGCAGTTTCAGCAATGAGGAGATGTCTCTCGTGACGTACTGGCAGTCCGGATGCGCCAGCAGGAGTGGTCACAACAGGGACACCACGCGCAAAGGCCTCCAGGATCTTGATTCGTGTCCCACTCGCATGAAAGATCGGTGCAACGACGACAGAGGAAGCACGGTAGATCGGCTCTAAGTCCGGTACGAAGCCGGCTACAGTCACTCCTTCACGAGACCCTAACACTGGTATCGGCCCACGGTGATCACTGGGTCCGACGAGCAGGAGTTCCGTTCCATCGAGCGATTGCTCCTGTCTCACCGCCGGGAAGATCTCGTGGGCCAAGGTCAGCGCCGCCTGGACATTGGGTGGATACGTGAGATTACCTACAAAGAGGATGCGAGTACCAGTACTCGACCTCAACGGACGAGTACTGGGCACATCAACGCCATTCACTACCGTCGAGATCGACACACCATGTCGACGAGCCATAGTGTCAGCGTCGATCGTCGAAGACGCACAGATTGCAGAGAAACGGGCGACGGTAGAACTCACGAGTCGATGAAATCTGGCCGCTCCCTCCAAATCACCACCTCTCAGGGCGAACCCCTCGTCGTCATCGTCAAGATCGATCCCCACCCACAAGGCGTCGATCTGTTCAGCTACGGCGAGAGCGACCGGACCGATATAGCTACGCAGAGCAAGAACCCGAGAACCCCCTACCGGCCGCACCGCAGACACGATATCACTCGCAAGGGCCTGCGGAGCGATCTCGGGTCGCTGAACGTGTGATCGTTGAGCACGGACAACGGTGACAGCTAGGCGATCAATTCGACCGGTGGGAGGAGGCGTGCCAGCAAAAGGTAGTACCGCTACCTTGAGATTGAAGAGTTCCGATGCCACGCGACAGATGTTTCCCACCCGCATTGCAAGACCATTGCCGGTCGAGCGCGGTTCAATTGGTGACACAATGAGAAGCGGTTCTCGTAGAACTGTCCCAAACGCTGACACCATGTCATAGTACCAACACGCTCGTTGATGCATCAATAGCATTGATCGACCGACCGTCACGTTACAGTCGAACACCGCACAGTGCCTTAGCTCAAATCGCAGGCCAAAGAAGAAAAGTCTCCTTCATCGCCCGTGACCGCACTGAGATCCACATCCCACAGTGCACAGTCGACTCTCTGGCCCGACACCCAACAAATAGCGATCACCGCCATGCAAAAGGGGAGACCTCCGGAGGAAAAGGCGTAACCACGAGATCTGACATCTAACTCGCCACGCACAGAGAACGTTACAACGCGTCAACGGAAGCTCCGCTCTCGAAGCGGTGACACCCGGCCCATCCAGCCTTATCGCTCCGCAACACTCAAAAGAGCAGCGAGATCTTGGTGTGGCATTCCATCCTCGTTACCGAACTACGCATTGGTGCACGACGCGTACAAGAACCAGCACTAAGCTCGAAAACCCTACCGTGACACAAGTGCTCCTATTAGGACCGAGCGAAGTTCACCAAGGCAACGAAGCTCATAGCTCAGCACTGTCTACTCGATGTTTCGTGAGCCAGTACGCATCGTGAGCCAAGTAGACAGCCTGAACCCGACTCCCGATCTTGCCAAGCAAGGGACCGGGGTTATGCACCTGCGACCGCTACGCTCACCGACGACACAAAGACCCGCGTTCAGAACACGATCGCCCCTTCAGCATGGAGCTCTGTGCAGCGCAAACGATCACTCACCATCGAATGGTGGGTCTGGGTACGGCAGTGCGGGACCGACGAGGGCTCTCAATATCGATGTCGAGACTTCACGTACGCTCAACTCGAGTAAGTCACTCATTCATCACAGAACAGATCAACAAGGGGCAGTAAGAGGCAACCATTCTCTCTCCCCAGTCCGGTCTCCGGTGACAAAGGACACCATTCGACAGTCCTGACACGAGCGCTAGTTTTGAACAGGCGGCACACCCAGCTGCTGCGGCTACGCTCAACAATCTCCACCTCGCTGAGCCAGAGATTCAAGCTCCTTCATCTCAAGTTGCATCTCAAGTTGCAATGAGTAATAACAGTGAGTAACAATCACGCCGGTGCCGTCAGGTTTTCCCATCTCGACCGCCTCTCTCCCACAATGTCAATGTTGCCCTTGAAACTGCTTTGCGCACCGCTCACGTACGTCCTCAGATCTACCTCGTGCACTCACAACGCTAGACAGCGAGGACGCTGCGATAGCGATACCTCCGCTCTAGCGAGCGCGCCTGCGAACGTAGCTAGCACATCACCACGTTTGGGATTCATTCGAGCTGCTGCAGGCGGTGCACCCGCACTACCTCACTAGCTGAAGGGCGTGATGCTACGTAGCTTACGAGACTGAAATTTGAGAGCAGGAGTCGACTCGTGACTCCATCGCGCTGCGTTTACGAACCAGCACCACATAGACGCTCGAGTCTTCTCAGAACTCAGACCGTATCATCCATTGATCGGACCGTTGGAGTCTCGAAGATGTCCACCGCTTCGACCGGACCGATGCGCAAGAAGCTCCGCAACGATAGCGACCGCAGTCTCTCGAACCGTCCGAGATCCGAGATCTAGTCCGGCAGGGCCATAGAGACTGCGTAGAGCGTCGTGAGAGAGCCCCGCCGCTTCGAGACGTCGACGACGCTCTTGCTGAGTATGCCGAGACCCTAGCGATCCTACGTAGGTGCGCGGCGAACGCTCAAGAAGCTCAACCAGCACCGGGGTCGCAAGATCGTGATCGTGGCTCAGGACGATCAGTCCATCGCGTGGCCCTAGCTCTTTGACGAGTTCGATTGCTCGGACTTCAGCCGTGACGATCTCCGCCTCCATCTCTAACCCGGACCCTAGCTCTACAATTGCCTCTGCCAACTCTCCCGATCCAACGATAACGACTCGCGAGTCAGGAGTTACGATCTCGCCATAGAGCACAAACCTGTCATCTTCGAGTCGAAAGAGTTCGGCCCGACCCTTGCGTACCTGCAGATCGAGATCACGCTCTATCGCTTCCGACTGCAGCAAGGACACAAGCTCCGAAGGAGCTCCGTCATCTAGGTCAAAGAGCCCATGAAACTCTACGGATTGGTCCTTCTTCGCCACCAGTGTGACCACAGCGTAAGGAGTCCGTCGCACAAGCACGGCATCGAGATCACCCTGCAGCTCGTCGAGGCGAGCAAGCACTACCGTAGCCGTACCACCGCACGCAAGCCTCGCGGCGACGGCCTCCTCATCGCCAACGACGAGCTCGACACATCCGCTAGATCGGTCTCCGGCAAGGATCTTCCGCGCTTGGGCCACCACGACATCGTGTGGCGAATCACCGAAAAACCCACCAAACCAACGATCTGCGAAGATAACTGCGCCCTGACCCACGCGAGTGGAACCGCCAAAGCCTCTCAAGTCGACCACACGAGCCAAAACGGCGCTGTCACCGCTGTGGGCGGCCTCGTTCAGCAAGGTTGCGAGATCGTTCTTCGACCCCATCGCCACTATCTCCTTTCGCTCACTCCGTGGGATTAACCGCCGATACAGACCCGGGCTCAGATGTCAAGATCTCCAGCAAAGAGCTGTGCAAATCGCTCCCGAACCGACTTCGTCACACTCCCCCCGACGACGGCAAGAGCGACTCTATCAACGGTTGCAATAGGTTGAACCTCTCGGAACGAAGAGGAGAGAAAGGCCTCGGTCACCGTTCCATTAACGAGATCTGCAATAGGCATATCGGCCTCTTTTACTCCAAGCTCCTCCACTAAAATCTCTCGCGTGATTCCTGCGAGACACCCACTTTGCAGTGTCGGAGTGAAAACGTTTCCATCGACAACCACAAAGATATTGGAGCCAGAACCTTCGCAGAGCTCCCCCTTGGTGTTGGGAAAGATGACCTCACTTGCCCCAGCACGATGGGCGTACTCGAGCCCCAAGACGTTCTCTGCATAAGAGGTCGTCTTGAGCCCACTCAGCGCGCCCCGCTCATTGCGCGGCCACGGTGCAATCGTCACTTTAATAGGCTCCACCGTAGAGGTGAAGATGGCGGGCTCCATAGCAATAATCACTCGCTGGCGACCCCCAACGCGATCCGAGGTCAAGCGTGCGTCACCGGCCGTCACAGTGAGACGAACGCGCGCATTGCCGAGATCGTTGCGTTCGATCAGTTCCATGACCCAAGAGGAGATGAGTTCGAGTTGAGGCTCATCGAGAAGCATTCCCATAAGAGTTCGGCGTAGGCGGCGAAGATGACGACCGAGGGCGAACGGTCGATTGTCGTAGACGGGAATCGCCTCGAATGCACCATCACCAGTAACGAGTCCATGATCAAAAACCGATATGAGGGCGCTCTCCTGGGGAAGAAATTCACCATCGATACAGACAAACACGCGTACTCCTCTCACTCGGGGCGGAAGTGACCTCGCCGTGTCGGGCGGGTTAGTGCACTAAAGCCCTCTCATCCATGAGCCTAACGCGACCGAATCAGGAGAAACTCACGGCACTCCCTCAGCCGACCTTGTATCTACCTTGGCGAGAACGCCCCGATCAAACACCACCGATTCAACTTCCAGCAATCGTGAAGCAAGCGGCAGCGCTGACACGTCAGTACTCCACAAGCAACTGCTCCAAAAACAACTGCTCCAAAAACAACTGCTCCAAACAACGGAGTAGTGAGGTAGTAATGCTCAGCCGCCGAACCGCCACTAGTCGCCTCTACCTTCGTCCTGTGAAAGTCCCAACGCGCGAGCTCACAGAGACACCGTCATCTCCATTTCGAACCCTCCCTGAGGCCAACCGTAACCCCACTTAGCCAAAGAGAACTAGCTGTAGCGAAACTCTTCTCCGAATGCGCCTTCATCTGCGAGGGCACGAACTCGTTCCGGTGCGTACCGAAGCGTCTCTCGCAGGATCTCCTCGGCGTCTTCGTGTCGTCGAGGTGCACGGCGATGCACCGACGCACGCTCTCCAACTCGAACCGCAGTAGCGACTTGGCGGACATCACCGAAGTATGGGTGCGACGTTGTGACTACGAGGCCACGCGCCTCGGTCTGAGGATCCGCAAGTGCCTCCCTGACGGTGTTGACGGGTCCGCACGGCACCTGAGCCTCACGAAGCATCGCGAGCCAATACGAAGTCGGGCGCTGAACGAAGGTATCAGAGAGTATCTGCAAGACCTCGCTGGCGTGCTCACGCCTCCCAGCAAAGCCATCGA
>JAJYZP010000012.1 GCA_021799875.1 Actinomycetes bacterium | reverse complement strand
CCCCTAGCCAGCGCCGAAATCGTGATGGTCCCTTTCGCAAAGCTAGCGTCGGGAAGGACCACAGTACTTTGAGAGGTCTCGCGACTGAAGATATCAGTCGTACGTGGTCCCTGCCACGCCTTGAGCCCGCCGTCGAGTACCGAGCAGTCCAGTCCTAACTCGGTCGCCATCCACCAGAACCGAGATGCCACGACCCCGCCGGCGTCGTCATACGCTATGAAGCTATCGCTGAGATCGAGCCCAAGATCGCAGAGGGACTGCACAAAGGTCTTGGGGTCGGGGAGTGGATGTCGACCCTCTCCTGTGCGACGATGATCTGAGAGGTGTCGATCGAGGTCGATAAAGATCGCACCTGGTATGTGTCCTTGGCGGTAGGCCTCGGAGCCATCTGATCCGTTGAGGTACCATCGACAATCCAAGAAGGTGACCTGAGGCTCATTGAGTCGTTGGAGCGCGTCCGAGGGAGTAATGAGCGTGTGGTGTCTGCGTTCCGTCATGCAATGGAACCCTAACTCACCGGAAGTGTGGCTACAACCGCTTTAGGGCCATTGATCTTCGTTGAGACTTCGAGCTCTCGCGGCGGCGAGCGATGCACAGTCGACAGTTGCTCCCTTTTAAGGCACTCTTTCAGCTCCGAAAATCCGACCGCAGGTCCGCCACGGTCTCGGTCTAACCGGACATCTCTCAACCGTATACTCCGATGGCCAAGTAGACGACTCCCGCGTAGGTGAACTGCCACAGCTCACTGAGAGAAAGAACTCTTAGGTCAGTCTCCTGTTCATCAGGCAGCGTTATCCCATTAGCTCGACTGAAGCGGCATGTCGAGAACGCCGCCAAAGAGACCGACGCTGCTGTACGAGCGAAGGCAGGTCAACATGGGGCAGCTGAAGGAGTTCTCTGCCGCATCCATACCTACGCTCGAAGTCGACTCGATTGCCCTACGTATAGCTAGGAGTTCCCTTGGGCGGTGATAGCCAAGGATCTCATCTCAGAAACGGCCGCCTTCAGACCCGCGGGGTGACGAAAGAGTGCCGAACCTGCTACGAGGTGGTTCGCACCGGCAGCTACTATCTCGCTGACCGTTTGCGCCGATATCCCTCCGTCGACCTCGATATCGATCGCAGCACTCTGACGCATGGTCGCCACCGAGGCAACTTTGCGCTTCATCTCGGGTAGGAACTGCTGTCCGCCAAACCCTGGATTCACTGTCATAACCAAGATCAAGTCGACGAGGTGATACACGTACTTCAAAGCATCTTCAGGCGTAGAGGGATTAAGAGCCACGCCAACACGTCCCCCTGCCGCGCGGATCGCCGTTAGTGTACGGTCGAGGTGCAGAGTTGATTCGGCGTGCACAATGATGAGATCACAGCCGGCCGCTAGGTACTGTTCAAATGTACGTTCCGGCTCTTGAATCATGAGGTGAGCCTCAAAGGGTAGGGACGAGTACTTTCTCGTGCTCGCAATGACGTCGGCACCGAAGGTCAGATTTGGTACGAAGTGACCGTCCATGACGTCAAATTGAATCTTATCGACGCCGGCCTCCTCGAGCCGCTCAACCTCTTCTCCAAGGGCCGCTAGGTTTGCTGGAAGAACCGACGGAACGATCTGGATCTCTCGGTGCATCTGCCTCCACCTTCTGTGGGGCGGCCGTTGCGATCCCCCTCGGGTCGACGCACAACACGACTACTGTCGCTAGCGCCTTCCGTTGCTCGCAACAGCCGCCATTGGACCCCCTCTGATGCTGCCAGAGTAGCACCTCGATTCGTTACGGTCGGCAGGAGGTAGGCGTTGTGCAACGCTGGTCCATCTTCTCGGACTCTGTGGTGCGCTCGATACACGACGAATGACTACCTCAGCAGCATGGAGCGAGGTAGACACTGGGCGCCAAGCGAGCGCCCGATGCGGGGAAGACCGTGGTAGTTCTTTTTGATCTCAACTTTTGCAAGTAGCGCCACCGCACCGGTTAGTCTCCCCGAACGAGACGATCCTACTCCAACGTGGTACTTGATTGACCACGAGGGCGACAACGGTTGTCAGTTGGCGACTCTGCCACCTTTGGAGGACCGAGCTACGGCGTCAATGCAATACGAACTCGACGGAAGCCCTTCCCCTTGTTTTCTACCTTGAGAACCCGAAGAGGACCAATCTGAGCGGTCGACTGTACGTGCGTCCCACCATCTGCTTGGCAGTCGAGCCCTTCGATATCAACGATTCGTACGACTTCGAGGTGTTTGGGCACGAGATCTGTGGCCGTTCGGATAATGTCTGGCAACGCAAAGGCCTCGGCCCGAGAGAGGTTCTGCACTGAAATCGCTCGATCGTTCGCGACTTCGACGTTACAGAGTGCTTCGAGGTCATCTTTAAATCCAGGGGGAACCTCCGAGAGATTGAAGTCGAGACGCGCACTGAGAGGATCCATGTTGCCACCCGTGACGAGCGCTCCGAAGTCTCGAAAAACAACCCCTGAAAGAAGGTGAAGCGCAGAGTGTGTCCTCATCAGCTCTCGACGTCGTCCTTCGTCAATCACTCCTGTGACGACCGTACCTGGCGTCGGGAGAGGATCATCGTCGTGGGGAACGAGGACGAGGTCGTCGGTCTTCCTCACCCCAACAATGCGGGTTAGGACTCCATGGTAAGAGAGCGCCCCCATGTCTGGCGGTTGACCACCGCCACCGGGATAGAAGGCGGAACGATCGAGCACGATCCCTTCCCGATCTGCATCGAGAACGACCGCTTCAAAGTCCATGAGCTCTTGCGAGTCGAGTTCAAGACGTGTCGTCCGACCGTGTCGATGTTCCGTGGAATAGTTGCTCTCCATAGTGCCGACTCTACCCGACGCAGTGCTCACCCAAGATTACGACAGTGTTGGTAGAGCATCCGAGCGGCCTCCTAAGACCTTCCTGCCACCACGGACGGCGCTGCAGGTGCGCCGCGTCAATGATCATCTGTTGGTCCTCAGATACTCCGACGCTGCTCAGTCCGAGAGAGGTGAGGGAGCGATCCAAACAGAGAGCGTCGCCCACGCTGCGACAAGCTCTTTGCGTCGATACGGCCGAAGAAGTCTCCGCGACTCGACAGGTCGGATGGAGTCTGAGCGCTCGTCTCAGGCTCTTGGATCGTGCCGGTCCAGTAGGCTACCTGTTGCAGTACGACAAGGCTGGAACGGCAGTGTTTTTCGCAGTTGCGAGCAGTGTGAGCAGGAGTGCTGTGACCCAAGGAGCTAAAAAGGAGTCCCACCGTGCAAGAGGCAACCATCGAGATCACCTTTTACTTCGACCCCGCCTGTCCGTGGACCTGGCTCACCTCCCGTTGGTTAGTTGAAGCGGCGTCAGTACGAAGTCTCTCGGTCAAGTGGGTACCACTCTCTCTCTTCTTGCTCAATAACGGCGATGTGCCCGAATCTTTCAAGATTCCGCTCGCCCAGTCCTTCAAGGCGCTCCGGGCCATCGCTCAGCTGGCATCTCAGGATCACTTCCAAGAGATCGCTCGTTTCTACACCACGATCGGCACCTCGTATCACTACAATCAGGTCGTTCCGAGCGATGAAGAGTTGGCCAGAGCGCTCGAAGAGGCTGGTGCGGAATCCGCAGTAGCTGCGCTGCACGATGCGAGCCTCGATGAACTCGTTCAGCACTACCACAACATTGGCCTATCACTTTCAGGCCCCTCTACAGGATCTCCAGTGCTGCAGCTCTCGTCGACGATCGGAGTCTTCGGCCCTATTGTGACCGAACACGTGAGAGGAGAGGAGGCGGGTGAGCTCTTTGACCATGTTCGTGCTCTTGCTCTCAATCCTCGTTTCTCTGAACTCAAGAGAGGACGAACTGGACCGCCGGTGCTGTCGTAGTGGACTCTCACTCCACAAGAGGCGGAGACGCTTCGGATTGAGGTCGTTCTTGTTCGAGTGGCTGCCGCGTGTACGGCCCCTCGGCGGCTCCCTCACTTGAAGCGGCGCTCGAGACGAGGGCGCTAACCCCGATTGATAGCAGAAGGTCCTCTTGGCCTGGCGGGACGTCGATAACAAAGAGCCGCACTTTGATACTCGACAGCGCCGAGGCGAGACCTCGAAGGAAGTCTCTCCTCGTGCTGGCGCTCATCGATTGAAATGCATTCCAAGTCACTTGAATCCAACTGAGGGGAACTGCGTCGAGCGAGTTCAAGAAGTGCGGAAGCAAGAAAGGGCTTGCTAGACCGATCTGCACACCACTTTGGATCAGCATGGAACAGGTTCGGATGAACTTCAGGTTCTCAACGGGTCGATCGTCGATCGAACCACTCACGAGCAGAGTTACCGTGCACCTGCTCGAAGCTTGTAGTCGTTGCAATGAGCGGCCTAGTGATCGAGTGAAACCGACATCGCCGAGGCTCTCAAGCTGAAGCGGTACGAAGATCTCTGCTAGCAGCTCGTTCGTCAGGCGAGCTTCGTTTTCGAGAAATGACCAGATAGCGTTAGTCGCGAGTCGGTCCAATCTCGTTGCAAGGGGTGAGACCGAAGTGAAACGAAGCAGTCTCTCGAGTGGTATCGGGCCGTATTGTGGATGATTCCACTCCACGGAGAAGAGGTACCCCAACGAACTACGGTCGGCAATCGAGATGATCTCGCGAGCTCTTGGGAGTAAGTGAGAACGCATTCGACTCTTGGAGTTAAGAGCGTGGCTGAGGTCTTCTGCGAGACGAGAATCGATCTGAGCCTGCTTGCTCGGTAAAGTCGTAACCTTGCGACCGTGTTTGACGCGATACATGGCTTGGTCTGCGCGGTGCACGAGGAGATCGATATCTGCAGATGCCACTCTCGACGAGGCTACGCCGAGGGAAGCAGTGATAAAGATTTGATGACCATCGATGACTACTTCGCTCGAGTTCAACCTCTGCTCGAGACGCTTCGCTACCGCATGACCGTCTCGAGCAGAGGCGAGATTGACGAGCGCCACCACGAACTCATCACCACCGAGACGAGCGAGTAGATCAGCATCTTTCAAACCACCTCTCAGCCGATGAGCCACAACGCGCAGTAGTTCATCGCCAGCAGCGTGCCCGTAGGAGTCGTTCACTGCTTTGAACCCATTGAGGTCCACGTAGATCAGCGAGAGGTACAAGTTCTGATCGCGATGTTCGCTGAGATAACGATCGACACGATTGACGAATCCACGTCTCGAAAGGGCGGACGTGAGATGGTCGATCTCGACCTCTCCGGACTTGCGAACACTCAAGAGATCTATCTCAATTTTCTCTCCTCGATTGAGGGCATCGTAGAGTTCGCCTTTCAGTAGTTTGTCCCGATCTTGCTCGTCGATCAGCTGCATAGATGGGATGACCGTGATCTCTTCCAAGGTGTAGCCAAAGAGTTCGAGGGCGGTCTGATTGGCGTAGACCAAGTGCTGTGCAGGACCAACAATGACTACTCCATCGCCGATCTGGTCGAGCGCCTTCGCTAGGGAACGATTACGGTCGGCTTCCATGAGACCAAAGAGGTGAGATGATCGGTACCGAATTCCCGCAGATGCGACCTGTGCCACCTCGCGCAGTGCGTTGAGCGACTCTCGATCGAAGTGACAGAAGTTGCGGTCGAGCGCTCCGATGCCCCCCCAGACACTTCCATTAGCCTCTCGAAGGGGTGTCACTACCACCGATTGGGAACGGTGTCGAGCCGAGGCTAACTGCTGCGCTTCGCGCGGCTCCACGAATCCGAACCGCAAGCTACCCGCTAGGACATCCCGGCCCGATCGCACGACGTAATCCGCAAGGCCGGGGGGTACAAAAGTATTACTCTCTACGAGAGTTTCTTCGCCGACTCGTGCTGTCACGAGGATCACTACGTCACCTTCGCGAAAGACGAGCCGAACCTCCCCGCACGGAACGACATCGAGGGTGCAACGAGCTACGAGAGAAAGCCAGGACTCAAGCGAGATAGAGATGTCGGCGAGAGCGCTGGTGAGGCTCTCCGTAATCAAGACTCGTCGGCGTAACGTCTTGTGTAGTGCCTCAGCGTCCAGTCGCTCTAGCACACGAGACACCATCCGACTGACCTCTTCGAGTGATCTGAACTCGCTCTTGATATCATCACTCTGTTCTGGTAGCACTCGTTGAAAGAGCACCAAGGCCGAGCGTCCTCGAGGGCCGCTACCGATAGGTACCACGAGACACCGCACGTGCTCACGCAAGGCCATCGGCACGGGACCATAGACGACCTCTGAAGGATTGCAGAGAAAGCTTCGCTGGAGAGCGAGCACGCGAACGGACTCCCATGGCCTCGGCCGCTCACCTAGGAGGGCGTCTCGAAGCGACTCACAGTCTTCTCCGCTCGATGCAACGACCGAAATAGTCGACCAGGTGACATTTTCCTGCAGAACTGCACTCGAAAAGAATGGACCACCCTGAACGAGGTCGCGAAGAGCCATAGCGAGCATCTCGAGCGGCGGGACCTCCTCCTCAAGGGATACCGAGAGCTGCGTCACCGATGAGTCACGCAGCCTTACCGCATGATCCTCGACTGACGTCATGACACCCCTCCTCACGTGAGCACATCACGTCACAAGACGCACAGCTCGGTCCTTCTACTACAACGGCCAGAAAGGCATTGAGCTAGAGTCCGAGTTACCCAAAAAGGGTATCGCTCTGCAAGTCTATCCAAAATCATCTTTGCAGTACGAGTTGTGGTCTCTTGGGAGGTTTGGTACGGCTTCGCACCTGTGGAATCAGCGACGCGAGTGATGGTTGCATCGACGACAACAGGGCTACATCAGAGGTCCGATCGAACTGCTGCAAGAGAGCGCGGTCGAGCTTGCAGCCTCTGAGCCGACATCTGAACACTTTAACTCTTTGAGGGACCACTGAATCTGAACAGACCCTGAACAGGAGTATAAAACTAGCAGGAAGAAAACTGAGAATCAGATGAGTTACGGTTTTGTCAATTTCTGTAAGTTTTGCCTCATCGTCTTCGTCCTGTCGTGTACAGTGACTCCACCATCGTCTTTCATCGGGAGTTCCGATTGAGGGAGAGGGAGGAGGAGGGGTTTCACTCGTGCAATCTATGTCATCGCTGGCTCGGAAGGTGATGCTAGGTCTAGCTGCGTCAGGGCTAGCTGTCATCTCGTCCGTCGGCGCAGTGAGTCAAAGCGCAAGCGCTTCGACCGGACACGCGCATAGCGTCAAGGTCAAGGGCGGGACTGCGTATTTTGCGGAGCAACCAGGCTCCGCTCCAACGTATATCTTCCCATTCATCAACCAATCTGTCTTCACGAATGTGAACCTCTACAACTTTCAGATCCTGATGTTTCGCAACCTCTACTTCTTCGGCAACGGAGCGAAGGCCGAGATCAACTACAAGCAGTCGCTTGCGTATCCACCGGTCTTCTCCAATGGGGATAAAACGATCACCATCAAGATGAAGGGTTGGAAGTGGTCAAATGGGACGACCGTCGATGCCCGTGACCTCATCTTTTGGATGAACCTTCTCAAGGCGAACAAGACGATCTGGGCCTCGTACACTCCAGGAGCTTTTCCGGACAACGTAGCATCGTACAAGCAGACGGGTCCTGAGACCGTGGTTTTTCAATTGACCAAGGCGTACAACCCGAACTGGTTCCTCTACAATGAGCTCTCTCAGCTCACCCCAATTCCAATGGCCTGGGACAAGACATCGGCCACGGCTCCGACGCCTTCAGAGACGTCGACAACTGCGCCAGATCTTACTCCAGCAGGTGCAGTGGCCGTCTATAAGTTCCTCAATACCCAGGCGAGTGATCTCAACACCTACGGAAGCAATCCTCTGTGGCAGGTGGTAGACGGACCATGGGTCTTACAGAGCTTTACAACCCAGGGCAAGGCGGTCTTCGTACCGAACCACTCTTATTCTGGGCCGATCAAGCCGACACTCTCGAAGTTCGTCGAGCTACCGTTCTCCTCTGATGCAGCAGAATACAATGTCTTGCAACAAGGAAACCAGCTGACCTATGGCTACATCCCGGTTTCAGACCTCCCTCAGAAGAGTCGCATCGCGGCACAGGGATATAACTTTGCACCGTGGCTCCTCTTCGGCTTCGATTACATGTCTATCAACTTCAACAATCCAACGGTCGGGCCGATCTTTCAACAGCTCTATGCTCGCCAAGCTCTTGAGGATCTGGTCGATCAAACCGCATGGATCAAGAGCTTCTGGAAGGGCTTAGCCGTCCCAACGCACGGTCCGGTCCCAGTGGCTCCTGCGAACCCATTTGCAGATAACCTCTCGAAAAAGGGCGTCTATAACTACTCCATATCAGAAGCGAGGAAGCTCCTCACCTCTCATGGATGGAAGATCCCTGCTTCAGGAGCGGCCTTCTGTGCCAAGCCGGGCTCCGGTGCGACGCAGTGCGGTACCGGCGTCACTAAGGGTCAGAAGTTTGCGATCTCGCTCCAGTACCTATCAGGACTCGCAGCGGTCTCGCAGGAGATGCAGGCATATAAGTCAGCAGCTGCGAGCGCTGGAATCCAGATCTCGCTTTCGGTCGCACCGTTCAACAGTGTGATCTCCAATGCGACTCCGTGTGCCTCGACAGCACCTTCGTGCAAGTGGGAGGTCGCAAACTGGGGCGGTGGCTGGAGCTACTCTCCGGACTACTACCCCTCAGGTGAGACGCTGTTCGCCCAAGGAGCAGGTGCGAACTTCGGAAGCTACAACAATGCAACTGCCAACAGCTTGATCGCAGCGGTGGAGACGAGTTCGAATCCTCAGAAGGCGCTCAACGCCTACCAGGACTATCTCGTCAAAAACTTGCCCGTGATCTACCAGCCAGAGCAGGACTACCAGCTCTCCGAGATCAAGTCGAACCTTCAAGGTGCGACTCCTCAGAGTCCCTATCAGTACCTGCTGCCTGAGAACTGGTACTTTACCAAGTAGTGAGAGGAGGGTCGTCTGACGAATCGACATCGAGCGCCAGGTAAGCATCGATGTGAACGAGATGACCCTTCTGTGAACGAAGAGACACAGGCAGATGCCTGTGTCTCTTCGTTACGTGCAATACGCTCGACGTAGTCGGCTCTTCAGTTCTTTCGGTTCTGAGATGAACCGCCCCAGCAACCACGTCACTTTCGTGCAGAGTAGGAGCCCAATGCGCTCACTCAACAGTGGACTGGTAAGCGAGCTCATGCAGTGCGGTTGTGAGTCGCTCAACAGCACTGAGGAGGCTTGTCCCACAGTTATGGGGGTCGTAGAGTACAGCGAAAACACCAAGGGTAAAGTTGGCGAAAGTTATCACGATCGACTTGGGGGAGTAGCGAGAGGCGAAGTAGGCGAATGAGATATCGCTCTGATCCATGGGCGGGGCCGAGGCGGATGAGAATCAGGGATACACGATCGAGCTCCCTCGCCCTCCCGGAGTTCACAAGTTTGCAGCGATCTAGTACTGCCTCGCAGTGATCTTGGTTGCACCGACCCACCGATCGAACGGTAGCCACTGCTATCTCACCGTCCATGCGGCAAGGTAGGTAAGAGCAGACAGCGGTACCGGCGGGAGCCGCGCCCCCTACGCTCGGGGCGAGCTTCGCAAGCTATCGGTCGACAGACAGTCATAGAGTTCAAAAAGGGAAGTAAGGCAAGACATGAACCCAGATATTCAAATTATCGCTAGCGCTAATGGAGCGATCGGCATCGACGCGGTGTGGGAGAATCTCGCCCATGGCATCCGTGCCCTCGACGCAGTCGAGGCGGCGGCCCGCGTGGTCGAAGACAACGTTGATGATCACTCTGTGGGTACGGGGGGCCTACCGAATCTCGACGGAATCGTCGAGCTTGACGCTTCCATCATGGACGGGGATAATCGAGCCGCAGGTGCGGTTGCGGCCCTTCGGGGTTATCGCCATCCGATCAGTGTTGCCCGAGCGGTGCTAGAACGTCTCCCACACGTCCTCATCGTGGGTGACGGCGCAGCACGTTTTGCACAAGAGATCGGCGCAGAGGCTGGCGAACTCTTGACTGAGGAGGCCGAGAAGATATGGTCAGAGGGTTTAACTGCTGCTCCTGGCGGATTAGCAGGAACCATACTCGAGCGAGCTAAAGCACTAACGACCGATCCGGAACGGGCGGTGGGAACCGTTAATTTCCTCGCCCGAGACCTCAATGGTTCGCTCGCCAGTGCCGTGTCCACGAGTGGATGGGCGTGGAAGTGGCCCGGCCGTGCAGGAGACTCGCCAATACCGGGGGCCGGGAACTACTGCGACTCGCGCTTTGGCTCAGCAGCGTGCACTGGCTACGGCGAGCTTGCGCTTCGAACATCGACTGCGCGTACCATTGTCAACCGTCTTGCTGAAGGAGCTTCTCCACTCGAGGCCGGTCGTAGCGCCCTCTTAGATCTCGCGTCGCTCGATGAACCAACGGAGAACATGATTATGCACGTTGTCGTGCTCTCCAAAGATGGCGAGCACGCTGCCCTTTCGACGCAGCGAGGGGCTCTCTACGCGTGGAGAGATGGCAACTCGAAGTCGACCGAAGTCTTAGAGAGAACGTATGTCTCTCTCGAAGGTGGACATTGAGATCAAAGAGCTTGCGAGCCTTCGTCGTCTGCGACCTAGAGAAGAATTGAAGCTCGATCAGGTTGTGACAACGGAGCGGTCGTTCTCGAACAGGCACGCAAGAGGCCACGAGTTCGCAAGTTCAGCTACTGCACAGTACGACATTGAATCGGAGTAGGAAGGGAAGCTATGAAGCTCTATATATCGTTCGACCTTGAGGGTATTTCGGGGATCGTAGACTGGGAACAGTGCACTGGATCGAGCTTTGAATACCTCCAAGGCATTGAATTAACCTTGGCGGAGATTAACGCCGCAATTGACGGTGCGGTGAGTGCAGGTGTGGCTGAGGTCGTCGTCAACGACGCGCACTCAAAGATGCGAAATCTCAATCCAGCGGGCCTTCATCACCGTGCGAGCTACATCACCGGTGCTCACAAGCCGCACTACATGATGGAGGGTCTCGATAGCTCCTTCGATCTCATCTTCTTCCTTGGCTACCACGGAGCGATCTCCGGTGAGCCCTCAACACTCTCGCATACGTACAACCCATCGATCTTTACAGAAGTCAGACTCAACGGCGTTGAGGTAGGGGAGAGCGGTATTAATGCCCTGGTTGCTCTTGGGTATGGCGTTCCGATTGCGTTGATCAGTGGGGACCAACCCACCAAGGAACAGGCGCAGTGGCTCATCCCTGATATTGAAGCAGTGGTGGTCAAGGAGTCGATCACACGCTTCGCGGCGCTCAATCTGCACCCCGAGACAGCTCGAGAGCTCCTCTACGCTGGAGCCGAGCGCGCCACGAGCTCACTAGCCCACCATGGACTACCAACCATTGAGCTCCCTGCGACACTAACGATGAGCTTTCTGACCGCCGATATGGCAGAAGTCGCGTCTTGGGTTCGAGGAGTCGACCGCACGGGTCTTCGAGAGGCGCAGATTACGAGCCAGGATCCGATCGAGCTCTACGAGCGCTTCGTAGGAGTGAGCTACATTACTCGCCAATCGGGCGGTCGCTGACCGATCGCTCCGATTCGCCGTCGTCTCAACGACCTCTGCGCCGAGACTCCGTATGTAATGCACCGAGGTAGTGCTCGATGCAATGGACGAATGCCGAAACGACCGCGACACTGTGTAAGACTAAGACCGAGACCTAAGAAGGAGCACGAATGCAACGGACCTATCTCCGCCTCGCCCAACCTCTACTAACAGATCTCGAGATTCCCTATCTCGAGATCTGTGGCGACCAGGATGGTCCTACACTCACGCTGCTCGGAGGAGTCCACGGTTGTGAATATACATCGCAGGCCGCTGTTCGAGAGTTCTTCGACGTCCTCGATGAAGGCACCCTGCGCGGGAGGGTGAGAGCGGTTCCGACCCTCAATGTCAAAGCTTTCTACTCTCGATCACCGTTCGTGTCGCCTGATGACGGAAAGAATCTCAATCGCTCCTTCCCTGGGATTGCGCTCGGCACCTATAGCGAGCAGTTGGCGTATGCAGTCACGGAAAACCTGATCAAAGGTTCTGATGCACTCATCGATCTTCACGCTGGCGACCTCGTCGAGGCACTCGAGCCATTCACACTCTACGAGGAGTCAGATGTGACGGAGAGTTCTCGCGCTTTAGCCGAGGCGTATGGCCTACGATACAGCGTCTTTCAACGACGGCAGGGGAAAACTGTAGCGGGCGCGACGTCTGCCACCGCTGCAGACCTCGGCATACCGGCTATCATCGCCGAGTCCGGAGGACGGGGCATTATGGAGGACGATGCAGTTGCGAGACACCTCCTTGGGCTGAGAAGAGTCACCAACCATCTCGATATGACGGATTTCGATACGACGGAAGCGCCGAGCGTCCCTATCGAGCACTTCGCAACCTTCCACTGGATTCGTAGCGAGCATCAGGGTTGGTGGTCTCCGAGCGTCCCAGTGGGCGCAAGAGTGCATCTCGGTGATACCTTGGGTTCGGTTCTCGATCTGCTCGGTGTGGAGCAGAGTTCAGTGGTAGCTCCGAGCGATGGGGTAGTACTGTTCCAGACCTCCTCTCCAGCAGTGTTGAGCGACGGACTCTTACTGGGACTCGCCGCCGACGTTTTCAAACCGTAGGCGCATTCTCCCAACAAGGATTGGACTTAAGTGCGATCGCGCTGATCTGACACGCTCGAGCGTATGGAGGAAACAACTCTCGGCCCACCGATCACGACCGACACTTCTCCTCCGTCCTCAGCGAGGTACCTACAGTAACTGAGATAGCACCGAACTGGGCAGAACCGATGAGAATGCGCTCGCACCATCACCTGCAGCTTGCGCCTCCGGTGACTCGGCGCTTCAATACCATGGAGCGTCCGGGACGCAACTCCGTTGATTTCTCCGTGCCTCCTGCAGCGCACCACTGCACAATGTGAGCACCAACGAGCTAGGCTCGCTCTCCTCCTCACACTCAGACAGTGCCAGCGCAGCTGTCTGTGGAGCTTTGGGGTCGTTCCGTGAGTGATCTAGTACTAACTCACAAGGAGCGATGCAACTGGGCCGCTGAGCTCGCTTTAGAGTTGAGTGGCTAAGACGATTCCTCTCGAAGAGCGAAGGCGACTCCCGCCGTTACGGCGCTCAAAAGTGCTGCATCTCAGCTATTGAGTGCCTTACAGGGGGGTGACGTAGGCTCCGGTGAGACCTCCGTCTACCATGAAGTTGGAGGCGGTCACAAAGGACGCGTCATCTGAAGCGAGGAAGGCCACTGCCGCCGCTATCTCGCTTGGCTCACCAAATCTGCCCATCGGTACGTGGACGAGTCGCCGCTCAGCTCGTTCAGGATCTTTCGCAAAGAGCTCCATGAGAAGCGGCGTGGCGATCGGTCCTGGGCTGATTGCATTGACGCGCACCCCGCTTCTTGCGAACTGAACGCCAAGCTCTCTCGTCATAGCGAGAACCCCGCCTTTGGATGCGGTATAGGAGATTTGAGAGGTTGCAGCTCCGAGCGTCGCTACGAAGGATGCAGTGTTGATGATACTGCCTTTGCCCTGCTCGAGCATGACCGGCAAGACCGCCTTGCAGCAGAGGTACACAGAGGTGAGGTTGACCTCCTGTACCTTTCTCCAAGCTTCGAGAGAGGTATCCAAAATGGAGTCATCATCGGGAGGGGAGATTCCCGCATTATGGAACGATACGTCAATTCTGCCGAACTCTTTGACCGTCGTCTCGATCAGAGCGTCGACGCTGGCCTTCTCCGCTACGTCGGTTCTCACAAAAGTGGCCCCGAGCTCCTGTGCGACGGCCTCTCCGGCACTAGCGTCGAGGTCAGCGAGGACAACTCGTGCGCCCTCGGCGAGAAATCGCTCGACCGTCGCTTTTCCTATTCCACTCGCTCCGCCAGTGACGATCGCTACTCGATCCCTTAATCGCTCCATCTCAATACCCTTCCTACAGTTCGGTGTTGATAAATACGTTCTTCGTCTCACAGAATGCATCGGTGGCGTCGGGGCCGAGTTCTCGGCCGAGCCCAGATCTCTTGTAGCCTCCGAACGGGGTCCAATATCGTACAGAGGAGTGAGAATTAATCGAGAGTGCTCCGCTCTCGAGCGCTCGTGCCATCCGAAGACCTCGGCCGAGATTTGACGTCCAGATCGAACCAGAGAGCCCGTAGTCACTATCGTTTGCCAGCGCAATTGCATGGGCCTCGTCGGTAAAACGCTGAACGACGACGACCGGCCCAAAGATCTCCTCGCGAACGGATCGATGACTCGAGTCTTCGATCCCGACAACGGTAGGCGGATACCAATACCCCGGCCCCTCAGGACACGCTCCGCGAAAGAGAATCGTGTTCTCATCAACGTAGCTTGCGACTCGCTCTCGGTGTTCTGGTGTGATCAACGGGCCCATCTCCGCAGTCTCCAAGGTGGGATCCTCAACTCGTACGGCCTTGACTGCGGCTTCGAAGCGCTCAAGAAACGCGTCGAACACACTTGCTTGAACGAGCAACCGTGACCGAGCGCAACAGTCTTGACCTGCGTTATCGAAGACAGCATATGGAGCCGAGGATGCAGCTCGGTCAAGGTCTGCATCCTCGAAAATGATATTTGCGCTTTTGCCACCGAGCTCAAGTGTTACTGGCTTGACCTGAGCCGCTGCGAGCTCCTGAATACGCACGCCAACACGGGTCGATCCTGTAAAAACAATCTTGGCAACATCTGGATCGCGAACCAACGCCTCACCCACAACACTGCCCACCCCGGTGATGACCTGGAAAACATCTTGAGGTATGCCCGCTTCGTGCGCTAGCTCCGCAAGCCGGAGAGCGCTGAGCGGCGTCGTTTCGGCAGGCTTGAGAATAACCGAGCAGCCAGCGGCGAGTGCTGGCGCAAAGCCCCAACTCGCTATCGGCATCGGAAAGTTCCACGGCACGATGATGCCAACGACTCCGAGGGGTTCTTTGAAGGTGAGGTCAACTCCGCCCGCTACTGGTATCTGCTGTCCGAGGAGTCGCTCAACCGAACCGGCATAGTACATGATGACATCGGCGACGTTGTTCGCCTCCCATCGTGCATTGGAGATGGTGTGGCCAGCATTGCGGACCTCTAGTTGTGCTAGCTCCTCGTTATGAGAAAGGACAGCTGCACCAAAGGCTCGCAGTAGCGTTGCGCGATCACCCGGCGCAAGTGCCCGCCACTCGCGAAAACCTCGCTTCGCCCGCTGAACGGCCTCACGGGTTTCCTCTACTGTGGCTCCTGGCACTTCGGCCAAGACCTGTTCTGTTGCGGGGTTTCGTACGATTTGCAGCGTCGACACGGTGATCACATCCTCTCAAAACTTCGAAATCGCTCCCAGTCGGTAATCGCTCGTGCGAAGACCTCTAGCTCAACGGAGCCCATCGTGGCATAGTGGTCACGCACCTCATCGCCGAAGGCTTCGGCGATGAACGGGGAGTGCTTCCAGGTGGCGAGAGCGTCTGCTAGCGAGCTTGGAATCCGCTCATGCTCGCCATGGTAGGCATTACCGCTCTCTGGAGGCGGTAGTTCGAGTCCACGCTCAATTCCATCGAGGCCGGCCGCTACCATCGCAGCCACGACGAGGTAAGGGTTGGCATCACCGCCTGGCACGCGATTCTCAAAACGCAGTCCAGCGCCGCTTCCGACGAGCCGAAGAGCACACGTACGGTTGTCCCGGCCCCAGGCTATTGCGGTAGGTGCGAAGGAACCCTCTACGAAACGTTTGTAGGAGTTGATGTTCGGTGCAAACATGAGGGTTATCTCGCTCATGTGGTCGAGTTGACCCGCAAGAAACTGTTGTCCAAGCGTGCTGAGCTCAGAGGGTCGTTCCGGATCGACAAACACGAGACCACCGTGCTGATCCCGTAACGAGAGGTGGGTGTGACACGACGAGCCCTCGGCCTCGTTGAATTTGGCCATAAACGTGAGAGACTTGCCGTGCTGTGCGGCGATCTCTTTGGCTCCAAGTTTGTAGATCACGTGGTTGTCACAGGTTTGAAGGGCGTGGTCGTAACGAAATGCAATCTCGTGTTGGCCCAAGTTACACTCACCTTTGACCGATTCGACGGTCATGGCAGCTCCCGCCATCGAGATCCGAATATCTCGGAGGAGCGCCTCAACGCGCGAGACACCGAGTAGCGAGTAGTCAACGTTGTAGAGGTTGGCCGGCTCTAAATCTCGATAACCCTTCTTCCAAGCTGCTTCATAGGTATCGTTGAAGACGAGAAACTCCAACTCGGTTCCGCAGTAAGCGTCGAGACCGAGTCCACCGAGGCGATCAAGCTGCCTGCGCAGTATCTGACGTGGGGAAGCAACGACCTCAGTTCCGTCCGGCCACACAACATCTGAAAGCACGAGGGCGGTCTTAGTCTGCCAAGGCACCATGCGAAGGGTAGCGAGATCGGGTTTCATCACAAGATCGCCGTAGCCTCGCTCCCACGAACTCATCGCGTACCCAGATGCTGGACGCATGTCTACGTCCACTGCGAGCAAGTAATTGCAACCATCGGTCCCTTCGTACGCAACATTTTCGACAAAAAACGGGACGTGCAGCTTCTTCCCGACTAGTCGTCCCTGCATGTCGGTCATCGCAACGATTACGGTGTCGATAGACCCCTCTTTGACCTGCTCCCTGAGATGATCCATTGAGAGAGCACCTCGGCTCGTAACGTTTCGGTTATCTTCCACCAAGATCCTTTGCCACCAGGTCGCACTCAGTAACCATCGGCCTCCGCTGATGGTCGGAATAGATTTGTTGGCCTCCCGGCCACTCTCTCAGCTTAGAAGACCCGAGCGGTCTGCGAAGTGCGGATTAGATCAATCTCGATCCGGTTGATCTGTCGGGCTCTCTTTCGGTCGCTCATGCCGTTTCGCGAGTGCGCGTCATCTGTACCACGGTCCGCACAGGCTCATCCGGCTCTCAGAGCGCCACGTCGTGGGTTCGCGTGAGCCGCTTTGGCAGAGCATCGGAGTAACGAGACCCACTCTGTCTTTGATTCACTCCATGCACTTGAATGGAGATGTGAAGTTTTGCCGTCTGTGAGCACGATGTACCTGTGGAGTCGTCCCATCTCGTCATCGGGGTCGCGGTGCACGACGCCTTCTTACGATCGGTGCGCTTCTATCACGGCAAGGCTCACCGCTGCAGGACCTTATTGGTGCGGTGCGAGTCTAGGAGATAGGGTAGTGAGAGAGCTAGGAGGTCGGAAGTCAGTATGCAATTTGGGATCTTTCTACCGCCATTTCGAGGCTTTGCCGACCCACAGGCAGTGGTGCACCTCGCACGTCTTGCCGAGGAGACTGGTTGGGATGGGCTCTTTCTCTGGGATCACATCCTCAGCGAACCCGGTGTTGCGGTAGCTGACGTCTGGGTCACGCTCGCCGCCGTAGCAACCGCAACGGAAAAACTGCGCATTGGAGCTATGGTGACGCCACTCCCTCGGCGTCGCCCTTGGACCTTGGCACGACAGATCGTGACGTTGGATCACCTCTCGTCCGGTCGCCTCTACGTAGGGGTTGGCCTCGGAGACGACGGCTGGAGAGAGTTCAGTTCCTTCCAAGAGGAGCTTGATCCGAAGCAGCGAGCGATCATGGTTGACGAGTCACTCGAGCTCCTCAGGCTTTTTCATTCGGGAGAACCGGTCAACTTCAATGGCTCGAAATATCAGGTGAATGCGTCTGAATTCCTGCCAAAGCCACTCCAGGCGCAGATTCCAATCTGGATTGCAGGACGTTGGCCAAATCGGGCGCCGCTCAGTCGGGCCGCTCGATACCAGGGCTATTTTCCTATCTTTGCAGCTCCCGATCCTCTCCCGGCTCCAGAACTCTCTGAAATCGAGAGTATCGTACGCTCTCTCTCCGAAACTGGCCCAGGGTTCGATCTCGTGGTCCGATACTCCACAGCATCGACACCGGACCCGATCGACGCGGCTCAGCGCCTCGAAGCGGCCGGAGTCACGTGGATCTTAGAGAACTTCAGCGCCTCAAAGTTAGTTTACGAGGAGGTCGTGAGGGTCGTGGCGGCCGGCCCAAAGGGTCGAAGCTAGCAGTAGCACCGAAGCGGCAAGGCCTCTGCAACGTAGCCGATTGCGTAGTACGGATCGAAAGAGGACCTGAAGCTCGACTTTTCACCGAGCACGTGCCAACGGCACCGAACTGCGGTGTCAGGATCGTACTGCAGTGTTGATCGTCCTCGTCGCTCAACACCCTATCTCTCGAGCGACACAGCGATCGTGTGGGACGGGAGTGCGATGTCAGTGGCCTTGGAGGTTCACAAGATCTAGTTGTCACCAACGACACCCTGGCTGGCTCTACTCAGTGAGCGGCGAGGTGGCGAAGGTGAAGAGAACATCTCAGCAGAGGATTCTGTCACCGAGCTCATTCGACACGAATCATCTCCGAACCTGAGCTTTTGCCGAGGCGGCGTAGCCGATGGAGCGAGACGATAGAGACAACCTTCTTGCGTCGTTCAACGTGATGTCAGGAGAGAGAGCCGACCGAGTTCGTCAGTCACGCCACTGAGTTGGCGTCTCTGTGGTCTCGCCACTGCGTTCGACCACCTTGTCTTGCAAACATGCTGGCAAGTCGATCTCGAGCAGGCAAGAACCTCAAGAGAGATAGAGGATGGTCAAACTCGTTCACAGTAGGTAGGGTTACTATGACATACGTCAAGAAGTAGCTTTGCGTCACGTTTACATCACGGACTTCGGTTGAGAAAGACCACTGCGCCCTAGCCCATACGTAAACGGATGGAAATGCAGATTGGGAAAGGAACGGCCGTGTACGACACGATTTTGGCTGAGACGATAACGATTACCGGAGCGAACGGAGATGCGATCGAGGCCTACAGCGCAAGACCTCTCGACAGCGCACCGCGTGGTGGCGTCGTTGTGATCCACCACATGCCCGGATACGACCGAGCGACCAAGGAGATCACACGCCGCTTTGCAGAGCTAGGACTCAATGCAGTCTGCCCGAATCTCTACTCCCGGGAAGCGCCTGGAGCGGATCCAGACGATGCAGCTGCTACCGCTCGGGCGAACGGAGGTGTGCCCGACGGCCGTCTCGTCGGAGACGTGGATGGTGCTGCAACGTATCTTCGTTCGTTGCAGAACTCAAACGGTAAGGTCGGAACTATTGGGTACTGCTCAGGTGGACGCCAGTCGTTCCTTGCAGCGGCATCACTTCCCATCCAGGCTGCGGTAGTCTGCTACGGAGCTTTCATCATCGGGACGCCTCCCGAGGGCTTTC
The DNA here is from genome assembly GCA_021799875.1 of Actinomycetes bacterium. Taxonomy (GTDB): domain Bacteria; phylum Actinomycetota; class Acidimicrobiia; order Acidimicrobiales; family Acidimicrobiaceae; genus JAJYZP01. Next base: position 24,205 of record JAJYZP010000012.1, on the reverse strand, counting down.
CTCTCAAGGTCACCTCGCTCGAGCCGATGATCGGACAGCTTTCCTGCCCAGTGCTCGGGCTCTTCGGTGCAGACGACACCTTCCCACCGCCAGCTGATGTTGAGTATCTCGGCAATGCCATCGAGAAGGCCGGCAAGGTCAAGGAGTTTCACATCTATGAGGGTGCCGGCCACGCATTTTTCGCGACGGATCGGCCCTCCTATCGACCGGAAGCTGCGAATGATGGCTGGGCCAAGATCGCGGCGTTCTACGGAGCGCACCTCAGCTAGCAAAGGAGTGAGCAATGTGCACCTACGTTACTGAGACTCTCGAGATCGACGGGAGTGCGAAAGGGCAAGCAGGGTGGTTTAAAGTGACCGACGCCTCGGTGTACTTTGATCATCCTGTACATGCACCTCAAGCTCATACGCTCAACATCGACCTCCGAGCGCCCGAACTGGGACCAGCAGCTCGAGTAGCAATGGAGCTCTCTCCTCTCGCAGCACGCGATCTCGCGCATGCGATCCTAAAGATCATGGAGAGCGTTCCTGCGGAGCTTATTGAGGGCGACGAAGCCTAGGAGAGGGTAGCGTCAGTTGAGGTCGACCGGTCTCGACCACTCTTTAGGTACTCACGGCCTCCGTTCTAGGGTCGTGAGTACCTTCTCCGCCGTAACTGTCACCTGTTCTCTCAGATCCCTACACCGAAGATGAGCAGTACGGTCACGACGCTTCAGAGCAGCCACCTAGTTCGAGCCTGAATGCGAAACCTCGTCCAGCCGATAGACGCAAGCCCTGTTACCCGAGCACACTCCTTCCCAGGAGAGCTCAGTAGAGCGATGACGGTAGGATTCGGCGTCACGGAGCATGCCGTGTGCTCCGCCAAAGAAGCTGCGCGTGCCAAGGACGTGCTCCAGCGCAGCAGAGCCTTATTCTCAACTAACCAGGGATCTATCACGTCAACTCTTGGCTACTCCAGGTGACCCTCGTCCATCTGCTCGATCACGCTACGTAGATTGTCCGAGCGCACGTTCAACAGTGCCACCACCACGGTTGCGACACGCTTTGTCCAAGACGTACACCCCGATACCGAGCGTGCGCTCGAAGCGCTCCACTGTGGGCAACCGATGAGGAAGTCCTCACAGCCGGAGGATCCAGCGTGAAGGTTGCATCCGACGGGTTGCTCAGACTCTAGCCCGCTACCTCCACGCGTCTCGGGCCACAACGAGGCCATCTTGGGAGGAGAGAAATGAGCCGGTCAGAAGCCTCTCATCGGTTCGCATACGCCACTGCAGTAGGTCCTGAGACGCTCGGAGAGCCGGCTCCAATGCTACAGCAGGTTCCTCGACAAGGAGATTGTGAACCTGGTCGGGATCTCGCTCGAGATCGAAGAGCAGGGGAGGGAGAATCGCCCCATCTGCAGCAAACTGAACGTACTTATACCGATCACCACGAACGACCGCAAGCGAGCAGTGGTCCATCGGGATTCCAAACCATCGCTCGGCCATCTGCGTAGTTGGTGATCGAAAGTCCCACTCAAAGTGTGCTTCGGTTCTCCAGTGCTCTGGTGTGGGGCCGCCGTGGAGAAAGGGGAGCAGCGAGGCACCATCGGCCTGGAGTGGAGTCTCGATACCTAACCACTCGCAGATCGTGGGCAAAATGTCGACCGATTCGGTCGGAACAGATACCTCATTCGATACGACTTCGGCGTAGGGATCCACGATAATCAGCGGTATGTGAAAGCTCTCGTCCCAGTAACCGAGCTTCTCGACGAGCCAGTGATCTCCCGCCATGTCACCGTGGTCGCTGGTAACTATGACAAGGGTCGACGCCGCTAGGCCCGTGCGTTCGAGATAGCGAAAGAGGCGTCCAAGCTGGTCGTCGACCTCGCGCTGGGCGCCGTAGTAGGTGGCGCGAAGCTGTCGCCGCTCGATCTCTTCTGTTGGAGCAGTGATCTGCCGCAGCGCCATCACCGCTTCGTTGAAGGGGTGAAGCTTCGCCTCCTCCTCTGATGATCCTGCACCGATAAAGGTCTCCACTTGGTCCGCATCGTAGAGATCGTGGTAACCCTCCGGATTTCGTCGCGGTGGATGAGGGCGTATGAAAGATGCATGGATGAAGAAATCGTCCTCACCATGGTTGTCGAGCCAATGCTCGATCTCCTCCACCATGAACGCCGTCTCGGAGTGTTCGGCGCGAAAACGCGTCGGAGCCCAGGTCCAGCCGTGGCGATCTGCATCTCGAACACCCTGCTTTGGGAGGTACAGCTCGTGCGCCGAGGTCGGAACGTCAACGCCATGCCGTTCCAGCCAGCGTGCCCAAAGCACGCTTCCTGCCTCATATGGATCGTGAACAATGGGCCGAAATCCAGGTAGTACGCCTTCGTAGCTTCTGAGCCTGGGGTCAGAGGGCTCTACCGTCGAGGGGTCGATACTGGTATCTGTGTAGCCAAAGAGGACCGGGTCGAGACCGTGAGAGCGGACTACCCGAGCGATGTTCGTAAATCGATCTGCAAGTGGAGTTCCGTTCAGCACAGAACGATGGTGATGAAGGTAGGTTCCGGTATAGAGACACGCGCGTGAGGGACCGCACGGCGCAGCATTCGCCCAGTGATTACGAAAGAGCGTCCCCTTGCCGGCGAGCTGATCGAGTGAGGGTGTCCGTAGGACACTATGGCCAACTGCAGAGAGGCCATCCCCTCTCCACTGATCCACTGTAATCAGTAACACATTTCTTCTTTGCAACGAGCATCCTCCATGAGCTAAGCCCTGAAGAGACCTTATGAGTTCTCCGAGCCTCCCACGGTCACAGAGATCGAGGTGTGAGGATCGCCGCCGACATCTTCATAGGCCATGAGGTCAACGAGGCTCACACGATCCCCAGAGCCTCTACCGAAAAAGACAGTAAAGAGCTGGGAGGGACGAACGTGGAAGCACAGACCTTCTGCTCTTAACGGCACCGCACGCCTTACCCGTGCAGTTCAGCTTCGTAGGGGAGTGCGGTCAGCGTTCACACCGGTAGAACGACCACTCGTAGCATGCCTTGGACCCGGGGCCTGAGATGTTAGGCCGCTTACGACGCGGAAAGCTGCACGTGAGACGCCGGTATGCTGACTACCAGATGGATTCACATGTACGCATCGACGCGCAGGCGATAACTCGCCTCGTCGGAACTACCGCTGCCTCCGCTGGAGCTCAATACTACCGAAACGGTAAGGTCCGAAGCTTCGATGTAGGGGACAAGATGATCACTGGATCGGTCAAAGGAACCGATCCACAGCCCTACAGCCTTCGCATTGGAATTCTTCCTACGGGGAAAATTGGCGATGGGTACTGTAGTTGTCCCGTCGGCATGGACTGTAAACACTGCGCAGCAGTGCTCTACGCCGTACTCGATGACCTCGAGCGCACGACCTTCGCCACACGTGAAGATCTGCAACCACTCGAGTCGACGACCATAAACGCTGCTCGACAGAGATCGAGCAACCTCCATTCCGAGACGCGAGTTCAAGCGAAAGGGCCTACCTCAGAGCAGCGAGCGACATCGTACGTGCCCTCCGGTGCGGTGTTGAGCTGGCTCGAGCAGGTTGACCGATCTCTCGAGACCGCAAGTGAAGAGTATCCGAGCTCTATCCTCAATCGTCTCGTCTATCTCTTTAAGGTCGTGAAACAGGGGCAACGACCACCCATTTTGACGCTCACGACCTTCGTATCGCGAATTTTGAAGAGTGGAGGACTCTCGGAGAGCACGCGACCATATACCCCGAGCGCGGCACTTGGGATCAATCCGGCGAAGTACCTGCGACCGTCTGATCGCAAAATACTGGCTCGACTTGCAAACGAGCGACTGAGCATGCCGTTCGCCATGGTCTCGGCTTCACTCATTGAGCTTTTGCCGGAGATCGTTGCCACCGGTCGAGCATTTCTCGAGAATCTCTCAGGTCCACCGCTTCGATTTGGAGAGCCGATTGAAGGAGTCTTCTCCTGGGAGTTAAACGAGTTCGCAAGCTTGCGGCCAGCGATCTCGCTCAAGACAGACAGCGTGAGCGAAGACCTTGAGGCGTTCCAAGGCGAACCCCCGTTCTATCTCTCTCCTTCTCAACGAACCATTGGTATGATCACGTCTCACGTACCAGCTTCCGTCAGCTCTCTCCTTCTGCGAGCACCCGAGCTTCCCCTCGAAGCGAGAGAGACGATAGCTCGGCAGTTCTCGACCCACTTCCCTCAACTTCCAGAGCTCACGCCGCCCCCAGCACCGGTCATCACCTCGATCAAAGTTACTCCGAAAGCACGGCTCACGCTTGAGGGCACGGTGGTAGAGACTGGCGGTCGCAGTGGAGGACCCTTTGGACGCTTCAGTGGGCTACTCCTTGGTGACCTCGCAACTGCACACTTGCAGTTCTGTTACGGCACTCTCATCATCGAACCGCATCGCAGTGAGAGGACCTTCCGCTCCAAACAGGGTTCTGAAGTCGTCACCTTTAACAGGGATTTTGTTTTCGAGCGATCGGCTCGGGAATCGCTCGAAGATCACGGCTTCGTCGCTCTGAATCAGCTCGTCGGCATTCAAGGCATCCCGACCGTCTCGAAATACCTGCCTCACGATGCTACCCGAGAGGGTTGGTTACAGGTTCTGACTGAGACCATCCCACAACTCGAAGCTGAAGGGTGGGAGATCGTCCTTCGTAAGGATTTTCCAGTACAACCCCCACAGCCCGCAGGAGATTTTGATCTCTCGCTCGATAGTGGCACGGGTATCGACTGGCTCGACCTTCGGGTCGGCATTGAGGTAGAAGGCGAGAAGGTCGACATAACCGGGCTGATCTCGGAGTTTCTCCGCCACCTCCCCGACCTAGAGCTAGAACAGGTAGGTGATGCAGAGCTTGAGTCCACAACGATCGTTCTCGATCTCGGCAATGGTAGGTCCGTCTCAATAGGAGAGCAACGGCTCCTCCGGCTTCTTCGTTCGCTCAAAGGGGCACTCACCTCAAATGAGGGAGACGCCTCAGGCTCTCTCGTAGGAGGTGCTGCGCGCCTTGCGGCGCTCAACGAGCTTGAGGAGCTTGCACCTGATCTAGGAGCTCAGATCCGTGGGGCGGAACTTTTCCGTACCATGGCAGCTCGACTCCACGATCTTGGCGGTCGTATCCCATCAACGACAGTTCCCACTACCTTTACCGCCACGCTCCGCCCCTATCAACTCGAAGGCGTAGCCTGGCTTCAATTTCTCACGGGACTCGGCTTTGGAGCAGTGCTAGCGGACGACATGGGGCTCGGAAAGACCGTTCAAGCTCTTGCGCATGTAGCAGTTGATCGATCAGCATCGCCGGGCTTGCCGCCGGTGCTGATCGTTGCACCAACGAGCGTCATACCCAACTGGGAGAACGAGATCGAGCGATTTGCACCCACCCTCTCTTTTCAGACGCTCCAAGGCAACCACAAGGACCTCCGTGTCGTACAGGACCCACCACCAGATATTGTCCTGACCTCCTACGCGCTTCTTCATAGGGATATCGCACAGCTGAAAGAGATCACTTGGCATGACATTATCCTCGACGAAGCACAGAACCTTAAAAATGCCGCTTCGCTGACCTCGAGGGCGATCGTCCAGCTGCGACGTCGTGCGACTGTCTTGCTCACCGGTACACCAATGGAGAACCATATTGGCGAGCTCTGGTCGTTGATGCGCCACGTAGAGCCAACGCTCCTCGGCGACCAGCGGAGCTTCAACGCTCGTTTTCGGCACCCAATTGAACGCAATCGGGAGCTCGATCGGCTCGAGGCACTCAAGGCGCGTATTCGACCATTTCTCCTACGCCGAACTAAGGACCAGGTGGTCAAAGAGCTACCACCAAAGACAGAGATCTACCACCGAATCGAGTTCGACGACGCCCAGCGAGACCTCTACGACGGTATCCGTTTGGCCATGATGTCCAAGGTACGCAAGGCCATCGATGATCGAGGCTTTGCGATGAGTCGGATCGTAATCTTGGACGCCCTCCTCAAACTCCGGCAGGTCTGTTGTGATCCGCGGCTTGTCAAGAGTCACGATGGGTCTACGACGGTTGGGTCGGCAAAGCTCATACGGTTGATGGAGCTTCTGCCAGAGTTCATGGAGGAAGGAAGTCGGGTTCTCCTCTTCTCGCAGTTCACCTCCATGCTCGACCTCATCCAAGCAGAGGTAGAGCGAGCGCAGATTCCTTTTGTGCGACTTGATGGTTCAACAAAAGATAGGTCGACCCCAGTTCAGCGTTTTCAAGACGGTGAGGTTCCCCTGTTTTTGATCTCACTCAAAGCCGGTGGGACGGGACTCAACCTTACCGCAGCCGACTCTATAGTCATCTATGACCCGTGGTGGAATCCGGCCGTGGAGGCTCAAGCGATCGATCGTGCGCATCGAATCGGACAGGACAAACCGGTCTTCGTTCACCGACTCGTCGCCGGCGGCACTGTGGAGGAGAAGATGACCGAGCTCAAAGCCCGCAAGTCCGAGCTCGCAGCCGGCATCTACGACTCCGAAGGCGACCTTTCGGCGGGCCTGAGCGTCGAGGACATCGACCATCTCCTCGACGCACTCTAAGACGAGCCCATCAGATCTTTTGACCGGATTTCTCAGCGAGAGACGATTACCGATGGACGGTATCGCCACAACGAGCGTCGATGGCGAGTCAGGGGATTCCCGCAGGAGTGGGAGATGAGTGCCCTCCTCGCAGTATGGGTCCGGCGCCCGATACGACAGAGCTAGCGAGAGAGCTACGTGGCAAAGATCACGCAGCCTGGAACGAGTTGTCAGGTAGATACCGTCACCGCGCACCCGTCTACTCTCATCGAGCTGACTACGTCCGAGAGCTGTGAGCACTCACCAAGGAACGAGTGGTATCCCTCGTGAGCTGAGAGCTACCCGAGACAGCGTAAGCTTGCAGCGCGCCGCAGTAAGCAAGGGGAGTCGGAACTCACCCTACCGCAGGAGCGAGAACGGAATCTCAGGTTCGCAGATAGAGAGGGGATCGCGCCAATCTTCGAGCCGTCTTTTCTCCCACTCTGAGACCGTGTGCCGTGCTCTCGCTCACTACAACGATAGGTCTCCCTCCCTCAGGAGGGAGACCTACGAACGTGGCTCGCTCCACCGTTTGAACTGGTCATCGTTGTACGGTTTCATAAGATCGAGATACCAACAACGATGCGGGCAACGAGGTCATCGTAGGTCGAAGAGCAGCAACTTAACCTAGGGCAGCTCTAGACATACACTCGGACGCTTGAGCAGTTCGTTAACGTCGTTGTGAGACTTCTCTCACTCTTCGTGAAAATGTTCTTCTCAGCGTCAACTGCCACGTAATCTCATCCGAGTAACGCTTAACGGGAAGAGCGTTCTCGTAGAAGCTCGAACTCGATCCAAGGTAGGAGGTGTCTCTGTCATGAAGGCGACATGGTTGGTGCGATCGATTGCAGTAGCGGGCGTGATCGGCGGCGGCGCGGCCGCACTTATCAAGGCACCCTTGGCGCCACCAACGATCACGGTGGCTCCAACTGCTGCGACCATGCCGATACCGACGAAGCTCTCAGAGGAAGAGCGTGTTCTTCAGCAGGAAGAACTAGCGCTCTCACAACAGATTAAAGACGCGAGCTCCAAGGTGAGCGCTGCTATCGCTCAAGCGAATGCGAAGTTATCCACAGCATCCCAACAGATCGCCGCTCGCCAAAGTCAGCTCAATACCGAGAGCGAGGCTCTGAGCACTGAGGCGTCTCAACTCCAACAAGAAGCGTCAAAGATCCAAGCGCAGCAGCAGCAGCCCGTTGTAGCGACTCATACCACGACCAAAGCTTCCTCCTCTGGCGACGCCACCTCGAGCAGCGGAGATAACTAGGTGACCTCACCACTGCAGGGCCTCAGCCAAAGAGAGCCGCCTGTTCGAGATCGTCACCTACGATCGCACTACTCGGTCTCGGAGGTACTTCGCCGAGCCGAACGCTCATCACGCTCGCTCGCCCCGATCTTGGCTACCTCCTTCGCCGCTCTCGTCAGTCTCATCTTTTTCGGGTACGTTGCACCGAAGTTCCACGCTCAGCAGGTGGCTGCCGTCGCTCGAGCACGAGAACTTGAGCTCAGCTCTCAGGCATCAAACATGGTAGCTCTGACGGCTTCACTTGGTCGCCTGCGGGCATCGTTGAACGCAGAACTCGCTGCTATCGCACACCTGTCACAGATGAGCCCGACAGATCTGAACACTTCAGGATCGTCAAGTGGTGGGGGAGTAAGCTCGCTCCCTCCAATCTCGATCCCGACCTTTACACCGCCACCAGCGACGCATGCAACGACGAGCGCCTCGACTTCGGTTGGTTAGCCTTGATATCGCCATCGAATCATCCGACTCAACCCGTGCTCGCAACGAGCGACTCCGGTGCTCATCTAGCCGAGAAGCAGCAGCGAAGCTTCTCGGCCATGGCGACCCAGGTACATCTCCTCGCGTTCTCGGATCGGGCATCGAAGCAATCAACAGAAGACGCACTCAAGAGCGTGGAGGAACTCTTCCACGAAGTTGAGACACGATGCAGTCGTTTCCTACCAGCGAGCGAGTTGAGCATCCTCAACGCTTCTCCAGAGCAGAAGGCGCAGCTCTCGACGATCACGTTCTCAATGATTTCAGAGGCCTTCCGTGCCTATCGGATGACGAATGGAGCATTCGACCCCAGAGTCCTGAGCGACCTCGTTCGACTTGGCTACGACCGAAGCTTCTCCACGCTGACGTTGGTTAGTGCAGACCCAAACCCAGAGTTGCGTACGTCAAGGGAATCTCGGCCGCCATTACCACCGTGGAATCCCGTGTTGGATGCTGAATCGAGCACCGTCGTAATCGGCGACCATCCTCTCGATCTCGGTGGTATTGGCAAGGGGCTAGCGGTCCGTATGAGCGCCGAGATCATCGGGAGATCAACGCCTAGTTTTCTCATTGAGGCCGGAGGGGACTGCTACCTGAGCGGTCGACCACTTGATGACACGGCATGGAAGGTAGGTATCGAAGACCCTCGGTCGCCGGAACGACACATCGCCGTACTCGGGTTGGTCGACGAGGCTTGTGCAACCTCATCGACTCGGGTTCGACGCTGGGACCATGAGGGGCGGTCGGAGCACCACCTCATCGATCCTCGAACGGGGCTACCAGGTGGAGACGGGCTTACTTCGGTCACGGTCGTAGAGGAGGATCCAGCGATAGCAGAGGTCTGGAGTAAGACCCTCTTCCTCTCAGGTGGGCTAGGCATCGAGTCTGAGGCTGAGGCCCAAGGTCTCGCTGCGTTCTGGGTCTTCAGCAATGGAACGTATCAGTTTTCTACAAAGATGGGGGAGAAGGTCGCATGGCTCAGCACCTAGATCCACCGACACGCACGAGTGCGACCAAAACTGCGCGAAAGTCTGCTCTAGTCAAAGGCATACCCCAAGCGCAAGAAGGTAGGCGAGGGGGAGCGAACCAGTTCTCAGCCATCCTCGGCCTCGGTGCTGGTGCGCTCATCGTAGGATACGCCCTCCTGCAAGGCGCAACTGCTCAGATCGGTGCGAAGATGGTTCCGTGGGCCGTAGGTCGTACGACCGGCCTTGCGGTCTTCGTCACGCTTTGGGCCTTAGTCTGTTGTGGCTTACTCTATCGGTCACCGTGGATTCGACGCGGAGGGAGGGTACAGCCCAGCCTCATTCTTCGACTCCATACCTCGCTTCTTGGGGTGACGGTAGTCCTCCTTGCTTTGCACATTATCTCCCTTGAGCTCGATCCGTATGCTCGAGTCGGAGTTCTCGGCGCCTTCGTACCCGGTCTCTCTGGCTACCGACCGCTCGGCGTTGCATGCGGGACCGTTGCGCTGTATCTGATAATCCTGATCGGTGGTAGTGCCGCCCTCTCCGGACTCGTCGTTGGTCGTCACTGGCTCAACCTACATCGACTAACGCTCGCTCTCTTCGCCCTGACCTGGCTTCATGGTCTTCTGACCGGAACCGACTCACCCTCACTGAGGCCACTGTACGCATTCTTAGCGGTGACCGTCGTTGGACTCCGATCTTTGACCTGGATCTGGAGAAGCAAGCTGGCTACCAATGGTTAGTGGCGAGCCTCTCATCGCAGATCGTGACCGCAGGCTCGACTTCCAGCCAGAGCACAGATCGGCCACGCTCTTAGGCGACCGACTTCACGGTCCCTATAGACGTGAGTCGTTGCAGCACCACAGAGAGGAAGTAGAGTTCGACCACGACCTCACTGCGTCACAGATCGTTGAGTGGACGAAGCAAGCAGGACTACTTGGGCGCGGCGGGGCAGCCTTTCCTCTCTATCGCAAGCTCATTGCAGTTGCAACACAAGGAGGTGATGCTGTTGTGGTAGCAAACGGCGCGGAGTCCGAACCGGACTCACACAAGGACCGGACTCTGTTGCTACTCCGACCACACCTCGTTCTTGACGGAGCGGTCCTCGCCGCCAAGGCGGTGGGTGCCTCCACCATCTACCTCTACCTGCACGGTGACGATCCCATCGTCCTTGATACACTGCAGCACGCAGTGAGCGAGCGCCGCCAAGCACACTACCAGGAGCCTGTCCTGCGCATCGTTACCTCACCACGAGGTTACGTAGCAGGGGAGTCGAGTGCGGCAGTCTCCTACATCGGCGGCGGCGAGGCCAAACCAGTCTTCGGGCAACGCTCGGCTGTCGGTGGCGTCGATGGTCGTCCTACGTTAGTTAGTAATGTGGAGACACTTGCCCATCTCGCACTGATCGCTACGGTCGGCGTCAAGACGTTCCGAAGCTACGGTTCTCCCGCCAATCCCGGTAGTCGACTCTTCACCGTGGGTGGAGCAGTACCACGCCAGGGAGTCGTTCTCGAAAGTCTTCGGCCACAGCGCATTGGCGATCTCCTCGAAGAGGCCGAGGCATTGTCGACCACAGCCCCACAGGCCATCCTTCTTGGTGGTTTCGCCGGTACTTTCATCGACGGCAGGGAGGAGCTCGATTTTGAGCTCTCCGAAGAACAGGCTCGGATGACGCAGCGGTCGCTTGGATGTGGTTTCATCGGTGTCGTACCACACGATGCCTGTGGGCTGTACGTCGCGGCTCGACTTGCGACCTACCTGGCTCGTGAGACGGCTGGACAGTGCGGACCGTGCGTCCACGGTCTAGCTGGCGTCGCATCGCGACTCTGGGACCTGGTTTCGTTCCGGAGCGGGCGACGCCAGATCCGCTCATTCGAGCGTGCTTTCACTCTCATTGAAGGTCGAGGTGCTTGCTCGCACCCCGATGCTGCGGTAACGATGGTGCGAAGCGCACTGTTAACCTTCGCCGATGAGGTCGAACGACATCTACACGGCAGATGTCGAGCCTCTGAGCCACGAGCGGTCTTCAACGTTCCAGAGATTCGTCCCTAATCGTGTCAGAGGATCACCCTCGTCGAGCAAACAAGAGGGAGCGCCAGGCTCACAACCACGACGAAAACGTGGGGGAGGCCTTGTGCCTTGAGATCAATCCTTTACTCTGCAATGGGCACGGCATCTGCGTGCTGATGGCACCGGATCTCCTTGCACTGGACCCTTGGGGCTTTCCTGTACAGCTATCCGAGCGACTCGTGATCCGTGAGCTAGGTGCTGCGAATCGAGCTATCAAGGCCTGTCCGCAAGCGGCACTGAGCCTGAAAAAGACGACACCATAGCTATCTTTGTTCCAAGCAGCTACGGTTTCTCAGAAGACTCCTGCCTCACGATCGGTACTCATGCGGAGCCCCTCTTCAAGCGATGAAGAACCCAGAGATATTAAGAAGAACTGCTCGGCATAGAACATCTCGCTCCCGTCAAACGCCGAGAGCACAAAGCTACGCTTCCTTAACCTGCTACTCTCTCGACCTTACGGTGGCGCCGGTAGATCCATGCCTCTGGTTCAAACTAGCTCGCTGAGGTGATATCGAGACCTAAGCCGGCTCCGTGCGAGATTGTCTCGTTCACGAGTGGCCGAGCAAACGACTATGGTAGCTTCTCCGCTAATCAGGAGAACAGGAGAGGAAGCCGCGGCGTCCCAGGTGGAACTTGATAGGTGCGGCGCTCGGGATCGAAGAAAAGCGCGTCGGTACGCTCAAAGTGAGTGTGAGGATATTCATGGAGCCATTTGATGCTAAGACCAGCCCCGGTGAGGGCGGAGATAATATCTCCGAGCGTATGCTGCCACGTAGCGGTCCGGTTTGCGCGTGTTGTGACGTCACGGTCTGCGTAGCTCCCCATCGTCTGATCCTCAATAATGGCTTCACCATCGCTAAAGTAGTCGTACTCGATGGACCAACCCTTCTCTCCGAGGACTTCGCTCACGGGATGGAACTCCACGAGATAGAGACGTCCACCTGGTTTAAGAAGCTGGTTCACGACATCAGCCCACAGCTTGATATCGTCGAGCCAAACGAGTGCTCCCTTGCCCGTGTAGACGACATCAAAAGTACGACCGAGAGTCTGAGGTGCCTGGTAGAGGTCGGAGGTGATCCACTTGACCGTCACGCCACACTGACTCCCGAGTTGCGCCGCCTCTCTGATTGCGACCTCGGAGAAGTCCAGACCAGTTACGTCGAAGCCTCTTCTGGCCCAGCTAATAGTATCGGTCCCAATATGGCATTGGAGGTGAAGGAGCGATTCACCACCATGAGAGACCAGCTCACGCTCCTCAAACTCGTCAAGCGCCGATGCACCATTGATCAAATCGTCGACGTGATAGAACGCAGACGCGACATGGAGTGGTGCTCGCTCGTTCCACCAGTCGAGATTGGAGACGATCAACTCTTCACGATCCATGACGGTACTCTAACCCATTCTCGAGCGTACCTCTGAGTAGCTGACGGACAGTGGACTCTCTAGAACCATTGCGAGCGCACATCCATAGAGCTTTACGTTACGGTTTCACTTCCCGCCTCTTTTAGCTTTCAGTCGCTCCTATTGAGCCCGAATGAGGCGATTATGAGCGCGATGAGCAAGGAGGCGATCGCATCGGCTGGCCCCTTCGTCGTACGCCAAGACGTTCGTGCGGTTGCTCAGCATCAGTTGCAATCGATCGAGCCTCGATACAAGGTCGTCCGGGGAGTTGCTGGAACAGGGTAACGGCGTCAGTGCAACCGCTAAATGTCCGATAAGAAGTATTATGTCAAGTAACTAGGCTTTTGAGGGAGGTTCTGTCCTGTTGCGTAGTACGCCTAGGTCCAAAGACTCCATGAGATAATTAGCACTCCTCACAAGCAATGCACCAACATTCGCAACTTCCATGTGATGGTGTACCCGAGGGCTCACAGCTGGACCTGTCGAACGTTCGTCGGGCTGCGTATGGATGAAGCTAATTTTGAGCTCTGTCGATGAGTAGCCTCATGCAGCTCGGCCCGAACAGCTCAAGCAGCTTGCCTGCGTGGACGCTGTATAGGTCGTTCCGAACATAAGGTTAAGACGGCACAGGCTCAGGTGTTGTGTTGCAAACCTCTGGAGCATCACAGGAAACGACACTGCTCTCAGACCCTGCGAGGCACCTTGCGCTACCGTAAGCCCAAGAGGTAGCAAAGACCCTCGTCACTGTCAGTGGTCAAACGTTTCTACCGTCGTATTCCGAGAGCTTCCGAGCGGCCGAGTACTCACTAGCCAATACCGACGATCTTCCAGCCGCGATCTAAGAAACCGACTGACTCTGCGACACGTGCAGACGCGAGGTTTCCAGGAGCGTGGAGGTAGGTCGGCGCTCTTCCCTCCTCGAGAATGCGTTCGGTAGCTTGAGCCACTAAGGAGCGCGCAATGCCTCTTCCGCGCGCAGCCTCCTCCGTCACCACGGCAATCTCACGACCGAACTCGTCGTGACGCTTAATCCCAACGCCTCCAAGGTACTTCTTGTCCTCGTCGAGAGCGAGTAGCACCTCGCCGCCGAAGGGGTGCAGCCATTCGGGAACTATGGCTGCCGACGCGTCAAACCACTCTCCGAGACGGTCAAAGCGATGAGGAGCAAAGCAGTAGCGAAAAACTCCCTCAAAAACACTCTTACCCGACATACCGAGTACCGCAGGCAGTCCCTCAAGGGCCCCACGTGAGTACGTGGTGCATCCGTTCAAGAGATTTTGGACAGGCGCAACCATGGCGCTCTCGACGGAGAGCACTCCAAATCCAGCTTGATCGATCACCCCGACGAAGGGTCGTACGTTGCCATCCCACCCTGGACGTGAGCGCAGCTCGCATCCGCTCACCACGAGCGAGCTTCGATCCGCTGTCCAAAATCCCAGAAAGGTCTTCAGATGATCCACGAGCACCTGGGGCTCACCATCTGATCTCATACCAGCACTACCTCGAATACTTCCGTCTCTCTGTTGAGCTCGGCTTTGGCCGAGCCAACTATGGTCGCTCGCCATCTTAGGCAGCGCTCCCCTCGTTGGGTTCAAAGTTCTAACCCACAACACCACTTGACCGTAGAGTGACCTCTACTCCGTAGACTGAGTAAGGAAGCTTCTGCGCCGACGAGATCAGCGACGTCATCAAGACGGATGCCTCTATCTTGTTATGACGATGAAGCAGGGAGACCTGTTTGTCGATGGACGTATCTACGTCCATCTGGTTGTGGGGTTTTTTATCGGTGGCATCGCTCGGAGAAAGGGGAAAAGCCGCGCATGGTTGGTGAACACCTCTTAGAGCGATGGCGGCGACTGTGGCGACCAAGAACGATCTTTCCGTTCCTGATCATCGGCGCAATGATCGCACTGTCACAGGTCGTCAACTCCTCGGTGGCCATCTTTCCTGAGGCAGCTGCCCTCTCGCTCGGCACGCTCGTACTCCAGAAGGAGTCGTGGAAGAGTTCCAGGCCGCGACTCGTCATTCTTCCGACAATCGCCGCCGGTCTTGGGGTCTCAATCGTGGCTTTAGGAGTTCCGACCCTCGTCGGGGCGCCAATTCTGCTCATCATCATTGTCTTGGCGCTTCACTTCCTCGACTCTGAGCTGTTTCCAACAATCTCGGCAGGAGTCCTCCCAGTCGTTTTTCGAATCTCAGATCCGTGGTTCCTGCTCACGGTATTTCTCGTAGTCGGATCGATTGCGACTATTAGTGTGCTGATGGACACAGCGGCGATTAAGAAGCCTCATCTCCCCGAGGCACATCGTCTCTTCTCGCTGCGTCCACCACCCGCCGGGCTCATTCGATTTCTCATCATCGCAGTCCCTTGGATCTTTCTTGCTCGAGCCTCACTCCCACTGCCAGCTGTCGCTCCCCCGCTCCTCGTCTCCATCTACGAGTGGTACTCACGACCGAATCGTCGGCCATCGATTGCAGCAAAGCGCTGGATCGTTATGGTCGTTGCGAGCTCTCTCGGTGAGATCACGACGCATATTGGTCTTGGTGCCTTCGGAGTGGTGCTAGCAGAGCTGGTTTTGCTCGCCTTCATGGTAGTGCTCTCCTCGATCGATCCTCCAGCGATGGCAGTCTTACTCCTCCCGTGGATCGCCGAAGCTATCTCGCCGACGAGTTTTATTCTTGCCATCGCAGTAGCCTCATTGGTTCTCTACGGCCTTGGACTCGAGTTCTCGTTCTGGACCGACACAGCTCTCGTCGGTATGTTTCGCAGGACTTCGAGACGACACCCGCCGGTTGAACAAGCAGAGTGATTCGCAAACGCTGAATCGTTACGAATAGAAGAAAAGATCCTCGTCCGCAGCAAATTCGCAAGCGAGCAGCGAGATTCACTTCTATTGTGTAAAGTTCTAGCGTCGAAGGTCGATGCTGCGTCAAGCAACTAAATGTGCGAAAGTAAGAGTACGGGTTTCGGCACTAACCACGGAGCTACTACGGTGAAACCGGCAACAGAGGATCAGAGTCGACCTGGAGAGTCTCGGGCGCTGTTGCAACTGCGCTCACTCCTCGATCTCGCCCAACTCCTCCAGCGTTTTACGGAAGAGCAGGAACTCCTCAGTTTCATCGCAGCTACCGTGTGTGACCAGATTGGATTCGGCCTCTGCACGATCGCAATGCTTGATCCTGATGGAATCTTTCGACCTCGGGTGCTACACGATCGAGCCGCTACCCATAGCTCAACGGAGCTTGACGAGTACGAACTCCCTCAGGAGCGCTTCGCACAGATTCA
Source organism: Actinomycetes bacterium (assembly GCA_021799875.1). Lineage (GTDB taxonomy): Bacteria > Actinomycetota > Acidimicrobiia > Acidimicrobiales > Acidimicrobiaceae > JAJYZP01. Next base: position 8,125 of record JAJYZP010000012.1, on the reverse strand, counting down.
AGGTCAATCGGAGCGCCTCGGGAACATCTTGTGGTTAGATGGCCGAACAGAGCTCGCCCAGAAGTTCGTTGAACTCGGCTTCATCGTCCCTACCAGCCCGTCGGTCAGCTCTAGCGAGTGGCATCCATCCTCTGTACTCTTCTCGCCGCTCCATGCGCCAAACGGAGAAGTGATCGGCCTACTCTGTCCTGACGATCCACTCGATGGCAAACTCCCCTCAGCTGACCGTGCCATCCTCCTAGAGACATTTGCTCTCTTGGGAAGCGCCGCACTGGAGCTACTTCGAGCACGAGCAAACGCCACTGCTCAGCTGCGCATCCTTGAAGCCCAACGACAACAGATTGCTCAACTGTTTGCGGCTTCAACATCGCTCAAGCGGGAGTCACAGCTCGACGATATGTTGGCGACCATTGTACAGACCATGGCGGTAGCGGGTGGCTTCAAACGAGTCGCGCTCTACCTCAGTGATGACGCGAGGGACACACTGCTCGTTCGAGCTACCTATGGCCTCAGCGCTGAAGAAGATCGACGTCTACGGGAGACACCGGTTCCTCTCACGACTTTTGCGCCACTCATGCAGCCTGCCATGAGACTCAGCAGGTCGTATCTCTACGATCATCGAAAATTTCAGATTCCTGATGAACTTGCCGCCACGATGAGCGTTCCAGATGAAGACGGAGATTGGGTCGATGGCCAATGGCACGCACTCGATTCGCTCAATATTCCGCTGATCGGGCGAGAAGAGGAGTTGCTCGGCGTGATCTCTATCGACGAGCCTACGAGCGGCACCTTTCCCGATCTCTCTCATATCGAGGCACTCGAATTCTTTGCAGACCAGTGCGCAGAGGCAGTCCTGCAGGTTCAACAGTATCGCCGCCTCACCTTGATAGCCGAGACAGATGCCCTAACCGGTCTCCCGAATCGCCGCGCACTCACGGCAACACTTCGCTCTACCATGCGAGAGTGTCGAGACCGACGCAGCTCGATATCGGCGCTCTTCGTCGACCTCGATCACTTCAAAGATATCAACGACTCCCATGGACATCTCCAAGGCGACCAGGTCTTAATTCAAATTGTCAACATGCTTCGCAGCGAACTTCGAAGGTCAGATTACCTCGCAAGATTCGGCGGAGAGGAGTTCGTTGTGCTCCTACCCGACACAGATGAATTAGGCGCTCAGGAGGTGGCGGAGAACTTGCGGAAGGTCATCAGCACGACACCAATCGCTTTGAATCACGACCTTACGCTCTCCATTACTGCATCCATCGGAGTCGCTACGATGAATCTCGGTACTACCTCGCTTCGGGGAAGTACTCAGCGATTTGCGGAGAACCTCCTCCGCATGTCTGATGAGGCGATGTATCGAGCAAAACATTCGGGCCGAAATACCGTGGTCCTGGCGCAGTAGTACCGTCACGGTTGCGTCTGATGCACTAAAGAGATCAATCGTCTCCTCTCGCTCAGATGGAGAAGTCTTCGCCGCGCCACGATCCGTCCTGTTGAGGTCGTATTCCGTCGCTATCAACGTGTCCAACGAGCACCGTCTCGAGCTCGTCAACTCGAACCATCAGTGACCGAAGTCCATCCCCAAGTGCATCGGGGAGAACGAGATCCTCTGTTCGACCCCGATGATCATTAGTAGTGGACCGACCCCCTACGACAACGTGGTTTCCTCGATGACGCTCAGAACGTACTTGACGTTCAGAACGCTCGTCAGACCTCGACACGACCTGCCCAGGTACCCCTACGACGACGGCATCGGACGGAACTTCCTTCACAACGACGGCATTGGCTCCAATTCTCGCGTCATCGCCCACAGTGATTGGGCCGAGAACCTTCGCTCCCGCACCGACGATGACACGATCACCGATCGTTGGATGACGCTTGCCGGTCCCGTTCCCTCTACCACCAAGTGTGACCTGATGATAGAGGGTTACGTCACGTCCGATCACGGCCGTCTCACCGATGACGACTCCAGACGCATGATCGATAAAGAGACCTTCTCCGATCGTGGCTCCCGGATGAATGTCCACCTGCGTCCATCGATAGGCCAAGGCCGAGATCACTCTCGCTGCCATCTTGTGACCCTTTAACCACAACTCATGCGCAACCCGGTAGCAGACGATAGCGTGAAAGCCCGGGTAGAGGAGAACTATCTCCCTCCGGTTTCGAGCGGCAGGATCCCGAGCTAACGCTGCATCTGCGTCTAGGCGTAGCGATCGCAAAACTCCAGTCATGTGGAACTCTTACTCGTCCAGGCCGGCGTAGAGGGCCGTTGAAAGATATCGCTCACCAAAAGATGGAATAATTACCACGATGAGCTTGCCGGCGTTCTCGCTACGACGCCCAATCTCAAGCGCAGCGGCCACCGCAGCTCCTGAAGAGATACCAACGAGGACCCCTTCTTGGGTCGCCATGGCACGTGCCGTCGAGAAGGCAACCTCATTTTCGATCTGAACGATCTCATCGATGACATCAGCGTCAAAGTTTTTTGGAATGAAGCCAGCCCCAATGCCTTGCAGTGGATGCGGGCCCTTCGCTCCACCGGAGAGAACCGGAGATGCCGCTGGCTCCACAGCGATCACCTGAATAGAAGGCTTTCGCTCTTTCAGCGCTTCGCCAATTCCACTGACAGTTCCACCGGTCCCAACACCTCCGACCACGATATCGACGCTTCCGTCAGTATCGCGCCAGATCTCTTCCGCTGTCGTCGTACGGTGGATAGCGGGGTTGGCTGGATTCTCAAACTGCTGCGGCATGAAGTAGTTGGGGTTAGCCTTCAAGAGCTCCTCCGCCTTGGCGATAGCTCCCCCCATACCGTCAGGACCGGGAGTAAGGACCAGTTCAGCTCCGTAAGCCCGCAGAAGAGTACGTCGCTCCTTGCTCATCGTCTCAGGCATCGTCAACACACATCGATAGCCGCGAGCAGCACAGACCATTGCAAGGGCAATCCCCGTATTCCCGCTCGTTGGTTCGACTATTACCGTATCTGGACCAATCAACCCATCACGCTCGGCTGCATCGATCATGGCCACGCCGATACGGTCTTTGACGCTATGAGCGGGATTGAAAAACTCAAGCTTGGCAACTACGGTTGCTCCTACGTCGGAGGTGAGTCGATTAATCCGTACGAGCGGTGTATTGCCAACGAGCTGCGTGACATTATCTGCAATTTTCATGAGCTACTCCAATAGATCGTCGGGCCAATTCTCTCTCGCATGCCAAGCTCGGGACCTAGTCTCCAACGTCTCGTCAACTTGGTAACGATCGAAGAGTGCAACACTCTGTAGTGCCAATCTAATCCCGAGTTATTGAGTAAGGATTCAAAATCGGAGACTCTCCCAGCAACTACAAGCTCCTCGAGCGACCTTGCGCAAACTCAACTTCGAAGGTTCGCGCTCGGAGCGTCGTCACGAGCACCGAGAAACTCGACCTTCACAACATCTGCGAGTGCCGCAAGGGCACCGTCGATCAGCATGAGATCACTGAGTACGACTACGGAGTCATCCTCCCCCACCTCTTTGCTCACACCATCGCCACTAGCTAACGCGCGATCGTCACGGATCGCTTCGAAAAGATGTGCAGACCGTTCATATGGAGCATCCACTCTTCCTTGAAGGGCCTTCGCTACCAGCACAAACGACCGTGCCAAGTGCAGCAGTCCTTCGCGCATAGCCATATCTTCAGCGAGACTAGAGAACTGAATCCGATGCAGATCCTCCGAGAGCATCTGAAGGTAGTTGGAGAGAGCGTAACTACGACCGATGAGCCGTTCACTGGTGTCGAGATGAATGCCGACACCGAAGCCACGCATCGAGCGCCCGACCGTACGAAGCGTCTGAAAGTCTGCATCAACGCGCCTCGCGAGATCGACGAGATCACCCGGAGGTACGCGATCGGCTAAGGCAGCGATATATCGGCCTCCATCGTTGACAAAGCGAACGACAGCAAAATCAAAGACTCGACGAGAGCTCAGTGGCACTACTACGAGCGCAACAACAATGGCGCTCGCTGCTCCCGCCATCGTCTCTTCTAACCGGATCACAAGCAATTGAGCTGTGAGCTCGGAGAGCGCCGAATACAGCAACGAGAGCGCAACGGTGACCCCAAAAGCCATGAAGAGATAGCTCACTCGAAGCAGATAGAGCCCAAGGAAGAGAAAGATGAGCATCATCGCCCCGATAAGGAGACCATGTGGCCTTAGTCCAACCACGATAGCGTATCCCACTACGATCCCAGCGATCGTCCCCACCACACGATTAAGACCCTTGATTACCTGTTCCGCGGCGGTATTGGCACCCATAAAGCACAGTAGTGCTGCAAGTGGCGCCCAGTAGAACCGTTGTGGATCAAGGGCATCCCCGACAACGATCGCCAGGGCTGAGGCCAAGGTGATCTGAATCGCAGCACGCACCTCGGGGCGTAGTCCACGATGCAGTATCGATGAGCTCTTCGAGAGCTCCGAAACGTGCGCACTCACCTCACTTGACCCAGGGAGAAAGCCACCCCGCAGGACCACTGGGGAAGTAAAGCCGTGTTCATCTTGGAAATGAGGTACCGCAGCTTCCCTCCGCAATCGACTTAGCGCATCGAGATAGTGGTCGAGCGAGTCAGCAAGCCGTCTGCGAATCATGGAATCTTCCTTGCTGAGGTCTGGATCGGCGCTTCGGAACCGTTCAACAAGTAACGTGCGGTCGGTCCGCAGGGTCCGATCTTCGGAGGCTGCAATATCGTGAAGGAGCGCAGTGAGGTCCTCTCTAGCCTCCGGGTCGATCTCGAGACGACCGAGTCTGGCCACAAATCGTGCAATATTTGAAAGCGAGAGCTCCAGATCAAAGAGACTCTGACGAAGTACAGACACTGAACCCCTCACGGAGCTCTCCGCTACTCCGAGCGCAGACTCGACCATGAGTCCAGCCTCATTCAATGCAACGGTGTTGCGCTGGAGTTGCTGGTAAGACTTGGGGGTTGGCTCTTGGAGCACCTTGAGAGCGGCGACGGCTACGAGACGAGCTCGCACTTCAAAGCCGTTCGACATGGAGCGAAACTTCTGTTCGGGCGAACGAAAAAAGATCGTCGTACGCATCAATGCCGTGATGGCCAAAGCAAGCACGACCTCACACGAGAGCCAACCAAGAGCCCGAACAGACACGATGGAAGAGAGAAAAAATCCAAAAAACACCCCAACGTAGCTCACAAGACCCAAACTCGAGCCTCGAGAGCCAAGCCGGCGACCAAGTGTACCTACGCCAAGGAAGACCGACATTCCAAGCAGCTCCAACCAGCGGAAATGAGAAAGCCCAAGCCCAAATGCGATCGTCAAGAGAAGCGGTATCGGCGGATAGAGCAGCGCGATCAAGACCTTCGGGCGTGACTGCTCGTCAAGATTCAATGAGCTGGCAAAGACCACGAGTGCGCCAAGCAGCATGGCCACGATAGTTAGGTCGTTATTGAGGGTAGTGACGCTGGCGGCGAGCCGAAAGTTGTGTAAGGGTACCGGACGTAACAACGCATGAGTCACTGAGACAAAGAGATCCTCCGCCAGAACTACGGCAAGGATGGTTGTTACGGTTGCAGTCGATGCGAACAAACGAACATGGCCGGGGTCTGAACCACGAGAGCGGCCAAACCATCGCGCTACGGCGGGAACTCTTCTCATCTGATCTCCTCGCCCTGTCACGCTACCTCTACAGTACGCACACAGCTTCCCTACTCCTCCGTGTCCACTCCGCCAATCTCTCGAATCGTTCGCAGCTAGCTCCGAACCATCGATTGCTTGAGCGATCGGGCGTCTGTTCACGATGGTGACAAGAAGGTGCACACTTGAACGCTGTTCACCTCAAAAAGTTCGGGGTCAACCGAACCCAAGGGCCATCAACACGTTCCAAACTACCGTCCAAACGGCCGCACCGTGAGCGATTCGGACCGTTTCCGATCACGCGGAGTAATAGATGTATGATGACATCGCTCCAAAAGAACGACGCAAAGCTAGAGAGAGATCCGCATCGCCGAGGTGAACCGCACCAAGTGACCATACAGCGGACTGAACGCAACGCTGCGTGACAAGAACAGAGAGGTTAGTGAGTGCAAGCCGATCACTGAGTTCCGCCAAATTGCCTGAGAGCAAACGTATGACCTCGTCATAGCTTTACCGGTAGTGGTACTGTGGAACTGGTAACAACGATCCGTAGCACACTACTTCGGGCGCTGAAACCCCTAAATCCCTCGGGGAGGTGGTGAGCGTGGCAACCATATCGATCGTTCTGCTCGTGACCGCTCTTATTGCCCTGTTGCTCAGCTTCCATTTCGGACCGCATGCCCTTGTCGCCACCTCCGGTGTCGTCGTTGTGGTGTCTTCTGTTGCAATCGCTTTGGCAGGGCTTGGAATCCTCTTCGCAACCGACCCTGTCGTTGCCGTCGTGACCTTGAGCGCTGCGCTCCTCGGCTCTGGCGCATCTCTCATCTGGGGATACCGTAGCATTCGGTCGAGTCGTTCCGAAGCCTCCTGTCTCGATACCGACCGGCTTCGAAGCTCTACTGCCGTCGCAGCGACCGACCTAGCGCCCACGGGCATTGTATTGATCGATGGCGAGCAGTGGAGTGCTGAGAGCATCGACGGACCGATACGAGCGGGAACTCGAGTTCTCGTTGCAGAGCTCCGCGGCCTGCGGGTCATTGTGGTGAGCGATCCACTGAGCTTCGACCAGACGAACGTGTCTCACCACTCAAAGGAGTCATAGATGGTACTACTGTCAATTGTTGGGCTTCTTGTCCTCGTAGCGATCCTCGCAGTGCTCGTTTCCTGCATCAAGATCATCCGCGAGTACCAGAGGGTCGTGCTGTTCCGACTCGGTCGTTCCCACGGAACCAAAGGACCGGGCATCATACTCATTAACCCGATCACTGATCGAATCAACTGGGTCGATCTGCGAGAACAGTTCTTTGAGATCCCCCATCAAACTGCAATTACAAAAGATAATGCGCCGATCTCGATCGACTTTATTATGTTCTACAAGGTCTTTGATCCAACCATGTCGGTCGTGCAGGTCAACGATTTCGCCCGAGCAGCGCTGAACGTCGGTGCAACGACACTGCGAAGTGTCGTTGGCGACATGTCTCTCGACGACGTACTGTCGAAGCGTGATGCGATGAATGCGACACTCCGGGTTCGTCTCGATGAAGTTACTGAACGTTGGGGTGTGAAGGTCACGAACGTCGAGGTTCGTGAGATCAATCCTCCACCGGCAGTTCAAGAGGCTATGACTCGCCAGATGTCGGCCGAGCGAAGTCGACGAGCAGTCGTGACCGAGTCCGAGGGTCAAAAGCAGGCTGCAGTGACGGTTGCCGAGGGTAAAAAGCTCGCTGCGGTCCTAGCGGCAGAGGGTCAGAAGCAGGCATCAATCCTAGAAGCCGAGGGCGAACGGGAGGCGGTCGTTATTCGAGCGGAGGGTCTAGCTGGGGCCTTGCGTGCTGTCGACGACAGCGCAGAGAGCGCAAACCCGACCACGATTCTTCTGCAGTACTTCACAACACTACGAGAGCTCGGGGGTTCACCGTCGACGAAGTTCGTCGTGCCGGTAGAACTGACCAGTCTGCTTGGGGGTCTCAAAGAGCTCGGTGGACTTGTCTCTGGCACAAACGTTGCGAAGGCACCGCAGCCCAACGGCAAGCATCCAACCGAGACTGTAACTAATTCGCCTCAGCGATAGAACGCAGTTCGACCACTACGCACAAGCGTTGCCGACCAACCCTTTTCGTTTTGCTGTAGCCACCGACACCGTGATGGGGTCAAGCTTTCCCCTGCGTCTGCCTCATGCCCGGTAAAAGTAGGTGTCAATGCAGGTGAGAGAGTCAAGGTCGACGTGCTCAGCTCCGAGCGCCAAGGCTACAGCCACGGCTTCTCCTCGCAGGAGATCTGAGAGCAAGCTTGCAGGTTACTCCCAAGCGCACCTGGAGTGGGCAGCCACCTACATCACTCCTGCGCCCAACGCACGACTTCGGTAACTGTCAAGCCAGTTGACGTATTTCTTGAAAATATCTTTGGTGTCTTGCTACGCCGTTGCTAACCTCCCCTCTCGCTGTGCCGCACTCGGCGTGGTCCATGTGTCTGTCGCTGGGGACCAGT
>JAJYZP010000011.1 GCA_021799875.1 Actinomycetes bacterium | reverse complement strand
CACGATGTCGACCGTCACACCACGGCCAGTGAGGACTGCTGCGCAGGCTAGGCCATCAGCACCATTGTTGCCCGGACCGACCTCGAGCACCACCCTTTTCCCGTAGGATCCACCCAGGAGCGAGATCGCTTGCTGAGCCACACGAGCACCCACGCTCCTCACCACGGCCTCGGTCAATCCCTGACCTTCTAACTGTGCGTCGAGCGCGAGAACATCGTGTACTGTTGCGATCGCCTTCAGCGTCGTCCCCCCTTTACGGTAACGTCCATCTCAGGTACTTCTTTGATCAACCATACTCAGTGCGGCCGCCTGCGCCAGAGCAACACCTGCAGCATGTGAAAGGGAGCAGTCGACCCTCGCTACCCCCAGTTGAGCCGCTCGATCTCTTGCTGAGTCGTGGAGCACCACGATTGGACGCCCCTCTGGTGAGCGCTCAATCTCGATATCTCGAAATCGGAGAGCGCCAATCCCTCTACCAAGGACCTTCATCACTGCCTCCTTGGCGGCAAAGCGGGCGGCTAAGGAAGGGACTGGATCTGACTGGGATGCTGCCCATCGCTGCTCGCTCGCACAGAAGAGTCGTTCAACGACCCTTGGGTGGCGAGCGAGCACCTCTCGGAAACGATCGATCGCTACAACATCGACACCAACCAAGATCTGCATCGGCAACGGGATCCGATCGTTGTGTTCAGCCACCCACCGCCTCCAAGGAACGTTCTACGAGATCTCGGAAGTTCCTCGCGGGTACCGAGAGTAACTCTGGTTGTACAGAGACCAGGCTGAAACGACGCGGCAGAGACCCGAGGTCTTCAAGTTCCAAGCGAACCAGTAGACCTTCCTCGAGCTCTCGAGTCGTGGCGAGCGACGAGAGAAACCCGACTCCAAGCCCGGCAACGATCGCCTCCTTCACCGCTTCAGAGCCCGCCAGCTCGAAGAGTTGGTCGACGTGGTACCCACATCGCTGCATAGCTAGCTCCACGGTCGCACGAACGCCTGAACCTAGTTCGCGCCAGACCATTGGCAGGTCGCTAATCTCACTCCACGCCACCGAGCTACTCGCAAAACTCCTCAGTCGTGGGGAACAGACCAAGACCAGCTCATCGCCTCCGACATCGACCACGTCGAGACCGGAGCGGTCGTAGGGGGTGGGCGTCTCGATTAAGGCTATCTCTACCTCCTCGAGACGGAGGGCTTCTAAGACGGCCTCCGAGTTGGCCGAGCGGGCACGGAGGCGAACACCCTGGTATCGGTGTCGATACGCTATCAACCAGCCCGGCAGCACGTGTGCTGCCACGGTATTCGACGCCGCGATCGACACGATACCGGCATCGCCGCTCTCTAGAGAAGCGAGGTACTCCAACACAGCGCGATATCCTCGGAGCAACGGAGCTGCTTCAAGGGCGAGACGCTGGCCGGCGAAGGTGAGTCCGGTTCCATGGGAGCTCCGCTCATGGAGACGCTCACCGACCGCAATCGAGAGCGCTTTGAGCTGTTGCGAGATCGCTGACTGGGAGAATCCCATGAGCTCGGCCGCTTGAGAGATGCTTCCCGTCTCGGCCACCACCACCAAGATGATGAGGGAGTCGGCGTTCACTCGACGGAGATTATGCAACGACGTGACCACGCTGTTCAGCCTAGGCATCAAAGGACTCGGCCGACCACATCTCGAGCTCAACCACTGCTCGATCTCTCCTCAGCTACATGCGAACTCCTCGTCTTTGCGAGTAGTTCGCATGTATGGGGTAAGCTGGCACCATGGATTTGAACCCATCGAAGAACTGGTCTCCACAGGTCGCCCCCTTATCGTTTCGTTCACCGACCACCGAGGAGCTCTCATGAGCAGCGATCTCCAACCAACTGAGCAGATAACAGAGCCCAGCGATCGCCGCCTACGGCCCACTCTGCACATCTGGGACCTCATACCGCTCTCGGTCTCGAGCGTCGGACCGATGTTCTCCGTCGCAGCAACGGGAGGAGTCATGGCCGCCCAGGCGGGTTGGTGGACCCTACCGGCCATCGCAATTTTGGCGGTCCCGTTCATCATCTCAAGCTTTGTCTTTCGCCTCTTGAATCAACACTTTCCTCACGCTGGCGCCTCATACCACTGGTCGGCTCGAATCATTGGCAAAGGGGTCTCGCGCTACCAGGGCTGGATTCTGATCCTTGCCTACTTCCTCTCCATCCCCCCCATTGCAATCCCAGCCGGCTCCTACACCCTTGCACTCCTAGCTCCTCATAGTCATCCATCGTCCTTGTTAGAGTTCTCAGTCACAGTATTTTGGCTGTTCTTCGCCGCTATACCGCTCCTGCTTGGCTCAAAGCCAACGGCTCGCATCACCCAGCTCTTCTTCTTGGTCGAGATGGTTGCGCTCTTCGGATTCGCGGTCGTCGGCGTGTTGAGCTGGCATCGTCTCTCGGTGCCGATCCACTTCGGCAAGGCACCGATCGGCGGTATTCTGATCGTAGCGGTCATCGCCGCCACGATCCTCGACGGCTGGGAGATCGATAGCTATGCATCGGAGGAGTCCGAGAAGCCGAGGAAGGATCCGGGCATCGGAGGAATCATCGGCGCCTTCGGTGCGCTGCTCTTTTACGCCATTCTCTATCCACTGATGCTCGGTGAGACCCCACTGCACGCTCTTGCAAACTCAACCGACCCTCTCGCCGTCTGGTCACAACGTCTCGTCCCATCGGCGCCTTGGATCATGCTCATTCCGATCCTGCTCTCAACCGCAGGTGGGCTATGGCTCACGAGCTTCATACTCACCAGAGCGCTCTACGCCATGGGGCGAGAACGTTTGATCCCTGCCTCTTTCGCCAAGCTCAATCGCAACCACGTCCCACACGTCGCAGTGTTAGCTGCGCTTGGAACGGCCGGAGTCGTCGTCTCTCTGCAACTCTTCGTCACCTCGCTGGGATCCTTCTTCAATCTCGTCCTCTCTGGGGCCGGATTTTTTCTCCTTGCGGAGTTTTTATTAGACTCCGTGACAGGAGTCATCTTCCTCTCCGTTGGTCATCGACGGATGCCTGAGATGTCGCTTCAACCTCATCAGCACCGCCTCCTGCTCGTCGGTGCGATCTTCTCCTCGGTCGTCATGGCCGCTCTTCTCATAGCCTTCTTCATCTTCGGCCCAACGGCGATCGGGAACGGTATCGACGAGACGCTAGCAGCACTGCTCGGTTGTGGATTCGCCTTCGCATGGTGGACCAAGAAGCGAACCCGAGAGACCGTGCACTTCGACGAGCACGGGTCCGAGCTCACCGCAGCGACACCTCGGTGACGCTCGGAGATTGCGAACGATCGAGCACAACGAACCTTCCGGTCTGCGAACAGGTAGTAAGCGAGGATCGCCACGATTCAAGTCCGATCTGGAGCGAAGCTCCAGATCCCGATCGCTCTCTCCTTGACGCTCACGCCTTCCCCGAGTCGTGACCGTTCTCGTTGTCTCGAACGAGATCCTTCCGGTCTCAACACATCACGGCGCACTAGAACGCCTCGCTCTCGGTTGGGCTCTCGGCCTTGCACAGAACGAACGAGTCGTTCTTGGGACCTTCACTCACCATCGCGACCTCCTCGCCGACGATGAATCCGCCAACCTGCGAGCCTGGATCGACTCTCCTTACGAGATCGACGAGCTCGCCCACGCCACCGATGCTCGAGCCGTACTCCTCCACAACAGACCAACATGGGTCAAGTATCTCTCAAAACCAACGATCGTCATCTTGCACAACTACTCCACCGCGTGGAGATCTCCTTACGAAGCCTACCCAACCGACAGCGCGGAGCTCCATCGCACTGGTCTTCTCTATCTTGGTGTATCACTACCTCTCCTCCATCACGTCCAAGACGAGCTCCAACTTCCATCGGATGTAGTGGGCCACCTTCCCCCGTACGTCGATCCGATCTTCGCACTCCAACCAACACCGCCCGCTCCTCAACACCGACGGCTGCTCTTTCCGAATCGGATCATGACCAAGAAAGGGGTCGAAGCGACCCTTCGGGCGCTCGATCACTGCAAGGACCCAACACTTGCGATCGACTTCGTGTCCAACTTCTCACCGAATTTCGAACCTGATCGAGAGCAGAGAGCGCTCGTGGAGCTGATCAACGCCCACCCCCGGGCCGCTCTCCTACCACCAGCTAGCACTCCTCGAGCGACGGCCGCCCTCTACGGGCGCTCTGCGGGCGTCATCACCCCATCAACGGAACCAGAGGGATTCGGACTCGTCCCCGCCGAGGCGCTCGTTCTCGGCGTGCCTACCGCCTGCTCCTCAGCCGGCGGTCTCCAAGAGCTCATTAGCGCAGGCGCGCACGCAGTCGACGTTGACGACCCTGAGAGCTTTGCGCGGTCCCTCGAGGTCCTCGCACAGAGCGAGCGACGAAGTACACAGCAACGCAGTGAGAGCTGGGAGCGCTTCTCCTTCGAACGCTCCATGGCAAGCCTCCGATACCACCTCAAGCGGTGCATCTCTCTCTCCTCAGAGCCTCGCCAGGGTTGACACACCACCCCAACTTCGGTCCCCATCGCTCAGTGGAGACCCTTCCCTCTACTCGACGGTGACCGTCTTCGCAAGATTTCGCGGCCTATCGGGATTGAGACCCTGCGCAACGGCTAGCTCATACGCCAAGGCTTGAAGAGGAAGTACATCGACCATCGGAGAGAAGAGCGGGAAGACCCTCGGGACCTCAAAACGCAGATCTGCTCGCTGCGGTTCGCCAAGTCCTTCGTTGGTCACCAGCACGATACGAGCACCACGCGCTCGCACCTCTTCCACGTTCGACATGAGCTTGTCGTACAGTCTCGTCTTCGTTGCTATCGCCACGACCACAGCCTTATCATCGATCATGGCGATCGGACCGTGCTTCAGCTCACCACCGGCGTAACCTTCGGAGGGGAGATAGCTCAACTCCTTGAGCTTCAAGGCACCTTCGAGTGCGACTGGATATCCCACGTGGCGACCGAGAAAGTAGAACCTCCGGTAGTCCACGAGTTCATGCGCGACGTCGGTGAAGCTCTTCCACGATGCAAGCGCCGTAGCGATGGCAGGAGGGATCTCGCTGAGTTTTGCCATGAGCTCCTCGACATCGGAAGGGTAGAGATTCCGGCGGAGAGAGGCAAAGTAGAGCCCCGCTATCTGAAGCGCAGCGATCTGTGCAACGTGGGTCTTCGTCGCCGCCACGCCGATCTCGGGACCAGCCCTCGTATAAAGCACCACATCGGCAAGGCGAGCCATGGACGATCCAACAACGTTACAGATGACCATAACCCGTGCCCCGGCTGCCTTCGCCTCATGCAACGCCACCAGCGTATCGATGGTCTCTCCGGACTGAGAGACTCCGATGACGAGCGTTTGCGCGTCGACAATCGGATCCCGATAGCGAAACTCAGAGGAGATATCGAGTTCGACTGGAATGCGACAGTAGTGCTCAAAAAAGTACTTCGCTACCATCGCCGCGTGGTAGCTCGTGCCACAGGCCACCATAAAGACCTTGTTTACGGTTCGCAAAATCTCGGGATCGAGACGCAGCTCGTCAACGATCACCAAACCGTCGTCTCCTACCCGCCCAGCTACAGTGTCCGCTACCGCTCGCGCTTGCTCCTGAATCTCTTTCGACATGAAGTCTGGGTAGCCATCGCGCTGCGCTGACTGGAGATCCCACGACACCTCCATCTCAACGAGAGCTCCGTTCGTAGGTCCAAGATCGTCACCTCGAAGCGCTACCGCCTCGCCCTCCTCGAGATGGTAGAAGCGCGCGGCCTCACCTAGCAACGCTGGAATATCGGAGGCGAAGAAGGCCATACTCTCACCAAAGCCAACAACGAGTGGAGATATTCGCCGCGCTCCAACAAGGAGATCGGGCTCCTCGACCGAGCTGACCACGATCGCCATCGCTCCTTCGAGTCGACTAAACGCCTCTTCGACCGCTTGACGAAGGTCAAGTGAGAGTCGGAAACGCTCCTCCACAAGGTGCACAATGACCTCGGTATCGGTCTCTGATCGAAAGTGATGCCCACGCTCCATCAACTCAGACCGAAGCACACGGTAGTTCTCGACGATTCCGTTGTGCACAACGGCAAACCGATTCGTGCAATCGAGATGAGGGTGGGCGTTCTCCTTCGTTGCTCCACCATGTGTAGCCCAACGGGTATGACCGAGAGCGAGGCGTACTTGATGAGGAGCATCCTCTAGGTCCCGATTGCGGACCCACGCTGCCAGGCTAGAGACGGAGGAGACGCCATCAGCGAACTTCGAGACGACAAAGCCCGAGTTCTCAAGAGAGACGAGACCCGCAGAGTCGTACCCGCGATACTCAAGTCGCTCAAGGCCTTGAACCACCACGTCGAGAGAGGATCCGACGCCACAGACACCAATGATTCCACACATGAGCCCTACTCGACCTTCTCTCAGTCTGCCACAGACGCAGCTAACTCCCCAACCATCTTGCAGATCAGACCCGCCGCCGCCTCGGCCTGAGTCTGAGTCTCTGCCTCCACCATCACCCTGATCAACGCCTCGGTTCCAGAGGCTCGAATCACCACACGTCCGGCTTCGCCGAGATCATCTCGGACCTGAGCAATGAGCTGATCCTTTGAGGCCTCGGCAACCACGGACTTCGGATCCGCTACCGGTATCGATCGCAGCACCTGCGGAGAGCGACGAAAGCACGACTGCACCATCTCTCCAAGCGCCCGTCCGTCTCTGCGGACGAGATCCACCAAGCGAGCCGCCGTCAATAACCCGTCACCGGTCGAGGCAGTATCAGCAAAGATAATATGTCCCGACTGCTCCCCGCCAAGAGAGTATCCAAGACGCTCGAGGGCATCAGCGACGTGTCGATCCCCAACTTGCGTTCGCACGAGCTCAACCGATCGAGCCTTCAACGCGACTTCCAGGCCCATATTGCTCATCACCGTAGCGACGACCCCATCGCCTCGCAGAACCTTACGATCCCCCATGTCGACGGCGAAGAGTGCTAGCAAGGCGTCGCCATCAACGACACGACCCTCTTCGTCAACTGCGAGGAGCCGATCAGCATCTCCGTCGAAGGCGAGCCCGAGATCGGCACCCGACGATCGAACGGCCTCCACGAGGGAGGTCAGATCCGTGGAGCCGGATCCTTTATTGATATTCCTACCGTCAGGAGATGCCCCGACCACAGCGAGCACGGAACACTGAAGACGCTCGAAGAGTAAGGGGCCAAGAGCGAAAGCCGAGCCATGAGCACAGTCAATCACCACACCTAACCGACGAGTACCACCCACTGCTGGACCGACCGAGCCGACCAAGAACTCAAGGTACTCCGAAGTCGCATCTCGCACCTCAAGAGTACCCACGTCCTCAGCGCCTATCGGAGCAGACCCTTCCAAAAGCTCGAGGGTACGCCGCTCCAGCAGTACCTCTTGGTCCGAGGTGAGCTTGCGCCCGCCTCGACCGAAGATCTTGATACCGTTGTCTTGAAAGGGGTTGTGCGACGCCGAGATTACTGCGGCGACGAGATTCTCCGACCGAGCAACATACGCAATACCTCCGGTCGGGAAGACACCGAGCTCAACGACATCGCAACCCGCAGACATAACGCCAGCGGTAAACGCAGCCTTCAGCATTGACCCAGAGCGACGAGTATCGGTGCCGACGAGCACTCTAGGAGATCCTATCGACTCTCCCACCGCTCTTCCCAACGCCAGAGCCAACTCCGGCGTCAGCTCACGATTTGCGACACCTCTGATACCATCTGTGCCAAACTCCACCATGGGTCTCGATGAGCCTTAACGCTTCGAGTACTGCGGGGCCTTTCGAGCCTTCTTCAAACCGTACTTCTTCGACTCCTTCTCGCGTGCATCCCGAGTTAGCAACCCGGCTTTTTTCAGCGCAGGTCGAAGATCAGGATCGAGTTCAACGAGCGCCCGGGCGATTCCAAGACGAATTGCTCCGGACTGACCTGCCAAACCACCACCAGTGGCGGTGACATCAATGTCATACGTGGACGTTAATCCTGTGATACGAAGAGCATCGGTTGCAAGATTCCTTGACGCCATCGATGGCAAGTAGGTCTCGATCGGTTGACCATTGACGGTCACCTTGCCTTCACCGTCACGAACGCGAACTCGAGCGACGGCCTCTTTACGACGGCCAGTCGATTGATTGAGAAGAGCTGTCATTGAATCCTCGTCACCTTACTCTATCGAGAAGCTCGACGAGCTTCTGGAATATCGAACTCTACTACCTGCTGAGCGGCGTGCGGGTGCACGGGGCCAGCGTAGACCTTCAACTTACGACCCATCTGCCGTCCTAGGGGTCCTTTAGGGAGCATTCCCTTAATCGCCTTCTCAACCACGAAGGTTGGCTTATCCACCATCAGCTCCCGATAGACCGTTGCACGCAACGCTCCTGGATAGCCCGAGTGGCGATAAGCAAACTTCTTATCGGCCTTATCCGACGTCAATACGGCCTTATCAGCGTTAATGATCACGACGTGGTCACCACAGTCAAGATACGGCGCGAACGAAGGCTTGTGCTTCCCCTTCAACAGCGAGGCAGCTACCGTAGAGAGCCGGCCCAAAACCATATCGGTGGCGTCTATCACAAACCACTGCCTCGTCACTTCCGACTGCTTGGTCGCCAGAGTCTTCATCTACCTCACCACTTCAACGAACTACTCGAGCCATCTGGCTCAAGACACAGCTATCAATCATACAGGGAAGGTCCATAACCCCATACCACCTCGAAGAGGATCGAACCCATTGCTCTCCCATCGCCTTACTGAAGAGCCATCGAAATCTCGAAAACCGACCTCGTAGAGGTAGAGCCCCTCAGGTGGGGCGATCAAGCCGATCGCTCGACGATCTTGGCTTACAATCAGATCCCGTAAGTACGAACCACTCCGTCGACCTCGTCCAACCTCGACGAGAGAACCAACGATAGATCGAACCATCTGTTGGCAGAATGAGTTCGCCCAGATCGCAATGTCGAGCCCCATCTCGCTCGGTCGAAACGACACATCGTAAACGTGACGTCTCGTCGGGCGCTCAGCTCCACGAGAGGACTTACACCACGCGACGAAATCGTGCTCTCCGATCAAGGCATACGCGCCATTGCGCATCGTACCCACATCGAGAGGTCCAGGCGGAGCCCAGGCGCGCCCAACGGTCAACGCCGACGGTAGTTCCTCAGAGGCCAACCGATAGACGTAACCTCGATACTTAGCGTCGTGTCGAGCATCGAAGGTTGAACTACATTGCTCAATGGTACGAACTCGAATAGAGCTAGAAAGCAGCTGGTTTACAGACCTTAAGATCGAAGAGCGACGTTGTGGAACCGGTGCTCGAAAGGTGACGACCTGGGTCACCGCATGAACTCCCGCATCGGTCCTTCCAGAACAGGTCAGCACGATAGGTGACTGATACACCCGACTCAAGACACTCGTCAGCTCGCCAGCCACCGTAGCAAGACCATCTTGAGCTGCAAAGCCATGGTAGTTCGTCCCGACGTAAGACAGAATCGCCCGCCAGTTCGACAGCTCATCCCCCGAAGCACCGAAAGGAGATGGAGCTGGAAGGACCTCAGGGACCCCTACGGAGTCACCGTCCGAGCTCAGAGATCCTGGACCGTCCTCAGCACTTGGGTCATCGAAAACGAAAAGCGGAGAGGACTCATCATCCTCTCCGCCGTACGTACGCCTCTTCAAACTCACACGAGTTCTATAACGACCATAGGTGCATTATCACCGTGTCGAGGACCACGCTTGAGAATCCTCGTGTAGCCGCCCGGACGCTCCTCATAGCGAGGACCGATCTCCGAGAACAGCTTATGCGCCATGTCCTTATCTCGCAGGAAAGCAACGACCTGTCGCTGGTTGTGTACTCCCCCACGCTTCGCCTTGGTGATCAATCTCTCAATTACCGGCTTCAGCGTCTTGGCCTTTGTCTCCGTCGTCAAGATCGCCTCAGCGGCAATCAACGACGCTGCGAGGTTGGCTACCATCGCTCGATGGTGCGATGCCGAGCCTCCGAGCCTCTGTCCCTGCTTCGGTCTACCTGGTGTCATCAGTCCTTGCTCCTCAACGCTAGCGAACGACCCTCAAGTCGTTCGATAACTTCATCGAGCGACTTCTGGCCAAAGTTTGTGATCGAAAGGAGGTCCTCCGGTGTGCGCGAGATGAGCTCTCCAATCGTATTGATTTGAGCACGCTTGAGACAGTTCCGGGGACGCTCAGTGAGATCTAGCTCCTCAATGGCGAGGTCCAGATCTGGTGAGTGTTCTTCGACGATCTCCGCCTCGGACAACTCTAGTCCCTGTGCGCTCTCAGAGAGTTCTGCAATCAAGGAGGTTAGGTTCCTCAGCGTCTCACCGGCAGAGGCAAGCGCCTCAGCTGGAGAGATCGAACCATCGGTCTCGATATCAAGGATCAAGGCGTCGTAGTCGGTCGCCTGACCGACACGCGTCGGCTCAACGGAGACCGCAACTCTCCGAACCGGTGCGAAGATCGAATCGATAGGAATGATGCCGATCGTCGAGGTCCGCTTATTTCGCTCAGCAGAGACATAACCACGCCCCTGTTCCACCACAGCGTCGAGTGCAAGGCGACCCTTACCCGACAACGTTGCGATGTGAAGATCGGGATTGACGATCTCGACGTCAGAGGAGAGACTAAAGTCTTCAGCTCTTACGACCACCGGACCACGGACATCAAGTCGAATTGTCACCGGTTCCTCAGAGTAGCTCCGGAAGACAATGTCCTTCAGGTTCAAGATCAGGTCCGTCACATCTTCTTTCACACCTGGCAGTGTGCTGAACTCATGCAGCGCATCATCAAAACGCACCTGCGTGATCGCAGCACCTGGTATCGACGAGAGAAGAACACGACGAATGGAGCTCCCAAGCGTATGACCAAAGCCAGGCTCGAGCGGAGCGATAGAGAACTGTTGGCGGTTGTTGACAACCTCGCCGAGTGCCTCGATCTTCGGACGTTGAATAAATAACACACGTGCTCCTTGGAGGTTTACTTGGAGTAAAGCTCGACGATGAGCTGCTCACGAACGGGTGCATCGATCTGCTCCCGCATCGGCGGATTCAATACGGTGACGTGGAAGCCGGTTGGATCGGCCTCGAGCCATCCTGGAAGCGGACGAACAAAGGTATCGCGATTATGACGAACCACGATATGGTCCTGGGCCCGCTCAATGAGGGAGATAACATCGCCCTTCTTGACCCGGTAACTCGGTATGTCGACCCGCTTCCCGTTCACTCGAATGTGACCGTGGCGCACAAATTGACGGGCCTGCGACCGTGATGCGGCCCAACCAGCCCGAAACGTGACGTTATCGAGACGTAGCTCAAGGAGCCGGAGAAGATTCTCACCGGTGATACCACTCTGACGAGATGCTTCCTCATAGGTAATAACAAACTGCTTCTCGAGCACGCCATAGATACGTCGCGCCTTCTGCTTCTCTCGAAGCTGTCCAAGATACTCAGAGCCTTGGCGAGTTCGATCTCGGCCGTGGTCGCCCGGGGGATAGGGTCGAGACTCCATGGGACAACGAGGGGAATCACACTTTGGTCCCTTGAGATAGAGTTTCATTCTCTCTCGGCGACAAAGCCTGCATACTGGTCCGGTATATCGTGCCACTTCTTTTCTCCTTAGACCCTTCGTCGCTTCTTCGGACGGCAACCGTTATGAGGAAGCGGCGTAACGTCTTTAATCGAGATGATCTCAATACCTGCGCTGGCGATCGCCCGATGAGCGGTCTCTCGTCCAGACCCTGGCCCTTTAATCAACACTTCGACCTGTCGAACTCCGTGCTCTTGCGCACGCTTTGCACAGGTCTCCGCCGCTACCTGAGCAGCGAATGGGGTCGACTTACGCGAACCCTTAAAGCCAACGTTTCCAGAACTAGCCCACGCCAGCACATTACCGGCAGTGTCCGTAATGGTCACGATCGTGTTATTGAACGACGAGTGAATATGCGCCACACCGTACGCTACGTTTTTTCTCTCCCGGCGTCGAGGACGTCGACCACCAGCTCGGGGCTTCGCCATGAGCTCATCTCTCCAATCAAATCAACCAGCAAGCTGGCTACGAGTGCACTTACTTACGTGCGGCCTTCTTCTTACCAGCCACAGTCTTCTTCGGACCCTTACGAGTCCTCGCATTGGTGTGTGTCCGCTGCCCATGAACAGGCAGACCACGGCGATGTCGGATCCCCTGGTAGGAGCCGATCTGCATCTTGCGCTTGATATCTTGATCGATCTCGCGCCGTAGGTCACCCTCTACTTGAACATTCTGCTCGATGTAGTTACGGAGTCTCATCACCTCGTCATCGGTGAGATCCTTCACACGCGTCTCGGGGCTCACCTCCGTCTCTCGACAGATCTTTTGAGCCGTCGTAACGCCCACTCCGTAGATGTACGTCAACGAGACCTCGAGACGCTTATCACGTGGGATATCTACACCAGAAATTCTTGCCATGACTACCCTTGTCGCTGTTTGTGTCGAGGATTCTCACAGATCACGAGAACCCGCCCATGTCGTCGAATGACCTTACACTTTTCACACACGGTCTTTACGCTCGGTTGTACTTTCATCCGAAGACGCCACCTTCACCCTTATGGCTCTCGCCACTCATCGACCTAGGTCTCCCTAGGCTCCCTAACCACTCGTACTACTTATACCTATAGGTAATTCGACCGCGACTGAGGTCGTAAGGAGTGAACTCCACCTGAACCTTGTCTCCTGGAAGAATTCGTATTCGATGCATCCGCATCTTTCCAGAGCTATGCGCTAGGACTTTGTGGCCATTCTCAAGCTCCACCCGAAACATAGCGTTCGGAAGTGGTTCGATGACCTTACCTTCGACGACAATGACGTCCTCTTTAGGTTGTGACAGTTTCTCCTCCTACGGTATCGATGCCTCCGGTGAGAGACAAAGACACGCACAACTTCCGTAAATCATCTTTGATCGCACCGAAAAGGTATTCAGGCGAAAAATCACCCGAATGGTCAGTATAGTCATACCTGCGAACGATCCAACCATCGAAAGAAACTTCTCGATTCAACCCTCCGCAACCGTCAGGACCTCGGGGCCATCTGGCCCAATCACAATCGTATGCTCGAAGTGAGCCGAGAGTTCACCATCGACGGTCACAACCCCCCAACCATCATCGAGGGTCCGGGTATGCCAATCGCCGACATTGACCATGGGCTCGACTGCGAAGACATTGCCCACCTTCATCTTTGGACCCTTAGAGCCTGGCCAATAGTTCGGCACCGAGGGAGACTCGTGCATTGCGGTACCGATACCATGACCGACGTACTCACGAACGACTGAGTATCCTGCGCCCTCCGCATGATTCTGAACCGCCCTACCGATCTCGTGCAGGAAGTTACCCGGGTACATCTGTTCAATACCCTTCCAAAGCGCCTGCTCCGTCACCTCTATGAGTCGAGCCGCCTCCTCAGAGATCTCACCGACCCCGACCGTATAGGCCGCATCTCCGTGATAACCCTCAATAATCGCACCGGCGTCGACCGAGATAATATCGCCATCGTTCAAGACCGTATCATCGGGTATTCCATGAACGATCATGGAGTTCGGCGAGGTACAGACTGTCGCTGGGAAACCGTGGTAGTTCAAGAAGTTCGACCGAGCATTTCGTAGTCGGAGCACATCTCGCGCCACTGCGTCAATGTCAGCGGTCGTGATACCCGGCCGAATCATCGCGCGTGTCTTCTCGTGGATCTCCGCCACCACTCGTCCCGCCCGACGCATTTTTGCTATCTCTTCACGAGAACGGATCACCGCAACACCTCACCCACTATGGCCACCACGGCGACGGTGAATGACATTAATCAATCGCGCCATCACCTCTTCGGGCTCACCGACACCATTGACGCTGACCAGTTTCTCACGATCTTCGTAGTAGGCAACGAGTGGGGCGGTCTCTGACTCGTACAGATCTAGTCGCCTCTTAATGGCCTGCTCCGTATCGTCTTCACGCTGCACGACCTCCCCGCCACAGACATCGCAGATCCAATCGTGTTTTGGGCGCTGCACCAAGGAGTAGTTCGCACCGCAGACGGTACACACCCTTCTCGAGGCAAGACGCTTCAAAACGAGCTCCGTGGGCACCTCCAGATCGATCACTAGATCGAGATCGAACGGAGCAAGGATAGCCTCCAAGGAGTCGGCCTGTCCTGTAGTCCTGGGGAAGCCATCAAGGAGAAATCCCCGGTTCAAGGCATCTCGCTCATGGAGACGCTCACCGACCACGCCGGTTATTACCTCGTCGGGAACTAGCTCACCCTGGTCCATACAGCGCTTTGCCATCTGACCGAACTCACTTCCAGACTTTGCCGCCGCACGAAGCATATCTCCCGTCGAGATGTGAGGAATAGCAAAGTGATGGGAGAGCCGGGTGGATTGAGTTCCCTTCCCAGCTCCCTGTTTCCCTAGGATCACTAGGCGCGTTGCAACGACCATATGACGGAAGACTAGCCTACTTCAGAAATCCCTCATAGTTGCGCATGGTCAACTGTGAGTCAATCTGTTTCATGGTCTCCAATGCCACCACGACGGCAATCAGTAAGGTAGTACCGGCAAATGGAACGTTGTTGACGTGCCACAGGGCCAACAATATCGCAGGAATCAAGGCCACAGCGGCGAGGAAAAGCGCGCCGGGAAGCGTAATACGGTTCAAGATCTGCGCAAGATACCGCTCGGTAGCAGGTCCCGGTCGCGTTCCTTGCACGTAGCCCCCTTGTTTCCGGATGATCTCTGACTGCTGATGAGGATCAAAGGTCACCGAGACATAGAAGAACGTAAACATGATGATCAAGATCCCATAGATCGTGATGTAGAAGAACGACGTCGAGGAGACCAGATGATTGTTGACGAAGGAACGAAACGCTGTCCAGGGGATGATATTGGTCAACAGAACAGGGAAGTAGAGGATCGACGAAGCAAAGATAATCGGAATAACACCCGCCTGGTTGACCTTCAGCGGTATGAACGTATTGCCGCCTTCGTACATACGCTTACCTACCATCCGGCGTGCGAAGACCACAGGAATTCGACGCTGACCCTGCTCCACGAAGACGATCGCCACCACGATAGCGATCGCAAGAATCACGATCACGGTGAACTTGAATGCACCCGCGTCGGCCAGGATAATACGACCCGCTGAAGGGAGTCCGGCCACCACGTTCGCGAAGATAACGATCGACATGCCTTGACCGATCCCTCGCTGAGTAATCAACTCACCAATCCACATCACCAGCGCCGTGCCAGCAGTCAACGTCAGGACAATGAACAAGACATTTGGAACCGTAAAGTTCGGAATCAGATTGACGGCCTGACCGGTAGCCAAAAGACCTGCGCCGCCATTGTGGAAGATGAAGGCCAGTCCGGTAGCCTGCATGACCGCAAGGACCATCGTCAGATAACGAGTCGTTTGCGTGATCTTGCGATCACCTACCGCTCCCTGGTCACGCCACTCCTCGAGTTTTGGTATCACGGTCGTCAACAGTTGAATGATGATCGAGGAAGTAATGTACGGCATAATGCCGAGACCGAAAAGGGCGGCACGGGATATCGCGCCGCCAGAGAAGAGGCTGAGGAATCCAAAGACCCCTCCGTTCACCTCTCCCTCGAGCTTCTGAATCTGACTGAAGTCAATTCCGGGAACCGGTATGTTGGCACCGAGCTGATAGATGGCGATCATGAGCAAGGTAAATAAGACCTTGTTCCGAAGGTCCGGGACCTTGAAGATGTTCTTCAGGCTAGATAACAACTTGTGAGCTCCTTACGACCACGATTACTTCCATCAGTCAACGCCAAACTCAACACGAGTGGCCGATGTAACCATCCTAGCTTCAGGCTACGACTACTAGCGGTTCATCAAAGCGTTACCCAAAGGAGGGATTCGACGCCCGCCATTTGGTCGATCAACAACTACAGCAGATCCCCCACGTGCACGGATCTTCTCTGCGGCACTCTGCGAAAATGCGTGCGCGGAGACCGTGACCGCCTTGGAAAGCTCGCCATTGGCAAGGATCTTAACTAGCTCACCCTTATGGACGAGACCATGCGCATAGAGAACGTCAGGGTCGATTACGACCACGCCTTCGTTCGCTAGCATCTCGATGGCATCCAAATTTACGATCGAGAATGAGACCCGGAATGGGTTATTGAATCCCTTGAGCTTGGGAAGTCTCTGTGCCATCGGCAACTGACCACCCTCAAACCCGATTGGGATGGTATCTCGAGCGCCCTGACCCTTGGTACCACGACCAGCTGTCTTACCACCCTTACCACCGATTCCTCGACCGACTCGCTTACGAGCCTTTTTCGATCCGGCCGCTGGCTTTAAATCTTGTGTATGCAGCATGCTACTACTCTCCGTCCAACTCTTCGACGCTCACCAGGTGAGGCACACGAGCGATCATGCCCCGAATCTCTGGACGATCCGGAAGCGTATTCGAACTTCCAACACCATGGAGACCAAGTGCTCGAATGGTCCCGCGATGCTTCGGCTTCGTACCGATATCAGACCCAATCTGAGTCACACAAAGAGTCTTTTCACCACTCATCGTTCCCTCGATCCGCTCTCGACATGCTTCTGGGACTCGTGATAGGCCCGCAACACTCCAGCCGGAGTGACTTCATCTTCAGCCTTACCCCTCAGCGCAGCTATCTGATCGGGACGCTTCAGTGACTTCAAGCCTGCGATCGTCGCATGAGCGATATTAATACCGTTCGACGAGCCGAGCGACTTTCCGACGATATCTTTGATGCCCGCTAGCTCCAAAATCGCCCGAGCCGCACCACCGGCAATCACACCAGTACCAGGAGCTGCTGGCTTGAGCAGAACTCGTCCTGCCCCGGACTCACCAAGGGTCGGGTGAGTAATCGTTGAGCCAGCCAGGGGTACATCGAACATCGCCTTCTTGGCCTCTTCGATACCTTTTTGAACCGCAAGGCCCGCCTCTTTGGCCTTACCATAACCCAGGCCAACCTTGCCCTGGCCATCTCCAACCACCATGAGAGCGGTGAACGAGAAACGCCGACCACCCTTAACTACCTTCGCGACACGATTTACCTTGATCGTCCGCTCTTCATACTGTTGCTCTGCCATTAGAACTCAAGTCCTCCCGCTCGTGCGGCCTCAGCCAAGGCAGCAACTCGACCGTGGTAACGGAATCCGCCACGATCAAAAACAACAACCTCGACTCCCGAGGCCTTAGCCCGCTCAGCGAGCAAAGCCCCAACGCGTTGTGCCGAGGCAGTATTTCCAGTACCCTCTCCACGAATCGCAGCTTCAAGCGATGACGCGGCCGCAAGGGTGCGGCCTGTTGAATCATCGATGATCTGAGCGACGATGTGGCGGTTCGAGCGGAAGACGCAGAGCCGCGGACGGCTCGTCTTACCGACGACATACTTTCGAACTCGCGTGTGACGCTTTTGTCTCCGCTTAACAGAGATATGGGATGAATCGGACATACGTAACTCCTGCAGAATCTCTCTCGGCTACTTACCGGCTTTGCCGACTTTACGAAGGACCTTCTCGCCTTCGTAGCGGATGCCCTTACCCTTGTAAGGCTCGGGCTTCTTCAACTTCCTAATATTCGCAGCAACTTGACCCACGAGCTCTTTATCGATCCCGTTGATCGAGATACGATTCGGCGTCGGTGTCTCGAACGCAATTCCACTCGGAGCGTCGACGACGACCGGATGCGAGAACCCAAGCGCTAGCTCGAGCTGTGTCGAAGCCTTTGCGGCAGCCCGGTAGCCGACCCCCACAATATCAAGGTTACGAACGTACCCCTCGGTAACACCTACCACCATGTTGGAGACCAGAGTCCGACACAGACCGTGCAGCGCCTTAGATTCCCTCGAGTCATCTGGACGTTCCACAACTAGGGACTCTCCGTCACGGCGAACAGTAATCGAGCCAGGCAGAGAACGCGACAGAGAGCCCTTCGGACCCTTGACCGCTACGTGCCTACCATCTTTGATTTCTACGTCGACACCGGCAGGTACGACTACGGGGACCTTACCAATACGAGACACAGTCTCTCTCCTTCTCTCGGATCACCACACGTAGCACAGGACTTCGCCACCAATATTTGCCTTACGCGCTTCACGGTCTGTCATCAGGCCCTTCGAGGTCGACAAGACCGCCACTCCGAGCCCTCCGAGAACACGCGGGATGCTCTCCGCTCTCGAATACACGCGAAGACCTGG
Organism: Actinomycetes bacterium; assembly: GCA_021799875.1. Lineage (GTDB taxonomy): Bacteria > Actinomycetota > Acidimicrobiia > Acidimicrobiales > Acidimicrobiaceae > JAJYZP01. Next base: position 25,525 of record JAJYZP010000011.1, on the reverse strand, counting down.
CTTCGAAACTCTCTGAATGCCCGAAATCGTGCGCTCACGGTCCCCGGAGTACTTGAGGGTAAGGGTCAACAAAGTACCGGGTCGGCCCTCGGCCTCCCCTAGCTCGTAACCCGCGATGTATCCCTCTCGCTCGAGTACCTTGGCCAGATTGACCTTTACCTTCGAACCTGGCATCTTGACGACATCGTGCTTCGCTGTATTCGCGTTTCGAATACGGGTCAGCATGTCCGCAATCGGATCAGTCATGCTCATCTACTTCAACTCCCTACCAGCTCGCCTTGGTCACGCCTGGAAGCTCACCAGCGTGAGCCATCACCCGAAGACAGATACGACATAGTCCAAACTTACGAAACACTGCGTGGGGCCTGCCACATCGTTGGCAACGCGTATACGCCCTGACGCGAAACTTCGGGGTCCGCTGCGCTTTGGCAATTAGAGCCTTCTTTGCCATCTTCTACTGTGCCCCTTCTCTCTTGAATGGAAAGCCGAAGGCATTAAGAAGCGCTCGACCATGTTCGTTTGACCGTGCAGTGGTCACGATCGTAATATCCATACCACGGGTCGCATCGACCTTGTCGTAGTCGATCTCCGGGAAGATCAGCTGCTCAGTCACGCCGAAGGTATAGTTCCCGTGACCATCGAACGACTTCGGGTTCAGACCTCGGAAGTCTCGGATCCTAGGAATCGCTACAGCAACCAGGCGATCGAAAAACTCCCACATGCGATCGCCTCGCAGAGTTACTCGTACTCCAATAGGATTACCGGCACGGAGCTTGAATCCTGCGATAGCTTTACGAGCACGAGTAACCACTGGCTTCTGGCCTGCGATGATCTCGATGTCTCGAACCGTATTCTCTATCAAAGACTGCTGTTGCGTGGCACGCCCAACGCCAACATTGATCACGATCTTCTCCAGCGTTGGAACCTGCATGACGTTGGATAGCCCCAACGATTCTTTCAGCGCTGCCTTCACCTCGGTGTCATACTTCACCTTTAGGCGCGGCCGCACCTTTGTCGCCTCACTCATAGATCTCCACCACACTTCGCACAGGTCCGTACCTTCAGACCGTCACTATCGAATCGCGCCCCGGCTCGTGTCACTCCACACTTCGAGCACACGAGAGCCACGTTCGATACATGCAACGGCATCGCCTTGTCGATAATGCCACCCTGCGTCGTCGCAGAGGTCGCCTTCGTGTGACGCTTCGCTACGTTAGCTCCTGCTACTACAACCCTGTCTCGTCCAGGGATAACCCGAACGACCTCGCCCTCATGACCACGATCTTTACCCGCGATCACCCGAACCTTGTCACCTTTACGAACGTGCATTACAACACCTCCGGTGCTAAGGAGATAATCCTCATGAACTTTTTATCTCGCAGCTCTCGCCCGACAGGGCCAAAGATACGAGTGCCTCGGGGCTGCAGTGAATCATTGATCAGCACCGCAGCGTTCTCATCGAAGCGGATATAGCTACCGTCTGGACGACGCTTCTCCTTCTTCACCCGGACTACAACACACTTCACGACGTCGCCTTTTTTAACGGCGGCACCGGGGATAGCATCTTTGACCGTAGCTACAAAGACGTCACCGATGCTTGCGTAACGTCGCCGCGACCCGCCGAGCACCTTAATGCACAAGACCTCTTTAGCTCCAGAGTTGTCAGCGACACGAAGTCGCGATTCCTGCTGTATCATCGCGCACGCTCCAACACTTCCAACAGACGCCACCGCTTCAACTTCGACAACGGACGAGTCTCTACGACGCGAACCGAGTCTCCCAACTTTGCCGATCCTTCTTGGTCATCGACATAGAGCTTCTTGGTCCGCTGCACCGTCCGCTGGTAGCGACGATGTCGAACACGCTCAGTAATCGCAACGACGATCGTTTTATCCATAGCGGTCGAGACGACCACACCATCACGAAACTTGCGAGATGCCCGAGCCTTCTCGTCGTTACCCTCATCCAGCACCGACGAACCGACCTGAGATGGCTCCGCTACCGTCTCTTCGGCCTGAGCTACCTCAGACTCTTCCGAGACCACATCAACATTCTCTGACATCTACTTATCCACCTCACTGATGAGCACGTCATACGCGCGCTCCGTCTGGATCGCCAAAACCCTTGCGATCTCCTTCTTCAGGGTCTTGAGTCTCGCCGTGTTCGTCGACTGAGAGGTAGCTAACTGGAAGCGCAGGTTGAACAGCTCCCGCCGACTCTCCTCGAGACGATCCGCAAGTTCATGATCGGCCAGAGTACGAAGCTCTACTGCCTTGGTCACTTCGCAACCTCCGTAGCTACAGCATCCTCACGTACAATAAACTTTGCCCGAATCGGCAGCTTCTGGATGGCCCTCGCCATCGCTTCAGCAGCGAGCTCCTCAGAGACCCCAGCGAGCTCAAACATGATTCGCCCTGGCTTCACCACAGCTACCCAGAACTCAGGGTTACCCTTACCCGAACCCATACGGGTCTCGGCCGGCTTCTTCGTCACTGGCTTGTCAGGAAAGATCCGGATCCAGACTTTACCGCCACGGCGGATGTGACGAGTCATCGCTCGACGAGCCGCTTCAATCTGCCGAGCTGAGATCCAGCCGGGCTCCAGCGCCTGAATAGCGAAATCGCCAAAATGAATATCGTTCCCGGATCGAGACATGCCGCTCATGCGGCCTCGCTGCGTCTTCCGGTACCGTACCTTACGAGGCATCAACATCTCAGTCAACCTCCTTTTTAAAGTGAGGAGCCTCATGTCCGGACTCCCGGGTACGACGCTCAATCTCTTCCTCTTCAGCGAGCAATCGCTCCAAGTCGTCCCCCTCTGGGGCGTTGACGACCGAAGCGTTCGGAACCAAACCTGCTACTACGGTCTCCTCAGTTGAAGGATTCTCAACCTCGGAAGCTGACGTCGTACCTTCAGCACGTCGCCGACCACCACCAGCGGTAATCACTCTCCGAGCTGCATTGGCCGCCGGAGCTGCGGGTTTCACTCCACGCTCATCAGCACCGGGCACAACCTTGTAGGGCAGGATGTCACCCTTATAGATCCAGACCTTCACGCCGATGCGACCGAAGGTAGTCCGCGCCTCACGAAAGCCGTAGTCAATATCGGCACGTAGTGTGTGACGAGGTACACGGCCCTCACGATAGGACTCTTTACGAGCCATCTCAGCGCCGCCAAGTCGACCGGAGCACATAACCGTGACGCCTTGGCCGCCTGCCTTCTCTACCATCTGCAGAGCACGCTTCATAGCCCGTCGAAAGCTCACACGACGAGCTAACTGATCGGCGATACCTTGGGCGACGAGAGCGGCATCGAGCTCGGGTTGCTTGATCTCTTCGATGTTGATCTGCACCTTCTGATTGTGCGTGATCTCCACCAGCGCCTTGCGCAACCGATCAGCTTCTGAACCCTTTTTCCCGATCACGATACCTGGACGAGCGGTATGGATATCGACCTTGACTCGATCTCGCGTACGCTCGATCTCAACCCGAGAGACCGCTGCGGTCTCCAACTCGTTCATCAAGAACGATCGAATTGCGTAGTCCTCGATTACCCACTTTTTGTAGTTTTTCTCATCGAACCACCGAGATTTCCAATCGGTAGTGACTCCGAGACGGAAACCGTAAGGATTGATTTTTTGACCCATTAGTTCTTCTCTTCCTCTTCGGCCTCGGTAACGACGTCAGCCACTTCCTCGACACCCCCGCCAGAGACGTCAGTGGCAGCCACTTCCTCAGAATCCATCTCGATCACTTCAGGCTCGACCGACACTTCGGTATCTTCGATAGCGATATCGTTAGACGGAGTTTGCACAGCGCTTTCGTCTCGATCCTTAGCTTCTAAGGCCGCTTCAGCCGCAGTCGATACACTTTCACCGCGCGAGCTTCGCACCCGTCTGGCCCGACGGTTTGCCTCTTCACCCCGACGCTTCGCACGTATCACTGCTAAGCGAGCCTCTGGCAGACGCTCCACGATGATCGTGATGTGACTCGTGCGTTTGCGAATCCGGCCAGCCCGCCCGCGAGCTCGAGGTCGGAAGCGCTTCAGCGTCGTACCCTCATCAGCAAACGTGACGGCAACATAGACCTCATCTGGCGCAAGACCGTGAAGATGAGCAGCGTTTGCAACCGCAGAGCGGAGCAGCTTTGCAACGGGTTCTGCCGCGCCACGCTCAACAAGCGACAGGGTCTCCATCGCTGCGACCGCCGACTTCCCGCGGATCAGATCGAGTACCTCTCGTACCTTTGAGGCAGACATTTGATAGCCCCGAAGTACGGCTCGTCCTTGAGGAACCGATTCAAGCTCAGCCACAGCCATTACCTTCTCCTCCCGGCACGCTCTTGTCCGGCATGGTATCGGAAGGTTCTCGTCGGTGCGAACTCACCTAACTTATGGCCCACCATGGACTCCGTGAGATAGACCGGAACATGTTTGCGACCATCGTGCACCGCAATCGTGTGCCCAACCATATCGGGGATGATGGTCGAACGCCTCGACCACGTCTTAATGACCTTCTTGTCACCACTCTCGTTCTGCGTATCGACCTTCTTGAGAAGGTGATCATCCACGAAGGGGCCTTTTTTCAAACTACGCGGCATGGGCCGACCTACCTCCGAGCTCCGCGAGCTCTCCGACGACGAATTATCAAACGATCTGAATCCTTGTGCTTCGAGCGAGTTCGGCCCTCGGGCTTACCCCATGGCGACACTGGATGCCGACCACCTGAGGTCTTGCCTTCACCACCACCGAGCGGATGGTCGACCGGGTTCATAGCGACGCCTCGTGTCTGTGGTCGAACTCCCTTCCAACGAGAACGTCCAGCCTTGCCAACCGAGAGCAGTTCGAACTCCGAGTTTCCTACCTCTCCGATCGAGGCTCGACAATCGATCGGTACTCGCCTCATTTCGGTCGAAGGAAGGCGCAGCGTTGCATAGTCGCCTTCTCGAGCAACGAGCTGAACAGACATCCCTGCACTTCGAGCTATCTTGCCACCCTGTCCCGGTCGCATCTCAACATTGTGGACCGTCGTACCAACGGGGATATTTCTCAACGGCAGAGCGTTACCCGTCTTGATGTCGGCCTTGGGCCCAGACTCCACCATGTCTCCGACCGAGAGCTTGGCCGGAGCCAAGATATAGCGCTTCTCACCGTCCAGGTAGTGCAGAAGCGCGATCCGAGCGTTGCGATTGGGATCGTACTCGATCGTGGCGACCTTCGCTGGAACCTCGTCCTTATTACGCTTAAAGTCGATCACACGGTACTGGCGCTTGTGCCCGCCACCGCGATGACGTGCTGTCTTGCGCCCATACGCGTTACGACCACCTGACGAGCTCGCAGGCTCAAGAAGCGACTTCTCTGGACGAGTAGCCGTAACATCTGAGAAGTCCGAGACGCTCTGGAATCGCCGTCCTGCGCTTGTCGGCTTTCGTTTTCTAACTGCCACGCTAACTCCTACTTCTCAAAGATCTCTATGGACTCACCTGCGCGGAGGCGGACCATGGCATGCTTCTCGTTATGTCCGTTAGTCCAGACACCACTTCGCCGATTGCGCTTCCTCTTTCCCTTGCGGTTCAGAGTATTGACATCCACCACGTGCACGTCAAAGAGCTTCTCGACTGCAAATCGAATATCGACCTTCGTAGCCCGAGGGTCGACAATAAAGGAGTAGACACCCTCGTCCATTGCCTTGTAGCTCTTCTCTGAAACGAGCGGCCGACGGATTACCTCATATGCATTCGCGCCCGACATCAGTCCAGACCCTCCTCTACAACCTCAGTCTCCTCCGTCGTCGCAGCCTCTACAACGTTGCCGTCGACCGGCGCAACCGTACGGCCTTCCACGACGAGTGATTCTCCCGCCTGACTGCGAGGTAGTGAACCTTCAGTGAAAACGATTGCATCGTTCACCAGAACGAGATAGGCACTCAAGTTGGAAGGGAACGCAACTTCGACGTTCGGCAGGTTCCGTAGACTCTTGGCCAGCGTCTCGTCCCCTGGCTCAACTACAACGAGCACAGAGGACTCGAACTTCATGGCGTCGATAAAACGCTGCGCCGCCTTAGTCGACGGGGTGGTGAGATCGAAGCCCCCGAGTACGAAGACGGCACCTGCCTCAGCTCGATCGGAGAGGCTACCGTAGAGAGCTTGAGCGATCATCTTTTTCGGTGTACGCTGCGCGTAGCTTCGAGGCTTTGGCCCTAGGGCAACGCCGCCACCAGAGAACTGCGGCGCGTTGGTTGAGCCTTGCCGGGCACGACCAGTCCCCTTCTGACGATACGGCTTCGCACCGCCACCGCGAACCTCGGATCGAGTTTTGGTTGACTGCGTACCGGCCCGCACCCCAGCAAGCTGACCGACCACGACCTGATGAATCAAGGCCACATTCGGTCGACGGCCAAAGACCGACGGTTCGAGATCCACCTCCCGCAGGCGAGCGCCCGTGAAATCGACGACAGGAGCCGTCCTGGAGGTGAACTCCTCTGCTCTAGCAAATCGAGCCACTATTTACCACCTTTAACTGCGCTTCGAATCACAACTTGACCACCCTTGGGTCCTGGAACCGAGCCCTTCACGAGAACAAGCTCGCGCTCAGCGTCAGCCTGAACCACTTCGAGGTTCATCGTTGTCACCTTGACGCCACCGTATTGACCGGCCATCTTCGTACCTTTGAAGACGCGGCCAGGTGTAGCACAGGCCCCAATCGAGCCAGGAGCACGGTGATGCTTGTGGTTACCGTGACCGCCACCTTGCCCTTTGAAGTTATGGCGCTTCATACCTCCCGAGAAACCGTGTCCCTTCGAGATTGCAGTCACATCCACGAACTCGCCGGCAGCCAAGACGTCCGCCTTCAGCTCATCACCGACGTTAAAACTCGAGACATCATCTAAACGAAACTCGATGATTCCACGACCCGGCTCAATGCCGGCCTTATCAAATTGACCAAGCTCTGGCTTGGTCAGCTTCGACCGCTTCTTCGAGCCATACGCGACCTGCAGAGCGCTATAGCCGTCACTCTCTGTCGTCTTAGCCTTGAGAACCCTCATGGTCGTCACGCGGATAACCGTCACCGGAATGAAGCGATTTTGCTCATCCCAGACATGGGTCATCCCGACCTTCTCGCCAACAATTGCTCTCGCCGTCATCAGTACAGCCCTCATTCAACTACGTAGCGTTAACCGCCGAACACAAAATGCTCCGCCATGCAGACTGAGGCGGAGCGAAAACTTCTTGCCGCAAGGTCCCCCGCAATCGGGGCTCAAACGGACCTCATTTAGAACCTATAGAAGTATAGGGCTCTCACTACGCAACTGCGCACCAGGAGCCGAACATACCTTAAACAGATTGAATTTTTATCTCGATATCGACTCCGGCAGGGAGATCTAACCGCTGCAGCGAATCGACCGTCTTCGGAGAGTGGTCGACAATATCGAGCATTCGCTTGTGAATTCTCATCTCGAAGTGCTCTCGCGAGTCCTTGTGCTTGTGCGGAGAGCGAATTACGGTGTATCGATGGATCTCCGTCGGCAACGGCACTGGACCAACGACCTTCGCCTGGGTGCGGACCACCGTATCGACGATCTTCTTCGTAGAGGTCTCGATGATCTCATGGTCAAATGCCTTGAGCCGGATCCTAATCTTCTGTTTCCCTACATCAGCCATGTACGTACATCACCTTTACTACGATTGGGGCCCAGCAGACGCCGAGCCCCAATACAACAACGATCCTTACTTGATAACCTTGGTAACTGCTCCAGCACCGACGGTTCGGCCACCCTCGCGAATAGCGAAGCGGAGACCTTCATCCATAGCAATCGGCTTCTGCAGCTCAACTGTCATGGTGATATTGTCTCCCGGCATAACCATCTCGGTGCCTTCAGGAAGCGTAATGCTACCGGTTACGTCCGTTGTCCGGAAGTAGAACTGCGGCCGATACTGGTTGAAGAAAGGCTTGTGTCGCCCACCTTCTTCTTTCGAGAGAACGTAGACATTCGCCTCAAAGACAGTATGCGGAGTAATCGAACCGGGCTTACAAAGCACCTGGCCCCGCTCCACGTCGGTCTTCTTCGTTCCTCGAAGGAGAACTCCGATATTGTCTCCCGCACGACCTTCATCGAGGAGCTTGTTAAACATCTGCACGCCGGTGCAGACGGTCTTCTGCGTGTCACGCAGACCAACAATCTCGATCTCTTCGCCCACCTTGATGATACCTTGCTCGACCTTACCGGTCACAACGGTACCACGACCTTGGATCGTGAACACGTCTTCAAGCGGCATCAAGAATGGACGGTCAATCGGACGCTCCGGAACCGGAACATACTCGTCAACCGCTGCCATGAGCTCGATGATCTTCTCAGCCCAAGTTGCATCGCCCTCAAGAGCCTTCAACGCAGACACTCGAACGATCGGCGTATCGTCACCCGGGAAATCGTACTCACTGAGGAGCTCACGAACCTCCAGCTCGACGAGGTCCAAAAGCTCTTCGTCATCGACCATGTCCGACTTGTTCAACGCAACGACGATGTAAGGAACGCCAACCTGGCGTGCGAGCAGTACGTGCTCACGCGTCTGAGGCATAGGACCGTCCGTTGCGCTGACGACGAGGATTGCGCCGTCAACCTGCGCCGCACCCGTAATCATGTTCTTGATATAGTCAGCGTGCCCCGGCATATCAACGTGCGCGTAGTGACGGTTCTCCGTCTCATACTCCACGTGAGAGATCGAGATGGTTATACCTCGTGCGCGCTCTTCGGGCGCATTATCGATCTGATCGAAAGGCTTGAACTTGACATTGGGGTTCCTCTCGGCGAGCGTCTTCGTGATCGCCGCAGTGAGAGTGGTCTTACCATGGTCAATATGACCCATGGTCCCGATGTTCAAGTGAGGCTTACTCCGCTCGAACTTTTGCTTGGCCATGTCTTTACTGCTCCGTTAACCTAACTGCGCCCTACGACGCTACTGGACTACTACAGGCTGAAATAGTTTACTCACCACGAACACGCGCTACGATATCTTTTGCGATCGAATCAGGTACTTCTTGATACGACCCAAATTGCATCGAGTACGTTGCACGACCTTGAGTCCGAGAACGTAGATCAGTTGCGTAACCAAACATCTCCGAGAGCGGAACTTGCGCTCGTATGACTTGGCTATTGCCGACCTGATCCATTCCCTCGACCCGACCTCGCCTTGAGGAGAGATCGCCAATGACATCACCCATGTACTCCTCAGGTGTAACCACCGAAACCGACATAATCGGCTCCAAGAGCACAGGGCTCGCCGCTCGCGCAGCCTTCTTCACAGCCATCGATCCGGCGATCTTAAACGCCATCTCGGACGAGTCGACCTCGTGATATGAACCGAAGACCAACGTGACACGAACGTCTACCGTTGGGTATCCGGCCAACACACCTGACTGCAAAGCTTCTTGAATTCCAGCATCGACGGCTGGAATGTACTCTCGTGGAATCACTCCACCAGAGATCTTGTCAACGAACTCGTATCCACCTCCTGGGCCTGAGGGCTCCAGATTGATCACTACGTGTCCATACTGTCCACGACCACCCGACTGACGGACGTATCGTTCTTCGATCTTCTCCACAGACTTTCGTATCGTCTCGCGATACGCTACCTGCGGCTTGCCGACGTTTGCGTCAACTTTGAACTCCCGCAGCATTCGATCAACGAGAACCTCCAGGTGGAGTTCGCCCATACCCGAGATAACGGTTTGACCGGTCTCCTCATCAGAGCGGACTCGGAAGGTCGGATCCTCCTCGGAAAGGGCGTAGAGGGCACGCCCCATCTTGTCTTGATCGGCCTTCGTCTTTGGCTCAACCGCAACATGGATCACAGGCTCAGGAAACTCGAGAGCCTCCAAGACGATCGGAGCATCCACCGCCGAGAGAGTGTCCCCAGTCGTTGTATTCTTCAAACCGACGGCGGCAACAATATCTCCTGCATAGATGGTGTCGATATCTTCTCGCGTATTCGCGTGCATGAGAAGCAACCGACCAAGACGCTCTTTCTTGTCCTTGGTCGAGTTCAAAATCGTAGCTCCTTTTTCCAGGGAGCCAGAGTAAACCCGGAAGTAGGTCAACTTTCCAACAAAAGGATCCGTCATGATCTTGAAGGCCAGCGCCGAAAATGGTGCTGAATCGGAAGCCTCACGTGTCAACGTCTCCGAGCCCGACATCGATGTTCCCTCGGTATCAGGTAGATCGGACGGAGCAGGAAGAAAGTCGACCACCGCATCGAGCATTGGCTGAACGCCCTTGTTCTTGAAGGCAGAACCACAGAGCGTTGGGACGATCTGGGCGGCCAAGGTCGCCTTACGAATCGCCCTTCTCAGCAACGAGCCCGTAATCTCCTCTTCTGCGATGTAGCGCTCCATGAGCTCGTCATCAAAGTTCGACAAAACATCAATCAGTTCCTGGTGAGCCACGTCCGCAGCATCTCGGAGATCATCAGGGATCTCCTGTGTCGCATACTCCTCACCCAAGCCCTCGTGCCAGACCTTCGCATTCATCTCCACGAGGTCAACGATCCCAACGAAATCGCCTTCACTCCCGATGGGAAGTTGAATCACTGCCGGAACAGCGTCGAGCCGATCCTTAATCATCTCGACACACCGCGTAAAATCGGCCCCAACTCGATCCATCTTGTTGACGAAGCACATACGAGGAACGTGATACTTGTTAGCTTGGCGCCACACCGTTTCCGTCTGCGGCTCTACCCCAGCCACTGCGTCAAAGACCGCAACCGCACCGTCGAGCACCCGCAAGGATCGCTCGACTTCAACTGTGAAGTCAACGTGCCCAGGAGTATCGATGATATTGATACGGTGGTCCTTCCAGAAGCAGGTAGTCGCCGCCGAGGTAATGGTGATACCGCGCTCTTGCTCTTGCGCCATCCAGTCCATCGTCGCTGCACCTTCGTGCACTTCACCGATCTTGTAGTTCTTACCCGTGTAGTACAAGATACGCTCGGTGGTCGTCGTTTTACCGGCGTCGATGTGCGCCATAATACCGATATTGCGTATCCTTTCTAGGGGATACTCCCGCTTCGTCACCATTGAACCGTCATCCTCGTCTTTAAGTCACCATCTCGAAGCCACTCTTGGACTCCGAGAACACCACATCAAATTTCCGACCACATAAGGGCGCCGTGGTTAGAACAAGCGCTCCAACCACGGCGAACCGAAACTCTCTTTACCAGCGATAGTGCGCGAAAGCCCTATTCGACTCCGCCATCTTGTGAAGATCGTCCTTACGCTTCACAGAGGCGCCAATACCTGACGACGCATCGAGAATCTCGTTTGCGAGGCGAAGCACCATCGTTCGCTCACGACGATTGCGGGAGTAGCTCACGATCCAACGAATGGATAGTGTCATTGACCGTCGGGACTTTACCTCGATCGGAACTTGGTAGGTCGAACCTCCGACACGACGGGATCGAACCTCGAGCTCTGGCTTCGTGTTATCGACTGCGCGCTTCAGCACAGTTAGTGGATCACTACCGGTGCGCTCTCGGATCTCGTCCATCGCTCCATACACGATGCCCTGCGCGAGAGTCTTCTTCCCGCGTGTCAAGATCTTGTTGATGAACTGAGTCACTAAGACTGAGTGATAGATCGGATCGGGAGCGAGCTCACGACGCTCGACTGGGCCCTTGCGTGGCATCGACTATTTCTCCTTCTTGGCGCCGTAGCGACTACGAGCTTGCTTACGATTCTTGACGCCTGCTGTGTCAAGCGTTCCTCTAATAATCTTGTATCGAACACCAGGAAGATCCTTGACTCGACCGCCTCGAACAAGCACGATGGAGTGTTCTTGGAGATTGTGTCCTACTCCTGGAATATACGCAGTGATCTCGACACCTGAACTTAAGCGCACACGCGCTACTTTGCGAAGTGCAGAGTTCGGCTTCTTAGGGGTGGTTGTGTACACCCTCGTGCAGACACCGCGACGCTGCGGTGAACCCTTCAGCGCGGGTGTCTTCGTCTTCGACCTTTTGGTCTCACGTCCCTTGCGCACTAGCTGAGCAATCGTGGGCACGCTCATCCTCTCCTGGAAAATTGTTGAACAGATGGTGGCCCCACCAATGCAAGGCTCACTTAACCGAAATTACATACTACCGCTACGGGAGCATGCTCCTGCACACTCCCGTCAACCCTCAACTACCTACTAACCTTCGCTGGCAATCGCCTCATCACCAGGCGAGTCGTCAACGACAGGTTCCGCCTCTTCGGCAACTCCAAGCAGAAAATCCTCATCATCAGCGATCTCGGACTCGGGAATGGAAGGGTCGAACGAATATCCTCCGTAGGAACTGTCGTGACCGAAGCCGTTGTACTCCTCATACTCCTGAGAGCTCCAAAAGGAGAGCGGCTTAGCATCGGGAGCCACGACGTTGAACGATCGGTACTCCTTCATACCCGTACCGGCAGGGATGAGCTTGCCAATAATAATGTTCTCCTTGAGTCCCATGAGCCCGTCGGACTTTCCTTCGATAGCAGCCTCGGTCAGCACCCTGGTCGTCTCTTGGAACGAAGCGGCCGATAGCCAGGACTCCGTGGCGAGCGACGCCTTCGTAATACCCATCAACTCAGGGCGGCCCTCCGAGGAGCGTAGGCCACGAGCCCGAAGTTCACGGTTGACATCCGCATAGCGCCGGGTATCAACACGTTCACCCGGAAGAAACGCGGAGTCTCCCGGCTCTGCAACCGTTACCCTGCGCAGCATCTGCCGCACGATGAGCTCAATATGCTTATCGTGGATCGGAACACCTTGGTCACGATAGACCTTCTGAACCTCTTCCACGATGTACTGCTGCGTCTCTCGCACGCCTTTAATCTCAAGCAACTGCTTCGGATCTTTCGGGCCCTCGACAAGAGCATCGCCTGCCTCAACCTCTTGACCGTCCGCAACCTCGAGATGTACTCGCAGCGAGAGGTAGTACGACTCTTCGGTACCATCGTTTCCTACGACCGTTACCCGACGACCCGCCTCTTCCTCGTCAACACGGACGACTCCAGCTATATGAGAGAGGATCGCAGCTCCCTTTGGCGTCCGGGCTTCGAACAACTCCACGACTCGAGGAAGTCCGTGGGTAATGTCTTGTCCCGCAATACCACCTTGGTGGAAGGTACGCATGGTCAGCTGTGTTCCTGGCTCACCGATTGATTGGGCCGCAACAACGCCGATGGCTTCGCCGAGTTCAATAAAACCCGGTCCAGCGAGACTCTGACCGTAGCACATAGAGCAAACGCCGTGCTCGGTATCGCAAGTCAGCACCGAACGCACCCTCACCCGATTTACCGCAGGGTCATCCCGGAGAACGCCCACAAGTTCATCGGTGAGGAGGGTTCCTGCCTCCATAACGGTGCCATCGGAAAGCTCAACGCCCTCGGAGAGAACACGCCCATAGGCCCGAGTTTCAAGATAGGATCGTCGACCAGCTTGATCCGGAACGATATCCTCGAGCCAAATTCCTCGTGACGTCTCGCAATCGTGCTCTCGAACGATCATCTCCTGGGAGACGTCAACCAACCGACGAGTCAGATAGCCAGAGTCCGCTGTACGCAACGCCGTATCCGCCAGGCCTTTCCGTGCGCCGTGAGTGGAGATAAAGTACTCCAAGACGCTCAGACCCTCTCGGAACGAGGAAACGATAGGTCGAGGAATCATCTCACCACGGGGGTTCGACACCAGACCCTTCATGCCAGATATCTGACGAACCTGCTGAGCATTTCCACGAGCACCTGAATCGACCATCATGTTGATCGGGTTGAACGCCTCAGACGCCAACATCGTATCCATAGCGCGGCCGACCTCAGAGTTCGCAGAGGTCCAGATCTCGATCTCTTTCTGCTTCCGCTCATCATCAGTGATGATTCCACGCTTGAATTGCTGCTCTGCCTTCTCCGCCTCACGCTCATGGCGTTCCAAGATCTCACCCTTTGAGGCAGGCGTAGAGACGTCAGCGATCGAGATCGTCAACCCACTTTGAGAGGCGTAACGAAAACCGAGCGCCTTGATCTTATCGAGCGACTCCTGCGCCTCGCTCTTACGATAGTGATTGGCGATCTCCTCAATGATGGCGCTAATCGGAAGCGCTCTCTTGCCAACCAGCTCGTTGACGAATCGAAATCCCTCAGGAAGCGCCGTATTGAAGATCACACGACCGACGGTTGTATCGATCTCCTCGTAGATCGCCAAACCATCGTCGTCGACACCGGTCTCACGTCGAAGATGGATCTTCGTATGAAGCCCGACTTCACCATTCTCATAGGCCTGCTCGACCTCGTAAAGATGCCGAAACGTACGGCCCTCGCCGGGCTCACCATCAACGGCCATCGTCAGGTAGTAGATACCAAAAACCATGTCCTGAGTCGGAACAGTGATTGGTCGGCCGGTAGCCGGAGACAAAATATTATTGGCTGAGAGCATGAGAATCCGAGCTTCCGCCTGCGCTTCCGGCGAGAGCGGGAGATGCACTGCCATCTGGTCACCGTCGAAGTCAGCGTTAAACGCAGTGCAGACGAGCGGATGAATCTGAATGGCCTTACCTTCAACCAAGACCGGTTCAAAGGCCTGGATGCCGAGTCGGTGCAGTGTCGGAGCACGATTCAGAAGAACTGGATGCTCCTTGATCACCGAGTCGAGAACCTCCCAGACCTGTGGTCGCCGACGTTCCACCATTCGCTTCGCTGACTTGATGTTCTGTGCATAGTCGAGGTCGACTAACTTCTTCATCACAAACGGCTTGAACAGCTCAAGAGCCATCTGCTTCGGAAGACCACATTGATGAAGCTTGAGGTTTGGTCCTACGACGATCACCGATCGTCCGGAGTAGTCCACGCGCTTCCCCAAAAGATTCTGGCGGAATCGACCCTGCTTGCCCTTCAGCATGTCAGAGAGGCTCTTCAACGGTCGGTTTCCAGGCCCAGAAACTGGACGGCCACGCCGACCATTATCGAAGAGAGCGTCGACCGCCTCTTGGAGCATTCGCTTTTCGTTATTGACGATGATCTCAGGAGCTCCGAGATCCAACAGTCGCTTGAGACGGTTATTACGGTTGATCACACGCCGATAGAGATCGTTCAGGTCAGAGGTGGCGAATCGACCGCCGTCGAGCTGCACCATCGGTCGAAGATCCGGTGGAATGACTGGAACAAGGTCCAAGATCATCGCACGCGGATCGTTAACACGCTGACCGTTCTCGTCCCGAGAGTTAAAGGCGGACACGATCTTGAGTCGCTTGATAGCCTTCTGGCGACGTTGTGCGGAGAGTGGTCGCTTTGCCTCGACAGGCTCGATCATCTCGCGAAGCTTGACTTCTTCCTCGTCAAGATCGATTCGCTCAATGAGTCGCGCAATGGCCTCGGCACCCATGCCTCCTTCAAAGTACTCGCCGTAGCGATCTTTGAGCTGACGCCAAAGAAGCTCATCTTCGATAATCATCCGGGCGTGAAGGTCGCGAAACTCGTCAAAAGCACGTCTGAGGAGTTCAATACGACTGTTTAACCGATCGCGAAAGACCGATATCTCCTTATCAAAGATTCGCTGGCGCGCCTTGATATCGGATTCCTTTGTGCCATTTGCCTCGAGTTCGGCCACCTCGGCTTCGAAGGCCTGCATTCTCTGCTCGATCTGAATGTCACGCTGATCCTCGAGCTCCTTGCGCTCGATGAGATACTCGGCTTCAAGATTAGGAAGATCTTCGTGACGACGATCCACGTCGACGTACGAGACCAGATTGGCAGCGAAATAGATGACCTTCTCAAGCTGCTTCGCCTTGAGTTCGTCCTTCGGCGAGGTGCCCATGAGGAGATACGCAAGCCACGATCTCGTTCCACGCAAATACCAGATATGAACTACTGGAGCTGCGAGTTCGATATGGCCCATCCGTTCTCGCCTCACCTTCGAGCGAGTTACCTCGACGCCACAACGCTCGCAGATAATACCCTTAAAACGAATCCTCTTGTACTTGCCGCAGTAACACTCCCAATCCCGAGTAGGGCCGAAGATCTTCTCACAAAAGAGTCCGTCCTTCTCGGGACGAAGCGTTCGATAGTTAATCGTCTCGGGCTTCTTGACCTCTCCATGCGACCAGGTACGGATATCTCCTGCAGTAGCTAGTCCGATACGCAGTTGATCAAAGTTGTTTAAATCCAACACTTAGTACCTACCCCTCTCGTTTTTACGCATTTGGTCGTCAAGGTCTGACCCTTTCTCGGGCCTCGAAATATCGATACCGAGCTCCTCTGCAGTACGGAATGCTTCCTCGTCGAGCTCACGGATCTGAATCTCTTCACCGGACTTCGACAAGACCTCTACATTGAGACAGAGCGACTGCATCTCCTTGATGAGCACCTTGAAGCTCTCTGGTATCCCAGGTTCAGGAATGTTCTCACCCTTGACGATTGATTCGTAGACCTTAACTCGTCCCGCAATATCGTCAGATTTGATGGTTAGCAGCTCCTGGAGAGCGTAGGCCGCACCGTACGCCTCGAGCGCCCAGACCTCCATCTCTCCAAAGCGCTGACCACCGAACTGAGCCTTACCACCGAGTGGCTGCTGCGTGATCATCGAGTATGGACCGGTAGAACGTGCGTGAATCTTGTCATCGACAAGGTGCGCAAGCTTCAAGATGTAGACGTACCCGACGGAGATCTTGTTGTCGTATGGTTCGCCAGTTCGACCGTTGTAGAGCGTCACCTTGCCATCGACCCCAACCTGATGAGTACCGTTTGCGGAGTCGGGGTTCAAGTTCTCGAAGATCCGCTTCATCGTCATATGACGACCTGCCTTCTCTTCCTCATCCCAGTGTGCACCGTCGAACACCGGAGTCGCAACCCAGGTAGACGGCTCGGTCCTAGGACGAGTCTTGGTCTCAGTACCTCGAATCGGCTCATGAGCAACGGGGTTGCCAGCCCAACCCCAACGAGCTGCATAGCCCAGATGGGACTCGAGCACCTGGCCAACGTTCATTCTGGATGGAACACCTAATGGATTCAAGATGATATCCACGGGAGAACCGTCTGAAAGATACGGCATATCTTCCACTGGAAGAATCTTCGAGATGACGCCCTTGTTGCCGTGTCGCCCAGCTAGCTTGTCGCCCTCAGTAATCTTCCTCCGTTGCGCAACGTAGACCCGAACGAGCTCGTTCACTCCCGGTGCCAACTCCGCCGAGTCCTCACGGGTGAAGACCTTGACGTCAATGACCTTCCCAGACTCGCCGTGCGGAACCTTGAGAGAAGTATCTCGTACTTCACGAGACTTCTCGCCAAAGATCGCCCTCAAGAGGCGCTCCTCGGGAGTTAGCTCGGTCTCGCCCTTTGGCGTTACCTTACCGACTAAGACGTC
Organism: Actinomycetes bacterium; assembly: GCA_021799875.1. Taxonomy (GTDB): domain Bacteria; phylum Actinomycetota; class Acidimicrobiia; order Acidimicrobiales; family Acidimicrobiaceae; genus JAJYZP01. The sequence continues at coordinate 8,160 of JAJYZP010000011.1, read as the reverse complement.
ACCAGCGCTGACCTCTGCTCCAACACGAATAATACCTCGCTCGTCGAGATCTGCAAGGATCTCCTCAGAGAGGTTCGGTATATCACGAGTGATCTCTTCGGCGCCGAGCTTGGTGTCGCGTGCGTCGGTCTCGTACTCTTCAATGTGGATCGAGGTTAAGACGTCATCACGAACGAGACGTTCTGACAAAATGATTGCGTCTTCGTAGTTGTAGCCCTCCCACGGCATGAAGGCAACGAGAAGATTCTTTCCAAGAGCCAGCTCCCCGTTATGCGTTGCCGGCCCATCGGCGAGAAGATCACCGGCCTGCAGACTCTGCCCGAGATCCACAAGCACTCGCTGGTTCAAACAGGTATTCTGATTTGACCGCTTGAACTTCGAAAGACGGTAGATCTTCCGGCCTAGTGGAGTGCCTAGACGATCGGTCTGTCCGGCCTCATACTCAACCGTGATTGCGTCGCCGCTGAGATCAACAACCGTGCCGACTCCTTCGGCTAGGAGTACGTCGCCGGCATCTTGAGCAGCGCGCGCCTCCACACCGGTGCCAATATATGGTGCTTCGGGAGCTACAAGCGGAACGGCCTGCTTCTGCATGTTCGCACCCATAAGAGCACGGTTTGCGTCGTCATGCTCGATAAAGGGTATCAACGACGTCGAAACCGAGATGATCTGTTTCGGCGAGATGTCCATAAGGTCTACTTCCGATGGCGCCACTACATCCACTTCTGACGTAGAACCGTAAGAGACCGCGTTGGCGCCTACTCGGACTACCGCTCCTTGCGGCGCTCGGCGAACGAGGACTCTGTCCTCGACGAAGTTACCTTCGCCGTCGAGCTTGGCCGAGGCCTGCGCGATGATGAACTCTTCTTCCTCATCAGCGGCGAGATACACGACCTCGTCCGAGACCCTGCCTTGGTGAACCTTTCGATACGGCGTCTCGATGAAACCATGCTCATTCACCCGTGCGTAGGAGGCCAAGGCACCGATCAATCCGATATTTGGGCCTTCCGGAGTCTCGATTGGACACATTCTCCCGTAGTGCGATGAGTGCACGTCTCGAACCTCAAAACCGGCTCGCTCCCGAGAGAGACCGCCAGGCCCCAAAGCGGAGAGACGACGCTTGTGCGCAAGACCAGAGAGCGGGTTGTTCTGATCCATGAACTGCGAGAGCTGAGACGTACCAAAGAACTCTTTGATAGCAGCCACAACCGGACGGATATTAATCAACGTCTGGGGCGTGATGGCCTCAACGTCCTGAGTAGTCATACGCTCTCGGACCAAACGCTCGAGCCTTGAAAGCCCGAGTCGCAGCTGATTTTGAATGAGCTCTCCAACGCTACGCACCCTACGATTCGCAAAGTGGTCTTGATCGTCAAAGCGATAGCCCGGTACTCCAGAGGCTAAGTGCAACATGTACGATGCAGTAGCAAGGATCTCTGGTCGCGAAAGTACATGAGGATGAACGGGATCCGCCTCCAGCGGAACTCCCAAAATCTCGGAAAGCTTTACGAGCTCAGGACCGAGCTTCCGAGAGAGTTTGTAACGTCCAACACGGGTCAGGTCATACCGTTTCGGTTGGAAAAAGGCCTGCTCGAAGTAGCTACGAGCCGCATCGACACTCGGTGGCTCACCCGGACGGGCTCTCTTATAGACCTCAAGAAGAGCGAGATCTTCGGTCTCAAAGTCATTCCGCTCTTTCTGCCATTGATTCTCTAGGAAGTCAAAATGTCGAACGAATCGATCCAGCATCTCGTGATCGGTATATCCGAGCGCGCGTAGCAGCGTGAAGAGCGAGACTCGCCTCTTACGGGCAACTCTTCCGCCAGCATTGATGTCACGTCCGGGCTTGGCCTCCACGTCAAACTCAATCCACTCACCCCGATACGGATTGATCGTTCCGGTGACGATGACCTTAGGATCACGGCCCTCTTGAAACAACACTCCTGGGGAGCGCACAAGTTGTGACACCACCACACGTTCCGTACCATTGATAATGAACGTGCCACGATCGGTCATCATCGGAAAGTCGCCCATGAAGACGGTCTGCTCTTTGATCTCAAAAGTGGCCTGGTTGAAGAAGCGTGCCCGCACGAAGATCGGAGCAGAGTACGTCATGTCCCGCTCCTTGCACTCCTCAACAGTGAACTTCGGCAGTGGACGGAGATCGGGGTCTTCTGGATCGAACTCGAGATCTAACGTAAGCTGACCGCTGAAGTCTGTGATCGGCGAAATATCCCGGAAGGTCTCGACGAGCCCCTCCTTCAAAAACCAATCGAACGATTCTCTTTGAATCGAGATAAGGTCGGGAAGCGGCAATACTTCATCGACATTGGCAAATGAGAACCGCTCCGGAGACCTTGAACGAGACATCAACGGGAAACTCCTTTATTAGAACTAGGGTACGTCGATACAACTGTTAGAAACCGCACTGGGAGATGGCGCGACGAAGTTCCGGCATTCGGGACCAATGAAGGAAAACTGCGCACGACAATACCAGCATAGACGTTCAGCTACACGTCCATGCCGCGGGGACACCTGAAAGCCGGAGATCCCTTGGATCTCCGGCCGTAAGAACTGCGAACGTAAAACTACTTGAGTTCGACTGTAGCGCCTGCACCCTCGAGTGCAGCCTTCGCCTTCTCTGCGTCTTCCTTCGAGACCTTCTCGAGAACAGGCTTCGGTGCACCATCGACAAGATCCTTCGCCTCCTTGAGACCGAGGCTGGTCAAGGTGCGTACTTCTTTGATAACTTGGATCTTCTTCTCTCCCGCACTGGCGAGGATGACATCAAACTCGTCCTGCTCCTCGGCGGCCGGAGCATCGGTTCCACCAGCGCCACCAGCGGAAGGTGCAGCTACTGCGACTGGAGCCGCAGCCGTGACACCGAACTTCTCTTCGAAGGCCTTCAAGAGCTCGGAAAGCTCTAAAACGGTCATCGACGAGATCGACTCCAAAATCTCTTCTGTGGTTGCCATGATCAACTTTCTCCTTTTTCTACTTTGCCCCTCCGGGCTATGACATCAAAACCTTGACCCAACGAACAAGATGCTTATTCGGTCGACGAATCGCCCTGACGCTTCTCCACAAGTGCAGATAGTGCATAGGCGAAGTTCTGCGGAAGCGCCTTCACCAAGCCGGCGAAGCTCTGTAGCGGCGCAGCGAAACCTCCAGCCAACCTCGCGAGCAGAACTTCGCGAGAGGGGAGATCCGCAAGAGCCAGCGTTTCCTCCACGCCTAAGCGCTTGCCACCTAACAGGCCACCCTTGATAACGAGAGCTGGCTGAGTACGTGCAAACTCCCGAAGGGATTTTGCAACGACCGCAGCATCGTCAGAGACAAAAGTCAGAGCCGTTGGCCCCTCAAGAAGTGGCTCGATTACCTCATGGCCACCTTCTCTCGCAGCTATTCTCACCAAGGTATTCTTGAAGACCTTGATCTCTGCGCCTTTTGCCCGAAGATCTCGTCGCAGCGCTTCAAGCTCGGAAACCTTCAAGCCACGATACTCAGAGATCAGCACCGCCGAACTCTCTGCCAGCCTCTTCTTCAAGTCATCTACAATTGCGACCTTTTCAGGTCTTGGATTATCCATCATTCTCCTCGAGTGCAAGGGAACTACTCACTCGACCCGGAGAGACCGCTTCCTCGGGCGGATCACTCCTTTAAGCTCAATGAGCACCGGATCTCTTCAGCAAGTCCAAGAAAAGTAGAACGCTGTGACGCTAGTCGTTTTTTTAGCTAATTAAGCAGTCTGCTCGCCTAAAAGAGCAAGATCTTCGTCTGTGAGACGAATATGGTTCGTATCGATCTTGATAGAAGGACCCATAGTCGAACAGATCGAAACCGATCGAAGGTACCGACCCTTCGCTGATGCAGGCTTCGCTCGCTGAAGCTCCTCAATAGCTGCTCGAAAGTTTCGCGCAAGATCAGCAGGTGGGAATGAGACCTTGCCAATCGGTAGATGGACAATGCCTACCTTGTCGGTCCGATATTCAACTCGGCCCGCCTTGAACTCAGAGACCGCCCGCGCAACGTCGGTGGTGACGGTACCCGTCTTCGGGTTCGGCATAAGCCCACGTGGCCCAAGAACCTTACCTAAGCGACCGACCTGACCCATGAGGTCCGGTGTCGCGATTGCTATATCAAAATCGAGAAAGCCTTCCTTCTCGATTCGCGCAACCAGATCGTCAGAACCGACCACATCCGCGCCGGCGTCACGAGCCGCCGCAGCGGCATCACCGGCAGCAAAAACGGCCACACGCACCGTGCGACCAGTCCCAGCTGGTAAACCAACGGTGCCTCGAACTATTTGATCCGCCTTCCGGGGATCAACGCCCAGACGAACGGAGAGCTCGACGGATTCATCGAACTTAGCCCGTGCAACCTTCTTGACCAGAGGCACCGCTTCAGTCGGGGAATAGAGCTTATCGTGCTCAATGAGAGCATCTTGGGCCTTACGGGCCTTCGTATTCGTAGTCATATCTTTACGATCTCCCAATCATTCAGCAGTCAGTCGTTGCTCGCGACCTTGATTCCCATCGAACGGGCGGTACCTTCCACCTGACGAATAGCGGCATCAAGATCGTAAGCATTCAAGTCCTGCAACTTGGTCTTAGCGATCTCGGCGATCTGATCCCTTGTGACAGTACCAACTGTCACAACAGCGTTCGTCGCCGAACCCTTCTCCACCCCCGCAGCCTGCCGCAATAAGACCGGCGTTGGAGGAGTTTTCAGTATAAAGGTAAAAGAGCGATCATCGTAGATCGTCACTTCAACCGGTATCACTTGGCCACGCTGAGACTCAGTCGCAGCGTTGTACTGCTTCACAAACTCCATGGTCTGGATTCCGTGAGGCCCAAGAGCCGTACCAACCGGCGGTGCCGGTGTGGCCGAACCCGCTGGAAGATTGATTTTAACTATTGCGGTAACGCGCCGCTTTGCCATTACTGACTCACTTCCAAAAAGATAACCTTACGAGATTACAGCTTCGAGACCTGAGAGAACTCCAATTCGACCGGAGTTTCTCGACCAAAAATGTTAAAGAGTACCTTCAACTTGAGTTGATCATCATTGATCTCAGATATTTGACCAGAAAAGTCTGCGAGCGGACCTTCTTTAACTCGGATAGTTTCTCCGATCTCAAAGTCGACCTTAGGCTTGACCTTCCTTGGCTCCGTGTTCGACGGCCGACCGACCACGTAGCCAAACATTGACTCCACCTCTTGACGAGGGAGCGGAGTCGGCTGCGAAGCCAATCCGACAAATGAGGTCACACCCGGAGTATTCCGGATAGCCGACCAAACATCATCATCCATGTAGCACCGGACCATGATGTAGCCTGGATAGACCTTTTTTTGAAGGGTTACCTTCTTACCGTTTTTAACCTCGGTTACGTCTTCGACCGGAATCTCCACTTCGAAGATCAAGTCTTCCATATCACGTGATTTCGCTACGGCTGCGATGTTGGACTTTACCTTGTTCTCGTAGCCAGCGTAACAATGGATGACGTACCAGTCTCCCGGACGATCAAAGGGGCTTTCCTCGAACTCAAACTCTTCCTCAAAGGAGTCGTCCTCACTGAGCACACCAGCCAACGAATCTTCGCCGAGGTCTCCGTCCTCTCTTAGAGTCTCGTCGACAGGCGCGACCTCCTCATCGTTCTCCACAGACTCTCCTGAATCGAACTGATCCTCCACTGCTACCACCATCTAACTAGCTTGCACCCTTACTTGAAGAGGAAAAACACGGCCTTGGAGAAGATGTAGTTCAACCCAAAGATCAACGATATCACTACGATCAGCGAGATCATCACGACTGAGGAGTAGTTCAAGACGTCACTTCGAGACGGCCAATTGACCTTCCGCAGTTCACTCCGGACATTCTTGAAGTACTCTCGAATACCTCGCCTCTGGCCCTCGGGAACACTCCGACGCGTCGGTCCAGACGCAGTCCGCTGCGTGGCGGGCTGCCCGCTCTCGTCGAGCTGACCTTGGCGCTGCATCATACGCTTCGTCTCGCGATTCACGTCCTACCTCTATCTCGCCGTCATTCCAGCAGGGCAGGAGGGACTCGAACCCCCAACACCCGGTTTTGGAGACCGGTGCTCTACCAATTGAGCTACTACCCTATGTCAACCAAAGAATACTAGCAGGATTCGAAAGAAAAGGCTCTGGTGCAAGAGCAAGGGGATCTGGTCAAACCTCCCTCAGAAGAGTAAACGTGAAGCCCTCGCTCACGACATCAGTGCAGCCGGAGACGAAGGCCGCTGCCTTAGGCCGCACTGCGATGATCCGGATCATCCTCCTGCCCTCGCTCGTGGTCTCCGACCAGCTCGCCAAGGCGTTTTCGACCTCGGTGCAACCACACCTTGGCCGTAGCTTCCGTAATCTGGAGCTTTTCCGCTATCTCCCGATGAGAAAGGCCATAGAGATCTTTCAGAATGATTACCGAGGTCAGACGGCTGGGCAACTTAGCAAGAGCTCGCTCAAGATCGATTTTTGCCGAGCTCACGACCGAGACAGTGTCACTCTCTAATACACCGGTCCACTCATGAGCCGCCTCTACCATCGAAGCAGACTCTCTTGCGCTACGTCGCCCTCGCCGATGCCGAAAACTGAAAGCGGTATTCGAAACGATTCGATGAAACCAGGTTTCGAAGGAGGCCTCTCCGCGGAAACTACCGATTGCTCGATACGCCTTGAGATATGCATCCTGAATCACGTCAGAGGCGTCTTCGAGATTCCCAACCAACCGAACAGCGAGCGCTAAGCTCGACTTATAGGTGCTGCGAACCAATTCGTCAAAGTTGTGCTCCGGCTGACTCTCAAGCTCATCACATGCTGCTCGGTCCTCCGATACGTGGTCGCTGGAATTGATCTCCCGCACCACGTTCGCTACTACCTTGTCTCTTTATGTAAGGTGTGGCGACGATCCCACTGACAGAACTTCTTCATCTCGATTCGCTCTCGATCATTCTGCCTATTCTTCGTCGTGATATAGTTTCGTCGCTTGCAGTCCTCACAAGCGAGCGTAACCTTGACTCGTTTCTCATTCTTCGCCATAGTTCAACTCCGTTACTCAGACGTCCACGACGTTCGAAAGGTCTCCTGAGTTTAGCACGTTTTACATCGAGCATCGCCTGAGGAGACCACAACCGACGGCAGCAACCTCAGAGACCCTCTATCAACCTCGAACATGGTAGCGGCGGTCGGACTTGAACCGACGACCCCACGATTATGAGCCGTGTGCTCTGACCAGCTGAGCTACGCCGCCATGGAGCCCCCTGTCGGAATCGAACCGACGACACCAGCCTTACCATGGCTGTGCTCTGCCTACTGAGCTAAGGGGGCAACAGACCTTAGTAGTGTAGCGTTTCAAAGGGTCAAGTTCGTACACTCTTCGGTCTTCGTCGAATCGCCTGCCCCTGCTTCCGCTTACCTCTACACTTAGGTCGTGATGGTACGCGGGATCGAGCCCAACGACGCCGAAGCGATCAGAGAGATCTACAACCACGAGGTGCGAGGTTCCGTTGCGACTTTAGACCTCGTTCCTCGCTCTCGAGAGGCTCAAGACCAGTGGATGCAGGAGCACAGCGGAATCCACACCGCTTTGGTCTGCGTTTCAGAGGGAGTCGTCATCGGCTTCGCCTCCCTCAGTCCGTACCGACCTCGCCCTGGCTACTCATCGACGGTTGAGAACTCAATCTACGTGCATAGAGATGCTCGTCGGCTCGGGGTAGGACGCCTCCTACTGACTGGACTCTTGAACTCCGCAGCGACACTCGGATTTCATAGTTGCATGGCACGGGTCGTTGCAACGCAGTCTGCCTCGCTAGAACTCCATCGAAGCTGTGGATTTCAGCTCGTCGGCATTGAACAAGAAGTGGGCCGCAAGTTCGGCCAGTGGATCGACATTGCGCTCATGCAATGCATGCTGACTCGAGCCAGGCGCTCAACCACCATCAGCTAGACGCCAGAGATACCACGCTGCTATCGTTCGATAGGGCCTCCATCGCTCACCGTGAAGCTGTGTTTCTTGAGGCCCAAGTATCGCAGGAGCTTCGAGAAGTCGACTCAGCCCCTTTCTCACCCCGAGATCACCGCTCGGCCATATATCGAGCCGCCCCAGATGAAAGATCAAAAACATATGAGCGCTCCACGGGCC
>JAJYZP010000063.1 GCA_021799875.1 Actinomycetes bacterium | reverse complement strand
GACTGGAGCCTTGATCGGCACACCCGCATCCATGAGCGACAAGGTCGACCCACAGACCGAAGCCATCGACGTGGAGCCGTTGGAGGATAGGACCTCCGAAACGAGTCGCAACGTGTAGGGGAACTCTTCCTGCGAAGGAACCACAGGAAGCAGCGCTCGCTCGGCAAGGAGTCCGTGCCCAATCTCACGACGCTTCGGTCCCATCATTCGGCCGACTTCACCGGTAGAAAAGGGAGGGAAGTTGTAGTGGTGCATATACCGCTTGGAATCATCGATGCCGATCGTGTCCAGCAGCTGATTCATCTTCGGCATACCGAGCGTGCAGACGTTCAAGACCTGAGTCTCACCACGTTGGAAGAAACCTGAACCGTGTGCAGTAGGGATCAGTCCTACTTCGGCCGAGAGCGGCCGAAGTTCACTCGTCGAGCGGCCATCGATACGCACACCATCGTCAATCACGCGCCGACGAATAACTTGCTTGAGCAGCGAGCGAAAGGCAGAACGAACCTGACCTTCTCGACCTTCGAACTGCTCCGCCAAAGCCTCTTTGACCGCAGCCTCGATCTCATCGATAGCAGCCTGACGCTCGGACTTCGTTGCGATTGCATTTGCCTGGACCAAACGATCATGAGCGAAGCTCCGTACTGCATCGGCGACGTCATCGCCATAGTCATTCTGTGGCACCCAACTAATCGGAGTGACCGAACCGTAGGCAGCAACGAGCTCGCGCTGGAGTTCAATCGACTCCCGGATCCAGATTTTTGCAGCCTCAAGACCATCAGCGATCGTGGCCTCGGTCGTCTTCGGAGCACCGGCCTCGTAGTTGGTCCACGAAGACTCGGTCCCGCCAGCCTCTACCATCATGATCGCTACGTCAGAACCGTCAGAGGTCAATCTACCCGCAACGACGAGCTCGAAGGAGGCTTCATCACCCTCTTGGTAGGTGGGGTGTGGACGCCAGCTACCTTCCTTATCAAAGGCGAGTCGGACCGCACCGACAGGTCCTTCAAAGGGGATACCTGAGATCATCAGGGCAGCGGAAGCTGTATTGATCGCCAAGACGTCGTGGGGATTCTCCTGATCGGCGCCGAAGATCGTACCCACGATATGAGTCTCGTTGCGATAACCCTCTGCAAAGGAGGGGCGCAGCGGACGGTCGATGAGTCGACACGTCAGAATCGCTTGATCGGTCGCACGTCCTTCACGCCGGAAGAAAGATCCGGGAATCTTCCCCGCCGCGTACATCCGCTCCTCGATATCGACGGTTAGCGGGAAGAAATCGATTCCGTCTCGCACGGATTTTGATGCGGTAGCGGTTACCAGCACCATGGTCTCTCCTAGGCGACCAACGACTGCACCGTTCGCCTGGAGCGCAAACTTACCTGTTTCAAAGCTCAACGTCTTCTCGGTGTTCGAGACACGACGAGACACACTTATTGGTTGTGACATATGTTTCCTTCTGGCAGAGCACTACGTACGAATCTCGAGCATTTCACCCGCTTCGCCACGCGCACACGCATCTATGAGACCAAACACCCTTGCTTGGCCGTGACTTCATGGAACCTAACGACGAAGGTCGTTCGGGTTAGCGACGAATATTAAGCCTTGCAATGAGATCTCGGTAGCGCTCAACATCTTTCGAGCGAACGTAGTCGAGCATTCGACGACGCTTACCGATCAACATCATGAGACCTCGACGAGTATGGTGATCACCCTTGTGGGCTCGCAGATGTTCCGTCAGTCGCGAGATTCGCTCTGTCAAAAGTGCAACTTGGACCTCGGGCGAACCGGTATCGGTCTCGTGCACTCGATAAGTTTTAATCGTGTCTAGTTTTTCAGCCATTGCGTCGACCCTCGGCGCCTTCTCTTGTCGGAGACGGTATTCGTCTATCCCTAGTACTAACGCAGGAGAGCTTAGCCGCCGGTCGAAGCCTCCAGGTCACCCAAGATGGTTTTGACCGAGCACCTGTCGCGAAGTACGCCTCTCGCCAGCCGAAAGTGAAGGCTCGCACCTACCACATCGACAGAGCCAAGAGAGACCGCTAGGAAAGAGCTACAGCCCTCTCGTTAGCCCCCAACGAGCAGAAAAGGCGTGACGCGGAGATCACCATCTCACCGACCATCTTGCGCATCGAACCACCTTCGCACCGCATCAACGTCACGATGGATCTGTAGTGCTAGCTCTTGGGAGGAGGAGAAGCGAACTTGCTCACGGAGGAATGCCTCGTACTCCACCTCCACCTCCACCCCATAGAGATCCTGAGAGAAGTCCAGCACGAAGCTCTCGATCAATCTCTCGCCATCTGCGTAGTAGGTAGGACGCGTTCCGATCGAGATAGCCGCTCGATACCGCTCGCCCGAATCCAGCCTACGAAGCACTCCTGCATAGATTCCATCGTGTGGTACCGCAAGGCCGGGCGGTAACTCGAGATTTGCAGTCGGGAAACCAAGCTCGCCACCACCGCGATGATCTCCACTGATGACCCGACCAATCGTGCTATGGGAACGGCACAGCAGGCCGTTGGCGTCTTCAATCGAGCCGGCTTCGAGGTACCGTCGTATCAGAGATGACGAGATCACGCTCTCTGCATCGACATGCTCACCGCCCAAGCGCTCTTTGACTCGAAAAAGCGGGACGGCACGCGCTTGCGCACTGCGCTCACTTGCCCACTTCTGTAGTGACGCAAAACTGCCACTACGATTCCGGCCAAAACGAAAATCCTCGCCCACGTAGACCAAGTTTGCTCCCAAGAGTTGGCCGAGGGTGATCTCCATAAAGCTCTCCGGGGACTCCTCAGCTCGGACTCGATCGAAGGTCATCTGGTACACCAGATCGATACCGAGGCCCTCCAGTAGTTCGAGTTGCTTCGAGGAAGAAGAGAGTTGTAGTGGTTCAGCGCCGGGGCGCAGGAGCGAAAGTGGGTGACGATCAAACGTCACAACTACTGCAGGAACTCCCCGCCGACGAGCATCATCGACGACAAGCTCCATGATGCGACGATGCCCGTAGTGTACGCCATCGTACGTCCCGATCGTGACCACCGATGCCTGCAGTCTTTCGCTAGGGTCCGTTGGATCGGTGAGTACCTTCACCTCGCCAATACTAACGGGCCCGCACTACGACAACGGAAGCCATCGCAGTTAACCGAGCCGGGAGATCACGACGTCAGGGCGAAGACCCTCCCTGGTGGTGCTGTACATACCGAGAAAACGAGACCACTCAGATTCGGAGAGGTCGGTCGGCTCCCGAAAGACCCCTACCAAGGCCCCCTCTGCACCGATTGTACCCTCGGTCGCTATCGAAGAACCGTTCAGTACTGCCGTCGTCAACGCAGCGTTAGACAAAGTGACACGATGGAAGAGTGGGAAGATCTCTTCGAAGCCAAGCGCCTCATCGATGGAGATCTCAGCACTACTCGAACATCGGTCGAGAGCAACTGGCCCTGCCGCTACGCGGACGAGCTCGACCATCGTCGCACCCACTCCAAGGCGTTCCCCGATATCTTCGATGAGGACTCGCACGTAGGTACCGCTCGAACACCTCAGAGCAACTGAGAAGTACTCATCTCCTTGAAGCTCACAAGAGAGCTCGTCGATCCTTACCGGACGCGCTGCATTCACGAAGCTTTCGCCACGACGAGCACGGTCGTAGGATCGCACACCATCGACCTTGATCGCTGAGAACCGATGGGGACGCTGTTCAATGGGTCCTCGAAACTCATCCAGCACGGCATCGAGCTCTTCTTGAGAGATACTCGATGCATCACAGGTTCGCTCCACCGCCCCGGTGACATCCCCCGTAGTGGTCACCACGCCGAGCCGAGCTATGGCCTGGTAGCTCTTATCGTGTCCATCACAGTAGCGCAGCAGGCGGGTCAGCCTCCCCGTAGCAACGATCAGCACACCACGAGCAAGCGGGTCGAGCGTACCGCTGTGACCGAGCTTTCGCTCTCCCAGCCGCCTCTTCAAGACGTTGAGTTCACCCTGCGAGGTCCGTCCGCTCTCCTTATCGATAGCGAAGAAAGCGTCGAGGCTCAGAGGGTACCCTCGTCTTTCGCAAGCTCGCCGTCGGCACCATCATCGTCGACCTCGTCAGTGCCGAGCAGGCCATCAACGTGCATGGTACGTAAAATACCCTCGATTCGGAGGCCGGTCAACAGAGATGGATCGACCCGAAAGCTGAGCAACGGCGTTCGCTTCAGCGACGTCTGCCGGGCCACCTGTGCTTGCAGCCAACCCCTCTTCTCTTCCAAGGCCGCAAGCACACCCTCATCATCTCTCGAAATGAAGACGGTACAGTGCCGAAGATCGGGGTCCACGCTCACCGACGTCACCGTAACTAACTCAAGACGCTCCTCCGTGTCGGCTAGCCGCTCGACACTCTCTGCGAGTACCTCACAGAGGACGCGATTGAGTCGGTCGACACGTGGGAAACTTCGTGCTCCTACTCCAGCTCTTCCATTCACCATTGTTCAATACTCCGTTTAGTAGCACCACCAGGGCTAGCCTCTCGGAATCTCCCGGTCTTCGTAGGTCTCAATAACATCGCCGTCTTTGAGGTCTTGGAAGTCAGAGAGGCCGATACCACACTCAAAGCCGGTCTGAACCTCACGGACATCGTCCTTGAACCGTCGCAGCGACGTAATCGATCCGTTCCACAAAATCACACCATCGCGAAGGAATCGAACCTTCGAACCACGAGTGATCACGCCAGAACGGACGTAGCAGCCAGCGATAGCTCCCACTCTCGGCACTCGGAAGACTTCTCGTACCTCCGCCTCACCGGTGACGACCTCTTCAAACTCCGGCGCCAACAGTCCGACCACGGCACTTTCAATATCTTCCAAGATCTTGTAGATGATCTCGTAGGTCCGTACCTCGACATCTTGCGCATCTGCAAGCTCTCGAGCTCTACGGTCCGGGCGAACGTTAAACCCAATGATGGTCGCATTGGAGGCCGCGGCAAGACCGACGTCGTTCTCGGTGATACCACCGACCGCCCGGTGAATGATACTCACTCGAACCTCTGGTCGCTCGAGCTTCTTCAGTGCATCGGAGAGCGCCTCGAGGCTTCCTTGTACGTCGGCCTTGACGATGAGGTTCAAGGTCGCAGTCTCACCCTTTTGAATCTGCTCAAAGAGATCTTCAAGCTTGGCTCCGCTGGCAAAGACTGCCCTCGAAGAGTATCCAGCCATCCGGAAGCGCTGCTCACGTGTCTCGCCGACGGTTCGAGCAGTGTTCAGCTCATCTGTAACCCAGAACTCATCACCTGCACTCGCAACCTCGGAGAATCCAAGGACCTGAACGGGAGCAGATGGTCCGGCCGACTTGACCGAACGACCGAGATCGTCGACCAGGGCCTTCACTCGACCCCACGCTTGACCGGCCACTATCGGATCACCAACAGAGAGCGTTCCACCTTGGACGATCACCGTCGCAACAGGGCCGCGACCGACATCGAGATTGGCCTCGAGCACCACACCGCGCGCCCGACCCGATGGGTTGGCACGTAGCTCGAGAACCTCAGAGAGAACGAGTATCTGCTCCAAGAGGTCGTCGATACCGAGATTCTGAAGCGCCGAGATCTGGACCATGATGGTATCACCGCCCCACGTCTCTGGTACGAGACCGTGCTCGGAGAGTTGCTGCATGACACGGTTAGGATCTGCATCCTCCCGGTCCACCTTATTGACCGCTACGATAATCGGCACATTTGCGGCTTTGGCATGATTGATGGCTTCAACCGTTTGCGGCATGACACCATCGTCTGCAGCAACGACGAGAACCACGATGTCGGTAACCCTTGCACCACGGGCACGCATCTGCGTAAAAGCCTCGTGACCAGGTGTGTCGATGAAGGTAATCGAGCGACCGTCGATAGTGGCTTGATACGCTCCGATGTGCTGCGTAATGCCGCCTGCCTCTTGCGCAACCACGTTCGTCTCGCGGATTCGGTCGAGCAGCTTCGTCTTTCCATGGTCAACGTGACCCATGACGGTGACGACCGGGGGTCGTTCGATCACAAGAGCTGGGTCAGCCGTCGCGTCTTCCTCGAGATAACGAGCAGAGAGGACTGCCTCCTGCTCTTGGCCAGGATCGACCAATCGCACCTTGGCACCGATCTCCGCCGCAAAGAGCTCGATCATATCGTCAGAGAGCGACTGTGTAGCGGTGAGCAACTCACCTTGCAACAGAAGAAATCGAACGATATCGCCGGCCGTTCTATTGAGCTTCGGGCCAAGCTCTTGTGCAGTCGAGCCCCTCTCGATGATCACTTCAAAATCTGGGACCGGTGCCGACGACGGTGCATAGGCCGTGAGCTGTGTTGGCTCGATCTCTTCAAAACTCTTGCGCGATCGTCGCTTCGATGGCTTGGACTTCGGCCGAGCACCACGTCCACCACCACGTCCACCGCCAGGGGGAGGCGTCCCCGGTCCGCCCCCCAAGCCAGGGCCACGCTGTCCGGCGAAACCACCACCAGGCCGATCACCGCCGCGAGGACCTCCTGAGCTGGGTGGTCCACTAAAGCTCCGAGGACCGCCCCCACCGGAGCTAGGTGGCCCACTGAAGCTCCGAGGTCCACCACTAAAGTTGCGAGGACCGCCGGTTGCTCCCACCGGTCCTCGAGTTCCAGGTCCACCACCGGGACGGGAGCTTCCCGCGAAGGGAGGTCTTCCGCTTTGACCGGTTCCACTCCTCTGCCCTGGAGGGGCGGTAGAGCTCCGTCGAGGGTCGTATCCGCCAGGACCCCGAGAGCCGGTATCTCCTTGTCGTGAGGGAGCGCTCGGTCGAGGGGGTGGAGGAATCTGACGTCCAGTAAGCGAACGAGGAGGGCCTGGAGGCGGAGGAATCGGACGGCCGGTCATCGACCGCGGCGGAGATCCTGGTTCTTGGGAAGGTCGGCTCGGTGACACCCTCGGTGGCTGCGCCGGTCGCTCCTCGTTAGACCTTGTGTGTGAAGGACTCTCCTCACGGTGTTCGCTCACGCTCTCACGCGCCTTCGAGTCGTGGGTCTCCTCTGCTGAGATTCTTGCTGCCTCCGCTGCGATGACCTTTGCAAGGTCCTCACGAGGAGCAGGTTGAGGTTCCACCTTCTCCGGTGCAGCGATAGCCGGGCTAGCAGGCTGAGAGTCGTGAGCTTGTGCAGTCTCAACGACGGCAGTCCCAGCGCCACCGCTCACGGCCTTGACCTCACTGGCAGCTGGCTGTTGGGGCTCTGGAGTGGCGGAGTACTTGCCCAAGTGCTCTCGCTCCGCCTTGCGGCGGGCCCGATCGGCCTGCGCATCTTCGACCGAGGAGGAGTGGCTCTTGACGCCAATTCCTAGCGACAGGCAGAGATCAAGCGCCTCCTTGTTCTCCAAACCCAGTTCTCTAGCTAACTCGTAAACGCGAATATTTTTACCCAACTGCCGACCGTGACCTCCGAAATTTGACCGTTCCTAACGACACAGGAACGCAGCACACATAAATGTAGCTTTTGTAGCTTAGACCGTCTTCAGCACTTTTCCCGATGCTTGTCGCGCACGATGGAGTCGATCCGTAACGAGAGCGAGCCACTGCTCGTCTACGTCCACACGCAAAGCACGACGAAAGGCAGACCTCCGAATCGCTACCGCCAGACACGTATCATCGCCGAAGTGGAGCCAGGCACCGCGACCACTCTGTCCAAGAGAAGCGGTCACTCGTATCAGCTCGTCGCTTGGAGCGACCTTCCTGCATCCAACACACGTACGGAGCGGCACAACTCTGAGCCGAGTCACTGCCAACGCTTGACCGAGAGCCGGCGCCACCCTCTAAGCGTCGAGGGTCTCATCCTGCTCGACAACCCGAGCCTCTTCAGGCTCATCGCCCTCCACCACGTCATCGTAGGACGAGAGAGCCTCTGACTCTGCTCTGATGTCGATCCGCAGGCCCGTCAAGCGGGCAGCTAAACGGGCGTTTTGTCCTTCACGCCCAATAGCCAAGGAGAGTTCTTGGTCGGGAACGACGATGGTCGCTACTCCCGCGTCTTCATCAACGGTAACACTCCGTGCCTTCGCTGGCTGAATCGCCTGCTCAACGAAGTCGGCAATGTCTTCGCAGTACGAGACGATATCGATCCGCTCACCGCGTAGCTCGTTCGTAACCATGCGGACCCGAGAGCCACGCGCCCCGACACACGCCCCAAGCGGATCGACATTGGGATCATTTGACCACACCGCTATCTTGGATCGGTGACCTGGCTCACGAGCTATCGCCTTGATCTCCACAATGCCCGACGCAATCTCGGGGACCTCAAGCTCGAAAAGGCGCTTGATAAGACCCGGATGGGTTCTACTCACAACGATCTGAGGACCCTTTGCGGTTTTTCGCACCTCAACGATGTAAGCCTTGAGGCGAGAACCGTGCTCGTATCGCTCTCCAGCAGCCTGTTCCATCTGAGGCATTAATGCTTCAACCCGGCCGAGATCGATCAAGGTATAGCGACTGTCGGTCTGCTGCACAATTCCGGTAACGACATCGCCTTCTCGACCTGCATACTCATCGTATTTGAGATCCCGCTCAGCGTCACGAATCTTTTGGAACATGACCTGCTTTGCGGTCTGAGCAGCAATACGCCCGAAGTCAGCGGGGGTGTCCTCCCACTCTTTGACAACATCACCGTCTTCGTTGAGCTCCTGACCAAATACGTGGATCTCACCTGAGTCAGGATCGATGGTCACGAACGCTTCCTCTGCCGCACCGGGCATCCGCTTGTACGCCGCGACGAGAGCGTTCGCCAACGATTCCAGCAGTGT
The DNA here is from genome assembly GCA_021799875.1 of Actinomycetes bacterium. Lineage (GTDB taxonomy): Bacteria > Actinomycetota > Acidimicrobiia > Acidimicrobiales > Acidimicrobiaceae > JAJYZP01. Next base: position 2,885 of record JAJYZP010000063.1, on the reverse strand, counting down.
ATCGATCGCAAGACCCTTGTCTCGAGCGATCAAAGCAAGGGCCTCCATGAAGTCTGCATTATTGCGTGCCATTGTCTTCGTCCTCCTCTAGATCCTCGCGCTGTAGTAGGTCATCCTCGTCTGCATCAAACAACGCTAGGCCATCTTCCCCGGCACCTCCACTGCGGCCAGGCCACTCAAACACCGTCTTTGCCGAGACGATCGATTCCAGCGAGAACTCCGTCCTCTGTCCCAACTTCGGGCGCTGCCCTTTTTTCCGAGCAGGATCTGAAGCCGGTTCGAGGTCTATCACGAGGAGATCGCCACTCACCTCACGAAGATGTCCACGCAGTCGTTTCGATCGACCGCTTTCGCTCACCTCTATCTCAACTAGCGAGCCAGTAGCCCTGCGGAGCTGATCCACGTTCAACAGTGGACGCTCGAGACCAGGTGAGGAGACCTCCAGCTCGTATCGCTGCTCCAAAAAAGCGATTGCAGACTCTTGGTCTAGTCGCGTAGAGATGGCCTTCGATGCCCCAGCGATCTCTTCAAGAGCGAGATCTTCTGGCGCACCATCGAGTGTGATCCGAAGCGATCCAGGCGCTATCGAGATCTCGAGCGGTGCGAGGTTAAAGGGTTCTGCCGCCTCTGCGACCGCACTCAGCAGTGCGTCAAGTTCATTGTTCGAGAGCCCAACTTTGTCACGTATTCGAAACGCTTGTGATTCCATTGAGTCTCCTCTCCCGCATCCATGAACTCCAGATGGTCCATCCGTCACGACAAATAAAAAAGCGAGGGACCTTCCCACGCTTTCACAAACACTACGTATCAGACTGAGCCACAGTCTACCGTATTCCGTCGCTAGCGGCGCCAAGGGTTCCCAACGATCACGCTACAGTCGAGCGTTCGCAGTAGCTCGAGCCGTCGCCCTCGTCAGGTCTGCACGCTCCTCGACGCTCGTACCACCCAATACGACGGTCGTGCTAGCAGCCGCGTAACTTGCCCTTCCAGGTCAGCAGTAGCTCGGCTCGCGCAGAACTCTTCGAGCTCGATCGCTCAACATCAGGGCACACCGTGCAGAAAAGCCACGAGGTGAAGCGCATCTGCGCTCAGCCGACCTGCGCACAAGCATAAAAGCACCAGATCTGGACGCTACCTACCGCAAAGGGATACCAGACCCGACTGACCGACCATCCCGAAGTGCCTCAAGAGATCCGAGTAGCCCCTGAAACTACGACCTCCACCTGATCCACAACGGAATCTAGCGGCATCTTGCTCTCCTCGCCGGAGAGTCGATTTCGCACCTCAACAGTGCCTTCTCGAAGCCCTCGAGCGCCCACTACCACGATCAGTGGAATACCGATCAACTCCACGTCGGCGAATGATGCACCCGGCGAGAGGTCTCGATCATCGAGTAGAGCTTCGATGCCGCGGGCGCGCAGTGCATCGTAGAGCGACTCCGCTGCAACTCGAACTTCGTCCGATCTACTGTAGCCCAGAGCCACGATAACGACGTGATAGGGAGCGACCGCCAAGGGCCAGCGTATGCCCTTCTCATCGGCCCAGTGCTCAACGAGCACGGCCAAGAGACGGGTGATACCGATACCGTAGCAGCCCATGTAGTACGGTTGTAGCTCGCCAGACGCATCGGTGTAGCGAGCGGTCGGGATCTTCGATTCGCTGTAGAAGAGCCCCAGCTGGAAGGTGTGACCGATCTCTACCGCACGCTGAAGGACCATCGAACTCCCACAACGAGGACAGAGGTCTCCATCTTGAACCGTCACAAGCGACTCGTACGCGTCCGGAGTGAAGTCTCGTCCTACCACAGCATCAACGACGTGATGATCGGCCCGGTTTGCACCGGTGGCCCACACACTCGACTCGCTGACAGAGAGATCGGCAACGACTCGAACGCCGTGCTCAGCCATGTTCATCGGTCCGATATATCCCTTGACAAGGAAGTGCAACGACGCAATCTCCTCATCGCTGAGCATGGTTCGACCGCCGGTGAGACGTACCTCTCGATCACCTGGCACAACGAGAAGCAGAATCGACCCATCTCGGTCCCGACACGCAAGACACTTCAACATCTGCGAAGCAGTGATCGAAATACCATGCTCAGCGAAGCCAGCGATCGCTTCGGTGATTCCTGGGGCACCGGGGGTCTCGACGACCCTCATAGATCCCGGCGCCACCTCTGGGCTTGTGGGAACGAAACTACGAACGGCGGCCTCGATGTTAGCGGCGTAACCACAGCTCTGGCAGTGTGCGAAGAAGTCTTCACCGATCGGCGACGGCGACATGAACTCGTGGTTTACGTCACCTCCAATCGCCCCTGAATCCGCTTCGACGGGCGTGAAGGGTAGATCCATGCGGTGGAAAGCTCGATGGTAGGCGTCGTAGAGCTTGGTATAGGAGACCTTCATGGCTTCTTGGTCTACATCGAAGGAGTATGCGTCGGCCATAATGAACTCACGTGTGCGCATTAAACCGAACCTCGATCTTGGCTCATCGCGGAACTTTGTCTGAATCTGATAGAGCGTTGCAGGGAGATCGCGATACGAGCTCAGCTCCTGGCTGACGGTATAGACCATGACTTCCTCGTGGGTCGGTCCAAGAACGAAGGATCCCGCCTTGGATTCGACCTCCATCAGTACGTCGGCCATGGAGTTGATCCTTCCCGTCTGCGCCCAGAGCTCGCGGGGATGTAACGCCGGAAGCAGGACCTCCTGCGCCCCCGACGCATCGAACTCCTCTCGCACGATCTGGCTCACCTTCGTCAGCACCTTCATCCCGAGAGGAAGGTAGCTATAGACTCCAGACGCCACTCTCTTGATATAGCCACCCCGTACAAGAAGCTTGTGGCTCACAGCCTCTGCATCGTTCGGAGCTTCGCGCAGCGTCCG
>JAJYZP010000062.1 GCA_021799875.1 Actinomycetes bacterium | reverse complement strand
TCTCTCTTAAATCAACGTTGTCACACGATCTAAGCGACCTAGGCCTCACTCCAAGGCCACAACTTGCCCATAACCGAGAACGCGGCGCCGAAGTAGAGAGAGGTTCTTCGACGTCGCAACAGAGATCGATCAAACCGAGCAGCTTCGTCACGCCAGCTACTCCAAATTCGGCTCCCCTGCGCCCACAAACCGAACTACACCCTCTACCTACCTACCTACCTATTTCCTACCTACCTACTTCAACATTCACCTAGTCGAGGGCGAGATCGCCAACCAGTCGATGGTCGAAGGAACCACGGCGATTCACTCTTTAGACCTCCTCGCTCCCGGCCGATAGAGACCCATGTTGCTACGTCCCAACTCTCTGGGCTACCTCGCCGAGACGTCGAGCGAGAGAGGCTGTGTTGACCCACGAAGCAGCACTACTCCACTTCCTCCCACTCATCGAGAACTCCACCGTGTCCATCTCGGCTCCCAACTTGTAAACTCGCCACACCGATGCGCCACGAGCGTGACACGATGAGCGATACTGGTCGAGATGACGCGGTCGAAGTATCACCGCATACCTCTTCATGGAGTTTTGCCTCGCTCACTGCGCAGCACGCCATCCAAGCGGCAGCAGCGGAATACTCTCGATATTTTCTCTCGACGCTGACAAAACTGCCGGGCATTGACGCGCAGCTCTCCGAACTCGATCCCCAGGGCTACGAGGCACTTGCCGAGCGGGAGCGTTCGTTCATTGTGGAACTCCTGAGCCCGGCCACGAAGCGTTCTTGGCTCGAAGAGAACCTCGCTCTCGTCGCCGCGAACCACGCCGAGCTCGGCGTACCGCTCACCGCCCTCCACAGCGCTACAGAGTTCATCTATCGCGCACTCGTCAACGCATTTCGCATGACGACCTCGAGCTACGAGGCGGCCGTCTTAGACCTAGCGCGCAGCCGCCTGGCGCTCTTTCTGCAAGCTGGTTTCGAAGCCGAGAGCAATCTCGACTATCTCCTCACCAACGTGGCCGAATCCATTGGCCACCACGCCCACGTCGCTACCACAAGCGATGACTTAATCCGTGCGACCCTCGGCGAGCTCTCCCGTATCAACGGGATTGTCTGTACCTACGTCATTCGTCCAGACGACCAAGGTACCTTCCAGTTTCAATACATCGAAGGTAGAGCAGCGGCCGATATCGAGGAGCAGATCGCCCAAGGGTCTTTCCCGCCCATTACGATCGATCCACTCCAGGCCAGCGGCAACGGTGGTGCCGGCCGCGCCTGGAGAACCAAGGAGGTTCAGTTCAGCGGCGACATCTTGCACGACGCATCGATGACGCCCTGGGCACAGATGTACCGTAGTGTTGGTATTCGATCCGCCTGCTCCATACCACTGTGTGGACGTCAAGGCGACCAGATCGCCATCCTCGGGCTCTACAGCTCGCGACCAGACTTCTTCAATCACTCTCGATTCTCACGCCTCCTCGACACGCTTCGCTACCAGCTCGCCCCCTCTTTCGGAGAGCTTGAGTCCGGGGCACTGCTCTCACACGCTCTCCGGCTCCACTACCAAGCACTGATCGGACGTGCGTCGGTTCAGTTCCTCTACCAACCGATCGTCGATCTTCACGACGGCCACGTGCACAAGCTCGAGGCGCTCGCTCGCCTCATCGACGACGATGGCTCAGTCGTGAGCCCCTACCACTTTCTCACCGCTCTCGGTACCGACGACCTCTACCGGCTCTTCGAGCTCGGCATCAACGATGCCGTCGATCTCCTCGACACCCTCCACGAGAGTGGACACGAGATCGGGGTCTCGGTTAACCTCCCGGTCCAGGGCTCTCGAGATCCACGGTATCAAACGCATATCACGATGCTCATCAACGATGGACGCTTAAGACCGAGCTCCCTCACCCTTGAGGTCACCGAGGAGGAGGAGCTCACAGAGAGCGGCTCTCAACACCTCTCCAACCTCAGCACGCTCGGCATCAGGCTTGCTCAAGACGACCTCGGCTCAGGTTACAGCTCCCTACGGCGCCTGGAGCAGATCGGTTTCGACGATGTCAAGATCGATCAAACCCTCATTCGCTCGACCTCCGACCCGCTCTCAACGCTTACCGTCATGGAGCACCTCTCAGGGCTCGCCCACGACCTCGGGATCTCAGTCGTCGCAGAGGGTCTAGAATCCGAGGGGCTCGTTGAGGCCGCGATCATCTTAGGGGTCGACTTCGGCCAAGGCTATGCCATTGCGCGCCCCATGGATCGAAACAGTGTCATCTCGTGGATCTCGTCACACCAGTGGGGCTACCATGTCTGTGCACCCGCCACCAAGCTCGGCGCCCTCGCTGCCTTGCACCAGTGGTGGAGAACGTTGCGACACCTCAGCCTCGTCGCAGTCCAGTCTCTCGCAGAGCACCTGACCCAAGAGCTCAAAGCTACGATCGCTCCTGCACTTGCTACCACCGGCCTCCAGTACGATACGAGCACGGAAACGTTCGTCCGGATCGAAAAGGCCATCAAGGCGCACGATGAGGCGACACTCACGCTCATCATCAACGATCTCCGCTCGACCCTGCTGAGCGATCACCAATGCGAAGCCTCTCTCGCCGTGCCAGCAAGCGAGCCCAAACTCCAGTCCTCACCTGCCGGTTTCTCGCAAGAAGTAGAGTCTGCTCTTGCCTCAGCACACGACCACCAATCGAGATCGAACCAAGAGATCGCTTCCTCGACCAGCGTCACACCAACTCCATTGGGTTCGCATATCCACAGCGCCGCACACGACAGAACCGACGAGAGCTCCGTCGCTCGACCGCTCGGTGCTATTCAGCAGCTCTTCACTCTCTACCGAGAGCAACACGCTCTACGCTCGAACGGACAGGGGATGCAAGAGGGTCTCGATCATCTCGCAGCCTCTCTCAATGCCCTCGAACCGAGTCGATCGCTTGCGATCTTCGCACTCAGCGATCCCGTGTCACCGAAGTGGACGCTGATCTGCGGCCCGGGCCTTCCGGCATCGCTCTACACCAGTATCGCCGAGCACCCCGAACTCGTGGTCTCGCTCGCTCCGGAGCGCTTGGTCAACGACGACTTCGTTAGCCTCGAGCTCCCCCAACGAGCCTTTAACTCCCCGACCCTGCGCTCGCTGCGGAGCGCATTTTCTGGAGCATATCTCACTGCTGTCACCACCGCCTCCGACCGCGTGCTCGGAGCGGTCGTCAGCTTTGGACCCGGCCATCACGGTGTCGATCAAGCAACGCGAGAGCTCCTCGTCCACGCCCGATCGCTCTCAGCCCCATGGCTCTCAAAGTTCTCTCTCGTGAGCCCCAACGGCGAAGCGCGGCTCACCACAGCCATCGAAGAAGACACACAGGTTGCCCGCATCAGCTTCGCCTTGGAGACCGGTCAGATCGTGAGCTTCAGCGCCCAGACCCCTTCGCTCTACGGATACGAGGCCGAGGAGTTCGCTCGTCTCACCATCACCGATGTGAGCCCCGCCCTCAACCCCTCGACGGTCATGACCTTCGGGACTCTCTTCGAGCCTGGACAGATGGCCCGCTTCAGTGGATCGCAACGCCTGAGCAACGGCGAGATACGCAACGTCACCTTCCTCACTCAGATCATCGAGCAGCGTGGACAGCGATGCGTCGACGCCACCATCTACGGTCTCGATCGACCGACCGATTCATCGCTAGCTCTCCTGGAGGAGCAGGTCGTCAACGACGGCATCCTCACCACCACGGCCGCAATGATCTTGGTCTTTACCCCAACGGGAATGGTGGTCTCCCTCAACCGAGCAATCGAAGAGTTCTTTGGGGTGCAGCGCTCGGAACTCGGGAACGTTACCATACCGCTGACGCGTTGGCTCTCCGATGAAGACATCTTGAAGACGAGACTGCACCTCAAGAAGGCGATCTCTGGCGAAGAGAACCTGCCCTTCGAGGTCACCGCGCAGACTACCCATGGGGAGCATCGATACCTCGAGGTCCGCATCTCCGTGCTACGGGAGGAGTCAGGTGCGGTCGTTGCGCTCGTCGCTTCGGCTCTTGATGTGACCGAACGCCACCGTGTGGTCGAGCAGATACGCCACGAGCGACGCTACTTCGCCAAGGTCGTTGACCACCTCGAGACGCTCCTGCTCATCATCGACGAGAGCGGGCGCATCATCCAATGCAATCGGCGTTTTAAAGAGATGACCGGGGTGGGACTCGAAGAGCTCCAGTCACGCGCCTACTACCCTCAGGACTTCGTGCCACCGCACCTCAAAGGTGACGTTGGTCGATGGCTCGTTCGTGCCTGGAACGGCGATCTCGACCGAGAGACGGCAACGCCGATACTCGACAGAAACGCGCATGAGCACGTCTTTAACTGGCACGCATCCTTCGTCAACGACGAGACCTTCGGTAGGACCATCGTGCTCGTCGGCATCGACATCTCCGAGCAGCTTCTCCGAGAGCGCCAGCTCACCGAGGCCGCTATCGTCTTCGATAACGTGCGGGAGGCCATCGTAATCTGCGATCGCGTCGGCACGATCACCGACGTGAACGCTGGATACACCAAGATGAGTCAGTACAGCGCCGAAGAGGCCGTCGGCCGCTTTATCACGTTTTGGACCGCCGATCGCCACGGTGAGACCTTCTTCAATGCCATCACCGAAGAGGTGATGGCGAGCGGTCACTGGTCCGGCACGCTGTGGCAGCGACGCAAAGATGGCGCCGAGATCCCAACGTTCTGCGATATCACGACAGTGCTCAACGACGAGGGCCGCCCTGAACGCTTCGTCTGTCTCTACTCTGACGCTACGGAGATCATTGCAACACAGCGACAGCTAGAAGGACTTGCCGCTACGGATCCTCTCACCAAGATCCCCAATCGGCTCCAACTCAGGGACCGCATGGAGCACGCCTTCGCAATTGCGCGCCGTGATGGTACTAGCGTCGCCGTCGCCTACCTCGACCTTGACGCCTTTAAACCAATCAACGACAAGTACGGACACAATACCGGTGACCAGATCCTCATCGAGGTAGCACAGCGCATAGCTGGATCACTTCGCGAGATCGATACCGTTGCAAGGATTGGGGGAGACGAGTTCGTCTGTATCTTGCCGCAACTCTCTCAAGCCACCGAGTCTCATCGAGCACTCGATCGCCTCCTTGAACTCCTGGAGCAACCACTTGAGGTGCCTGGGATAGAAGAACGCTTTGTCGTCTCAGCCTCGATCGGTGTCGTGGTCTACTCTGGCGAAGATATCGAACCAGATACCGTCTTGCGCCGTGCGGATCAGCTCATGTACCAAGCCAAGCGCCTCGGCGGAGGTCGATCGATCTGCGGCTCCCTCTCGATACTTGACGATTCAAACGAAGACCACGAACTCTGACCGACAGACTACCCGCCACCTCAGAGCGCGAACTACGGCCAGCCAGTCGAGTGCAACCATCTCGCCAAACCTCCGAGCACTCAGCCATATCGGTGCCGAATACGCCAGCGCTCCGATCTAGCTCTCTGGACGGTGTTCAAATTGAAGTTAGCGAAGACCAAAGTGTTAGAGCCGCTCTTGTCGTCCTTGCTACCTCCTATCGAGCCGCTCGTCGCTCAATCAACTTGAGCACCACGCCCAACCATAATCGGGTCCGCTCTGCCCAAGAGGACTGCGTCCACCGGCTCAGATGCCGATTCGGTGCTACTCTTCTTCTCCAATCATTCCAAGATCCGGGCCCTGAACTGCGAGCAGCCAGACCAAGGTACTGCTAGGGAGTCAAGTTCAACACAGTGACCACAGGTCAAAGCTCGACCTCCTCAAGCTGAGGCTCAGGTTCCCTACCTCTGAGATAGAGAAGATGGCTAGCTGGCCACGGTGATGCACCGCTCGTCCACTCCTCGTCCGTCGCCCGATAGCTTGTCATCGCTTAGCCCCAACGTAGTGTTCACGAGAACGCTGACAGGAACGCGATGAAAAGCTCTACGCGCACCGAACGGAGTAGTGTTAGAAGAGCGGGCCCGCTGCCTCGAGCGTCACGAACCCGCAGAGGAGGCCCGATGCACACTCCACCACGACCAACCAAAGAGCTGGTCGACCGACTCGTGACACAGATGACCGATGAAGAGCTCATCTCCCTCACCGCAGGCAGGACGATGTGGGAGACGGTTGCGCTCCCGAGGCTCGGTATCCCTTCGCTTACCCTCTCCGATGGTCCACACGGAGTACGGTTCCAACCAAACGGAAGCGGGCTTACGCTAGCTCCATCGCTCCCAGCGACCTGCTTTCCAACCGCATCTGCTCTCGCTTCGACCTGGAATCCTGACCTCGTAGCACGGATCGGTAAAGCACTTGGTCTTGAGGCTCGCTCCTTCGGCGTCAACGTCTTACTCGGACCGGGGATCAACATTAAACGAACACCGCTCTGTGGGCGAAACTTCGAGTACTTTTCAGAGGACCCACTGCTCACCGGGGTCCTTGCAGCGGCCTGGGTCAGAGGGGTCCAGAGCCAAGGTGTCGGTAGCTCTCTCAAACACTTCGCCGCAAACAATCAAGAGCGGTATCGCTACAGCGTTGACGCCATCATCGATGAACCAACCCTTCGAGAGATCTATCTCTCTGCATTTGAGCACGTCATAAAGACCGCAGACCCGCTCACGGTCATGGCGAGTTACAACAAGCTCAACGGAACTCACACCAGTGAGCACCACGAGCTTTTGACCACCATCTTGCGAGATCAGTGGGGCTTTCAAGGTCTCGTCGTGTCAGACTGGGGCGCTGTCTTCGATCGAACACCGGCCATCAACGCAGGTCTCGATCTCCAGATGCCAGGATTCAACGGTTCAGGCGACAACGAGCTTCACGAAGACCTCACCACGGGAAGGCTCGAACGAGCATCACTCCTTCGAGCTGCGGCCAACGTCACCAAGCTCGCTCTCACGCTCACCCAGTCGGACAACTCCGGGTACAACCCAGACAGTCAGGCACGAGAGGCCACGTTCGAGGTCGGCAGCACCTCAGCCGACGACACGGAGTCGCCACCACTCGGACCCGACGCTGAGATGGTTGCAGCTCACCACCGCCTCGCTCGTCAAGCGGCACAAGAGGCGATCGTTCTCCTGAAAAACGATCTCTCACTCCTTCCGCTGACGCAACCGTTACGAGTGGCAGTAATCGGGGAGCTAGCAAGGACGCCGCGTATTCAAGGAGGCGGAAGCTCCAAGGTCACGCCAACCTGCCAGCCCGACTTTCTCACCACCTTCTCACGAGAGTGCGCCCCAGGAACTACGGTGCAGTTTTCCCCAGGGTACGACCCAAGCCAACCCGATAGGGACGACCTACTCATCAGCGATGCCCGGAAGTTAGCACAAGAGTGCGACATAGCGTTGGTCTTTGTAGGACTACTCGAACTCGACGAGATCGAAGGGGTCGACCGCCAGAGTCTCAAACTCCCAAGCGTCCACGAAAAACTTATCGAATCCATCACCGAGGTAAACCCAGCTACCATCGTGATCGTCACCGCTGGCACTCCTATCACTATGAGTTGGCACAGCAGAGTCTCCACCATCGTGACTACCTATCTCGGCGGACAGGCTGGGCCAGAGGCGCTCTCCGACGTCGTGACTGGACGTTGCGACCCAGGTGGACGTCTCGCCGAGACCTACTTCGAGAATCTCGCCGATCACCCAACATCGTTGATACCCGCTACGGATCCCCAGACCGTCCTCTACGCGGAGGGCAGCTTCGTTGGCTATCGCTTTGCAGACTCAACAGCCTTACCGGTCCTCTTCCCATTCGGACATGGACTCTCCTACACCTCGTTCGACTTCACTACGCCCGAGCTAACGCTCTCCACGAGCACCGAGAAGCCAACCGACTCACTCACTCTGGCAACCACCGTCACCAACGTCGGCAGCAGAGCCGGTTCGACAGTCCTACAGCTCTATGTCCGAAGCAACAGCCCTAACTCGGCGTCACGGCCACTCCACGAGCTGCGGGGCTTCACTAAGGTCCACCTTGAACCAGGAGCAACACAGAGGATAGCTATCACCCTTTCGCCAGAAGCCTTCACCAGCTGGCACAGCGAGTCAGGATCACGGTCCATAGCACCCGGACCCTACACCCTCGAGCTGGGGCTCTCGTCACAAAACCTGCTTCACCATTGCTCAGTAAGCGCACATGAAGAAAACGGACGACTAAAGATAGACCTCCGTCTGGACGGAGCAGAGCCTTACCGAGACCCAGTCACGTTCGACTGGCAGGAGAGAACATCGAGACTCTACACACAGAGCAAAGAGCTAATCTCGGGCCACATCGCCGACAACAGAGAAGACCTTCAGCGGTTCCTCGATACCCCGCTCGTCGATCTCCGCGCGCTCCCCGGAGTCGCCATGATCCTTGACCAACTCCAGGAAGGATTGCAGACCCTCTCCGTCCAAGAAAATTCAGATCTCACTCTCGCCAAACTCTTCGACGCCATGGCCACTGAGATGACACCGCGCCTACTGCCTATGATCACCCAGGGTCTCTTTACGCCGCAGGCCATCCGAACACTCCTGCACAGCAGCCAAGGCGATACCACCACCGGTTGGGCTTAGAAGACACTCGTAGCGGCATGCGCCCTCAGAGGTCTCCTCGACGGTAGCAGAACTACGGGCGAGGGGGCCCGTTCGGCGCCCCGGCACCGAATACGAGCAACGCACCGCTCCACGACATCACGAGCCCACATCGGGCACTAAGGCGGAGCAGAGAGTTCTCGAGAACAGTCCACCTCCCAGATAGAACTTCTCTCGACTAACGCCGACAAATTAACTACGAGAACACCACAAGTCCAAAACGTCTCAAAACTCATAAAGGGGACAGAGCCGAAGCCCTGTCCCCTCGAGAGGAAGTATCAAGTTATCCTTAGCTGACTACGAGTGAACCCGTGCCTGGCGTAGGAATCGTGTACATTCCGTTGTAACCATCACTCTGGAGCTGAGCCGGTGAGCTGAATGGATAGAGCGTACCGTTATAGGTAACCCAGATCCCTGCAGCACCGATTGGCTGAACCAGAACGCCATTTGCAGTCGTAGCCGAAGCAACTGGTGTTGTACCGCTACCCTGGACAACCATCGAACCGGTCATCGCTGCGATCTTCTGATAGTCAGCGAAGGTCGGGATACCGAACGGCGTACCACCTGCATAGACGTAGAGCGTGCTACCGTACTGGACGATCGCACCGTCAGGAGTCGTAACAGCTGCGGTCGGAGGAACTCCGGTCGCCACCGTCAAACCACCAGCCGACGGGACTGGAATAACTTCCATGCCCGAGTAACCGTCTGCTGCGAACTGCGCACCAGACGAGAACTGGTAGAGCTCACCATTCGTACCAACAACCCAGATACCGGCCTGTCCAATTGGCTGGATCAGCGTACCTGCACGTGGAGCCGAAGCAGTCGGGAAGGTTCCCGAAACAACCGTCGTTCCGAGCATGCCGGCAATCTTCTGATAGTCAGCAAAGGACGGAATACCGAACGCATAGCCACCGGCGATGACGTCAATCTGACCACCAGATTGGATCAAGGCGCCATTGGAATCTGTCACAGCTGCGGTCGGAACCGTGCTCGTAACTGAAGCGTTGGTGACCAGTGGAAGAGTACTCGATCCTTCAACAGTCAGTTGATCTACGGTCGAAGCAGAGGATGGGTTCTGAACACCAGTGATGGTGATCGAGAGCTTGTCACCCGCTGTAATCGGCTCTGCAGTAGTCAACGTAGCCGTCTCCGTGTTGGTCGTGGAATCATACGACACACCAGGCGATCCGGTCAGGCCCGAAGAGCTAGCCGTCGTCAAGTCCGTCAAGGTGTAGTTGACTAGATTGGACGGAAGCACAGCATTGTTGTTGAACGAAAGAGCAATCGTCTCCGATGCGCTATTCACTCCCGAACCACCGGCAATAAGTCCCGAAATCGTGTAAGTCGACGTTCCATCCACTTCCGAGTTCGAGAGCGCCACGTTCAAACCACTTGAGGTCGCCGACGCTGCACCATACGAAACTGAGTTCGAGGTGGCAGGAATCGTATCATCTGGGTTCAAGAACGAAGTCGCACTTACCGAAGCCGCCGAACTATTGGTGATACCGTAGTAATCAACGGTGATCGCATCTCCCGCTGCAACATTTGTTAGCGAAATACCAGCAGGAGTTGCGGCGCTCGAAGATGAGCTATCAGCAGCTGGGTTCGTGGTATCGAAGATGGCGTAACCAGTTCCGAGCCCAACCGTAGCACCATTGCTGTCCGTGAAGCTCGTCACCAACTTGTCGGATGAAGTGTAGTTCGAAGGAACCGTAAAGGTCACTCCGTACACCGCATTCGATGCAGCTTGGTTAGCCGGGCTCACCGTCAACGAAATCGCTGGCATCGAGTTGCCGATCGAGAACTGCGGACCAGAAGTCAGGGTCGCAGACGAACTCGGCGAAGTGGTAGCCATCGCTGCATAGTACGAACCAGCAGTGCCGCTGTTCGTCGTACCATTAGCTGCAACATTGACAGTGTCACCGCTCGACAAGATAGTACCAAGCGTAAGCGTTACATAGGATATTCCACCGGTCGTTGTGGCGTTTGCAGTCACACTCTCAACCGGCGCAGTAGTCTTTGTCGACGAACCTGCGGTTGAGTAGGTTACGACATAGTTACTGGCCAAAGTTGTCGAGCTAAACGTCAATCCACCTTGAACCTCAAGATCCAGAACGTTACCAGTCAGTCCAGTGAAGCCGGAGAACGTTGCGGCAGAACCTTGATAGCTTGCGGTCGTTGGCGCTACGGAGACCGCTGCCGTAGAGGCAACCGCTGACGTCAACGTAAAGCTACCTGTGGCAACCGTCGTAGATCCAACCGCAGCAGTCGGCGTGAACGCCGTTCCCGCCGCAGAGGAGTTAGTGAACCCAGAGATCACGATCGTTACCTGATCACCAGCAACCAGGCTTCCAGTGTTAACGACGCCTGATGAAGGGGTGAAGCTAACAACACTTTGAACACCTGCGACAGTCACAATTGCGCTCGTAGCTGACGCGGCAGAATCTGGCAACCCAGAAAGGGTCACGGAGGTGCCGCTCACGCCAGTTGGAACCGTGAATCCGGTTGTGTAGGTCACACCAGTGGCAGACGCCGCTGACTCACTTGCCGTAAAGGAAAGGCCGCCACTGACGACACTTCCTACGGTGTAATAATTCGAAGAAATCGGGTTCTGCGTTGCGAATGCAGCCCCCGATGTTGCTATGACCGCACCAGCAGCGCCACCGACGGTAAGCGCAGCCACTCCGGCCAAGCTAAACAACCGCCGAGATAGCGAGGTAGACCGACTTGGCAACCGACCCTCCCCACTCTCGTAGTTGTCAGATTTCCATCTGTCCATTACCTCTCCACTTCCTCCTGCACATTCGTAGGTCTTGTGTAAGTCACAGACCTTCTTGCTTGAGGCTTACCGCCTTGGGCAGAAAACCTCTGGTCCACCACTTTAAATCTCCACACATGCAGTAGCGCGAAGTTCTGGCCAACCGAAACACAAGCTAGCACCTCAATGCGGTCTACGGTGTCAAAAACGTAACTCAATCAGGAGAATTCTTCGGTTTCTGCTCACCTTGGGTGCCATATGTCCGGACAACACCACTTATCCACAGCATCTAATCTCACAATGGGCGCATACAGAGACACATTTCGCCGTGAACGAAGGGTACCGCTGCATTCCAGACACAACTTGAACTCAGAAACGGACAGAGGAGCACAGAATGGCCGTGACATCGCTCTCACCATGCAATCTGCATAGCACCTCAGCTCCACGTATTGAGGTCGAGCTTCAAAGGATGCATTCACCCGAGACCAAGACTACGAACGGCAATGGCTTACCGGCAAGACATACATCGCAGCTTCAAAGACTTAGAGCACCCACGACTCCTTGCCGTCTTGACCAACAACTCTCACAGCCTGGTGCGCGAGATCTCGCCAACCGACACCAGCTCGTTGTAAGAGTTTTCCGATGCCGAAGCTCCGCC
>JAJYZP010000010.1 GCA_021799875.1 Actinomycetes bacterium | reverse complement strand
CTCACCTACTGCGAAGAGCGCTCTATCGCTTTCATTCCGTGGTTCCCAATTCAGACCGGTGCTCTGTCACAAAGCACCGGCGTTGTCGGCGAGATCGCAGAACGACTCCAAGCAACGCCATCGCAAGTTGCCCTGGCATGGCTCCTCCAGCGATCACCGGTCATGCTGCCGATTCCAGGGACGTCGTCACCCGAGCACGCTCGTGAGAACGCACTCGCTGGGGACCTCAAGCTCGATGACGAAGCGTTCGATCGACTCTCCGAAATGTAACCAACGCTACGACCGCGACCCAATCACGACTTAGTTAGGTAGTGTCGATCTCGGAACGCTTAGCACACGTTCCGAGACTTAGTCGAAGCGGTCGGTGTGCGCTCCTTTGCGACTTTTGGGATCACCGCCTCCGATCTCGCCGGTGCCGGCTCTAACGGGCGGTGGCCCTGGTCTAAGTTCTCCATTGCGATCCTGATATCACTGACCAGCGAAGCGGCAAGATCGGCGCCTAGACCCTCCCGCACGACGATCCGTAAGACACTAAGGTCAGAGGCGTTCGGCGCCAGTGTGTAGGCCGGCACTATCCACCCTCGCTCGCGTAAGGCCGCCGAGAGGTCGAAGACATCGAAACTAGATTCACCAACGAGTCGGAGACAGACAACTGGGAGAGAGTCCGCTGTAGAGAGCAACTCGAAGCGGCCCAGAGCCTCCAACTCTTGGCTAATCCATCTCGCCGTTGCGTGCAGAGAGGTCAGAATTTTCGTGTAGCCATCTCGACCAAGCCGCAGAAAGTTGTAGTACTGGGCGACAATCTGAGACGATCCTCGAGAGAAGTTTAAATTAAACGTCGGATGATCTCCACCGAGGTAGTTCACGTGAAAAATGAGCTCTTCAGGTAAGAGACTTTGGTCTCTCCAGAGCACCCAACCGACACCCGGATAGACCAAGCCGTATTTATGGCCCGAGGTATTGATGGAGTGAACTCGCTCCAACAAGAAGTCCCACCTAAGATCAGGTTGCACGAACGGCGCTACGAAGCCCCCCGACGCAGCGTCAACGTGAATGGGAACGTCAAGACCGGTTCGACGCTCAAGTTCGTCGAGCGCCGAACTGAGCTCCGCAATCGGCTCATATTCACCGGTATAGGTTGAGCCCAAGATACCAACGACCGCTATGGTATCTTGGTCTACCAGATCGATTGCCTCATCGACACCGAGGATGAATCGATCCTTGGTCATCGGTACGTACCTGGGTTCGACGTCGAAGTAGCGAGCGAACTTCTCCCAACACACCTGCACGTTCGCCCCCATCACGATATTTGGTGTACGCCCTCTGTAGTCAGGGTTCTTCTTTCTCCACTGCCACTTGAGCGCGAGACCTGCGAGATGAATGGCCTCTGACGATCCAACCGTTGCCGTCCCAACGGCCGTCGATGCGTCCGGAGCATGGAAAAGATCCGCCAACATGTTGACGCAGCGATCCGCTATCTCAGCAGTCTGGGGATATTCATCGGCGTCAACGAAGTTCTTCCCGAAGGTCTTGATCATCAGAGCATCTGCTTCCGGCTCCATCCAGGTGGTGACGAAGGTTGCTAGGTTAAGCGCTTGATTACCGTCGAGATTCAGCTCGTCCTCGATCAGTCGAGCGACGACACGAGGCTGAACCTCGTGATCGGGAAATTCGTATCTGGGAATCGCCTCGGTTAATTCACGGGAGCCGTAGATCGGTGAGAGGAACTCGTTGCGTTCCCCCGCATCTCCCCTAGGATCCGCATTCGTAGCCTTCACCTTCGACGTCAACATTGCTCGCACACTCCTTCACTGATGTCCCTACCCGAACTTACCCCGCTTCCGAGATACCCTGACAGACCCCGCTTCACGCAGACCGCTCCGCCTTCTTCACCAATCTCTCATTCCAGCAGTCCACCCCTGCAGTGTCAGAAGACCTTTCCAGCCGTCAACGACAGCGGAAAATGGGAGATACACTGCTCAACTCATCGCTCTCCCAGGTAGTGAGAATGGATATTTCGAGAACACTGGAGCGTCCACAACGTCGATTGACAGAAGAGAAGAACGACGAGAGCAGCGAACAGACGTGGATCGGCAACAGGCCAGCAAGGTACAAGAACAGGGTCTCGCTCGCTCCAATCTCCAAGGTGCGCACTCCTCTTCCACCCTGATAGATGACATCCTATCGATAGTCTTTGGACGACTACCAGATCTTGCCGGTCAGAGCGTGCGACACACTTCACCTCTCCGACAGGTCCCACCCGCGGACTGTTCAATCAACCAACGGCGTCTACGACCTCGAGACTGTAGAGCACATCGTTTACCACAAGTCGAAGAATTTCTTCGTCAGCGAACGATCGTCGACGAAATCCGAGCACCCGAAGCTCGCCATGGTCATCGATACCCAGAGACGTCACTTCCCCAATACTTTGACCCTCTCCGTCCACCATTTGTATCTCGATGAGTGCCGTGTCACCGCGCCTGAGAGCCCTCGACCTCAACTCAGAAGAGAGTTCATCAGAGGGTATGCGAGCGGCAACGATCGTCTCAGGCGGTCGCGCTTGACGAGCGTCCATACGAGCAACGAGTTCTTGCCCTGTGTAGCAACCCTTCGTCAAGGACACTGCCCTCGCCATCACCCTGGACCCAAGACTCGCCGGCACTCGCTCCCTCAACAGCTCGTGGCTCATTGACGGAGTACAGAGGCGCAGACGACGGCGCTCCCAGCGGTCGATATCGTCTTGGATCGCAGAGCTCAGATCCACTCCTGCGATCGAAGAATTGTTCACCTCACCGGCATCGTTGAGGAGTGCCAGTCCAAGAAAAAAGAGTGGAGCAGGAGTCGAGACGAGAACGTCATCACTAACGAGATCCGATCGATCGATCAACGAGCATGTTCGAGATTGGAGGGTGAGCTCTGCCTTCACGCGAAGGAAAAAACGTTGAAGTCGCTCGATCACCCGAGATCCGTAGCCGTGTTCAACGAAGAGATCCCACCGCTGCTCGCTAGATGTCCAGCGACAGACCGCTATCGCTGCCACCTTGCCCGAGGGTTCCAGTATTAACGTGTCGACCGCAGTGTTTGACGCTCCGGCTGCGACCACAGACTCCAGGTCTGACGTCACCTGTGAATGGAGGAACGCGGTAGCACCCGGTCCAACCACACTCACGAGATCGAAGGTTCGATGAAAAACGGACGAACCCGTAGCCAGCGAGTCAGACATCGAACTGCTCGCTCGAAAGAGACACTGCCGTCGAATCGTTCAGGGAGTTCGTGAGTGCTACGGCGACGAGAACAGCAGAAGCCTTACTCACGCACTCACGATCCTCATCGTGCGGATCAGAATCTGCTACGATTCCAGCTCCGGCCTGCACGTAGCCCTTGCCATCTCTGTCGATCACAGCGGTACGTATCGTGATCGCAACGTCGAGATCGCCATCGAAACCGAGATAGCCTAAGACTCCGCCGTAGATGGAGCGCTTGGAGGTCTCGAGCTCATCGATAAGCTCCATTGCTCGCACCTTTGGAGCCCCAGAGAGTGTGCCTGCAGGAAGGGTCGCTCGGAGTACGTCGATGGCGTCGATGGGTTCTCGAATCATCGCAGAGACTTGAGAGGTCATATGCATGACGTGGGAGTATCGCTCGAGAGTCATAAACTCGTCAACGCTGACCGATCCAAACTCGCCGACTCGCCCCAGGTCGTTGCGAGCAAGATCTACCAACATCACGTGTTCGGCTCTCTCCTTTGGGTGCTCAAGAAGTTCGGCCGCAAGGACGGCGTCATGAGCGCTATCGTTGCCCCGCCGTCGAGTACCAGCGATCGGACGAGAGATCACTCTACGCCCCTCAAGCTTCACGAGCGCCTCTGGCGACGAGCCAACCACGCTCACCTCAGGAGACTGCAGGTAGTACATGTACGGAGACGGATTGACCCGTCGAAGGACTCGGTAGAGCTCAAAGGGCGATGGCTGAAGCTGGAATCCAAAGCATTGAGACAAAACAACTTGAAAGACGTCGCCCGCCAAGATATGTTCCTTTGCAGCCCGTACCGCGTCAACGTACTGCTCCGAGGTCGTCCATCGATCGAGCTCGATCTCAGGCCGGACTCCATCGTTCAGCGCAACTAACGATCGTGACACCGGTTTTTCGATGGCTGCAACCATCTCCACAAGCGCCTCCTTGGATACCCGATAGAGTTTCGCTATCGTAGCGTCGTCGGCCCCGATCGGACAGAGAACGTTCTTGACGAGCGTCATAACTTGTCGCCAGTGATCGAAGACGACAACCTCGCCAGTGAGCTGGAACGAAGCGTCAGGGTGACCTTTGAGATCACGAGGTTGGTGAGGAAGTGACTCGATCTCTCGTACGGTGTCGTATCCCAGATAGCCAACGAGACCATTTTGAAGTAGTAAACGCTCGTCCTGGCGCTCCACCTTGAAGTTCACGAGCAGGCTACGAAGTGCGGCAAAGATTCCATCTGTCCTGACGATCTCGAGCTCCTCAGCGAGATCACCATCACAGCTCACGACTCCATTGCGAAGCGACACAACGCCCAAGGGTCTGCGCCCAAGTACCGAGTAGCGAGACCATCGCTCTCCCTGCTCCACCGACTCCAACAAAAACCCGACCTCGTCGCCGACCAGTTTGGCATAGGTCGATACCGGCGTCTCAGTATCGGAGTTGAGTTCTAACGTCACCGAGAGAATACGCCGCCCTCGGGCACTTTGCAGAAAAGACTCCTCGTCAGGAGAGAACGAGCTCGACGAGAAGCGATCATCGGTCATCTCTCTGATCCTTGAGCAACGACTGAGGTAAAACACGAGTATGTTCCGTTGTGACACGCTCCAGACCCCACCTGTTCAACCTGGTAGAGCAGCGTATCAAAGTCACAATCGGTCCGAATCTCACGCACAACTTGGAAGTTACCCGAAGTAGCACCCTTCTCCCAATAGGCCTGCCTCGAACGAGAGTAGAACCAGCTGTGTTTCGTCTCAAGCGTCCGTCGCACCGCCTCCTCGTCACTGTAGGCGAGCATCAAGACGACTCCCTCTTCATCGGTCACTATGACTGGAATTAAGCCATCCGCACCGAACTTGAGCCTCGCTACCAGATCGAGGTCGACCGAGAGACCTGAAGCAAAGAACTGGCCCATCAGAGGTAGAGACCCGTCACGCTCTCGATCCGCTCGGCCGCTATCGCGTGCACATCGCGCTCTCGCAAGATGATGTAGTCTTCACCTTGCACCTCAACTTCAAAACGGTCCTCGGGAGAGAACAGGACGGTATCGCCCGCTTTCACGCTTCTCACACCCGGACCAACTGCAACCACCTCGGCCCAGACCAGCCGGCGCGGCACTTGTGCAGTGGCCGGTATCAAGATTCCCGAACGCGATTGCCGCTCACCCTCGTTTGTAGGCTGGGAGACCAAAATGCGGTCTGACAGCATGGTTACTGGTTGTCGTGCTCTATCGCCCATAGTCCATCCATTCAACTCGGAGCGCCACTCTTCTACGTCCTCGACGCATGGATATCTCCATCGGGCTCACCAGTCTGACGGACCGAGATTCCAGCATCGCTGAGGGCGGTCTTCACTGAGGCGATAGAGAGCTCCCCAAAATGAAAGACCGAAGCGGCGAGAAGTCCTTGTGCTCCCCCTTGAAGCACACCATCTACAAAGTCTTGTTGTTTACCAACCCCACCTGATGCGATGATTGGTACGTTGACCGCGGAACTGATCGAGGCAAGCAGCGCAAGGTCGTAACCGTCCTTCGTTCCATCGCGATCCATGGAGGTCACCAAAATCTCACCTGCACCAAGCTCTGTAACTCTACTAACCCACTCCAAAGCGTCGATCTCGGTCTCTCTGCGCCCACCATGGGTGACGACGACAAAACGGTCGTGACGTCGACGAGCGTCAACCGCAACGACAACACACTGCCGACCGAACCGCTGGGCGAGATCGGAGATCAGGTTGGGCTCCGCAACCGCCGACGAGTTCACCGAGACCTTGTCCGCACCGGCTCGTAGGAGTGCTTCCGCAGAGGCGATGGAGTCGACCCCCCCGCCGACGGTGAGCGGGATGAAGACCGACTCAGCGCAACGACGCACCAGCTCAATGAGCGTTGCACGACCTTCGATCGATGCGTTGATATCCAAGAAGACGAGTTCATCGGCCCCTTGCGACTCGTAGTACGCACCAAGCGCAACTGGGTCTCCAGCGTCTCGCAACGCGAGAAAGTTCACACCCTTCACGACCCGTCCGGCGCGTACGTCCAGACACGGTATGACCCTTACCGACTCCATCGACGAAGAGCCTCAGCTACATCGATCCGACCTTCAAAAAAGGCTCTCCCGACGACAACCCCGTAGATTCCTCTCCCACTCACCTCGAGCGAATCCACACGTTCGAGATCGTGGATCGAACCGACTCCGCCAGATGCAATCAGCTCCACATCGAAGCTGTGCAGAATCTCTTCGTAGGTATCGAGATCCGTCCCTTCCATCATGCCATCCCGAGAGACGTCGGTTGCAAGCACGCGCCGACAGCCCGCTTCTACAACCAATGCACATCCCTCAAGAAGAGGGAGGTCGCTCCCGTCCTCCCAGCCGTGCGTCGCTAGGTAGCGCTGACCAGCCTCTCGCCGGTAATCGAGCGAGGCCACGACTCTACCGGGATAGGCCTGACACAACTCACGGAAGAGTGCAAAGTCATCAACGATGGAAGAGCCAACAACGATCCGTTCTGCGCCAAGAGCGAAGTACCGCTCCGCAACGCTGCGGCTACGAATGCCTCCCCCTACCTCAACAGCTAGCTCTGACATCGCGAGCACGCTCGCTACGAGCTCATCACTCGAGGCCTCGCCACTTCTCGCTGCGTTCAGATCAACGAGATGGAGTTCCGTTGCACCGAGCAAACGGTACTCCTCAGCTGCCTCAACGACACCTTTGTAGTAGATCCGTCGACTGTAGTCTCCCTGTATGAGTCGAACGCAGCGTCCATCTAAGACGTCGACCGCCGGAATTACCTTCACGCCCTCTCGACCTCTCTCTTTACGTTCATCTCTCTCACGATCTCGACGAAGTTTCTCAAAATGGACAGTCCGACAGAAGAGGACTTCTCGGGATGAAACTGGGTTCCGTACAGCAAACCCCTTTGCACCGCAGCGCTAAAGGTGTCACCGTAGCACGACGACGCCGTGGTGAACTCACCAAGAGCCACACCGTAGGAGTGCACAAAGTAGACCCACAACCCTTCAGGCAGGCCTCGAAAAAGCGAGGGATACGAGGTCGATGAGTCATTCGATTCGGAAGCGATTGGAGACGGTACGTAGCTTAAGGTATTCCACTGCATCTGGGGAAGACGAACTCCTGGTCCAAGCCGACGAACGCGACCAGCTAAGATGCCAAGACCATCCTCACCAGGGGCCTCGTCAGAGCCTTCAAAGAGCATCTGCATCCCGACACAGATACCTAGAACCGGTCGTTCCTTGGCAAGCATTTCGCGCAGTGGCTCTTCAAAACCACCTTGACGCAGGGCCCGAACACAGGCTCCAAAATCTCCAACGCCAGGAACCACAAGTGCATCAGCACCCACGAGCTCCTGAGGTCGATCCATCATCACTACATCTCCACCAGCAGCCTCAATCGCTTTAAAACACGAGTAGAGGTTACCGATTCCATAGTCAACGACGCCAATAGTCATGAGAGACTTCCTTTGGTAGAAGGAATATCTTCCCCGATAACCTCCTTCGCCTCTCGAAGGGCACGTCCGAACGCTTTGCTCACTGCTTCCACGATATGGTGGGTATTTCTCCCGCGCACCATTGAGATATGGAGAGTGATGCCCGAGCTTATCACCAGTGCGCGGAAAAACTCCTCGGTGAGCTGCGGATCGTACCCAGGCGAACCAAGAGGGTACGGCGACGGTGGTGAAACGTCATAGTACAGGTAAGGACGACCGGAGAGATCAAGGGCAACAGAGATGAGAGTCTCGTCCATTGGAACAGCAACATCAGAGAAGCGCCTTACTCCACTACGGTCGCCGAGTGCCTCATGCAGCGCCGTGCCAAAGCAGATTCCAACGTCTTCGACGACGTGATGTGTATCGACCTCGAGATCTCCCGTGGCTGCAACTTCGAGCACGAGCCCACCATGCTTCGCGATCTGCTCCAAAGTATGATCGAAGAATGGTATTCCGGTTGTGATGGAGGACTCTCCTCCCCCATCGAGCACAATCGACAGAGCTATCGTCGTCTCTTTCGTCGTCCGCCGACAACTACCGAATCGTTCCTGAAGAGCTCCCATAGTGCTATGAGGTTAGCCTAAGCAGTGAGAACCGTGGCAAAGGCTTCGAGGAACCGAGCGTTCTCCGTTTGCGAACCAACCGTCACTCGCAGAGATGAAGGCAGACCGGGCCAGCCAGTTGTATCTCGAACCAAGACCGACCTCTCCACGAGCCTACGCCAGAGCAGGGAAGCGTCCCGTCCGGGAAGCAGCATCAGGAGAAAGTTCGTGGATGAAGGAAGCGTCGCAATACCGAGCTCTGCAATGCCTCGGCGGAGCTCCTCGCGATGATGTACGAGCATCGCAGATTGCGCATCAAACTCCTCTACCATCTCCAGTACCGTAAGGACGGCCGCCTGCTTGATCTGATCAAAGTGATAGGGAAGAACGACCTCATCAAGAGTGGCCGTTACCTCTGGATGAGCGATACTGTAACCAAAACGAAGTCCCGCGAGTGAGAACCACTTCGAAAAGGTCCGTACCGAGATCACACTGTCACCCATGAGAGCAACGTTCGCTCGAGTTTGAGCCGAAAAGTCACCGTACGCCTCATCCAGAACTACGAGCCCACGGCTATGCGCCACAATCCTCAACACATCTTGGGGGTCCTCGACGATTCCAGTCGGATTATTCGGTGTACAGAGGTAGACAAGAGAGGCCGTCTCGATCGAGGGAAGCACGTACTCGTCGACGGTGATGCGATAGTCGCTCGAGCGAGGCAGGCTCGTGACCTCGGTCGAGACCTTCGTGGCGATGTGGGCGTGCAGAGAGTACGTTGGCTCGAACACAACGGCTCGGCGGCCCGGTCCACCATATCCAAGCGCTACGTTGAGGAGCACCTCGTTTGAGCCATTACCAACGAAGATTCGATCGGCTCCAACCCCGACGAATCCACCTAATGCCTCACGAACCATCCGATAGGAGCGATCGGGATAGCGGTTGAGGGAGAGCTTCGAGATTCGTTCGGCCAATCGACGAGAGAAGCCTTCCGGGGGCGGAAACGGGGACTCGTTCGTGTTGAGACGGACTTCGAGTTCGAGCTGGGGCGAGTGATATCCCCGCCGAAGCTCAAGTGAGCCACGAGGACGAGGGATCATAGCGAAGCGCTCCGACGGAGCTCTAAGGAGTATCGGTGCGCTTCAAGACCTTCTGAACGCGCCAACCTCTCTCCCGCCTCCGCCGCCGCTCCGAGAGCACCCTCTCCGACTTCGACGATGTGGAGACGCTTGAGAAAATCGACCACTGAGAGCACCGAAGCGAAGCGGGCGGTGCCAAAAGTAGGCAAGACGTGGGAAGGGCCTGCGACGTAATCGCCGAAGGCGGCAGTCCCCGTAACGCCAGCAAAGACGGCTCCCGCCGCAGTGATGAGGTGATAGTCGCGTGACGGGTCTTCGTAGAGAAGCTCAAGATGTTCCGGAGCAATGAAGTTCGAGACACGATGAGCGGCCTCTCGGTCAGAGACGACGACGGCGTAGCCACCCTCCTCCAAGGTAGAGCGAATCTGATCAGCTCGTGGAGAACTCTCGACGTACGTGTTCAGCTCCGAAGCGACCGCTTCGGCGTACTCGAGGTCCCAGGTGATCAACCACGCAAGTCCCTCAGGACCGTGCTCGGCCTGTACAGCCACATCAACTGCCGCCCAGAGCGGGGGTGTCGACCGATCTGCGATGACGACAACCTCAGATGGACCAGCGAACGACGAGGGCACCCCGACAACTCCGGAGACCTCTCGCTTAGCCAACGAAACATAGGTGTTTCCAGGACCCACAATAACGTCCACCTTCGGAACCGACGTCGTGCCATAGGCCATGGCCGCTATCGCTTGCGCTCCACCGACCGCTACCACCACATCGACAGAGCAGATGTGACACGCCGCTAGGGTCGCGTCGTCGACTCGGCCATCCGCACCGGGGGGAACGCAGACGACAACCTCAGAGACCCCCGCTACCTTCGCAATTCCAGCAGTCATAATGACCGATGAGGGATATCGGGCTCGTCCTCCGGGTACGTAACAACCTGCTCGCTCCACCGGTACAAACTTTGTGTGGATCACATGGCCATTGCTGGGGCCTGAGTGGTCGCTGTAATGTCGTCGAAGTTCATCACCATTGAGCGTCACGATTGCGTCAAACGCAAAATGGAGCGCGGAGCGGAGCTCAGGATCGATGCGTTCGTAAGCTGCGATAACTTCAGAAGGCTCGACCACCAACTTCGACAGCTCAACTCCGTCGTACTGCTTCGTCAAGGCTACGAGAGCTTCGTCACCAAGCTCGCGAACTTGGTGAATTATCTGCCGGACCAGATCCACCGGCTCTTCGCGTCGTAGCTGAGGACGCGGAAGCAGCTCTCCGAGATTGACAAGGTCTAAGTCTCGTAAATCTAGAATCTTCAACATCTTGAGACCTTCCCGCTTTCCCTCAGAGATCTCTTCCTAGTGTGTATGAGCATGCTAGAGCAAAACCTGAGGCGCCGACCTACCGGAGTCCAAAACTAATGGATGGCCTTTCGGCGGAGCTGTCATCAATGGAATACACCATCAATGAGCTCGCAAAGCGTGCCTCCGGCCTTGGCGATCAACTCATGACAGAAAAGAACGAGATCCTTGCGACAGAGCTCTATCAGGTAGAGAAGGCTCTTTTGACTGCGGTTCGACGAATAGCCAAACTCCATCAACAGCTCTAAGTCACCTCGTGCCCTACTCCCACAAGAAGCCTGCGTGGAGCGACCGAAGGTCCGCTCATGACCTCTCTACCCTGCAAGCACTCAGGTCAGATCAGTGCTCGAGCCTCCTCCTGGTAGAGATCGGAACGCTGCCGGACAGAGCGCTGTCAACGCGCACTCGCCGCACGCCGGCCGACGCGCTCGGCACACCTTCCGCCCGTGATGAATCAAACGGAGCGAGAAGACCCCGGTCTCACTCGGCGAAACCCAATCACAGAGCTCATGCTCGAGTCGAACCGGATCCTTCGTTGTCGAAAGGCCAAGGCGATTGGAGAGTCGGATGACGTGGGTATCGACGGGCAGTCCCGGTAAGCCAAAGGCCACCGATCGAACGACGTTCGCAGTCTTACGCCCGACACCAGGCAAGGTAACTAAGTCCTTAAGTTCCGTTGGTACTTGCCCATCAAAGTTCTCGCAAATCTGACGCGAGAGACCGATAATATGCTGGGTCTTCACCCTAAAAAATCCGGTTCGGCGGATGACCTGTTCAACCGAACGTTCGTCAGCAGCCATGAGCTGCTCTGGCTCCCCAAAGCGTCGGAAAAGGTCAACGGTAACCTCGTTGACCGTCTTGTCGGTACACTGAGCCGATAGAACGGTTGCTACTAAGAGCTGAAAGGGGCTATCGAAGTTCAGTTCGCACAGTTCAGCAGTAGACCCTGGATAGAGCTGAGCGAGTTGACGAGCGATAGCGAGATGGCGCTGATCAATCACACGGTAACTGTAGCCTCGGTCCTCCTACCAACAGCGAGTTGCCCGAGCTCGACCGATAGTTGAGGCGTTCCAGAGGGGCAGAGCGCACTTCGACTACCACCAAAGCGCCTGCTAGCGTAAGGGTCCATGGAGACCTATACCATCCATCGCCGAATCGGCGAAGAAGAGATCGCCTCGATACTTCGTCTAGCAAAGATCATCGAGCGCCACGACGGTCACAAGGCGTTGGAAGACCACACTTGGATCGACCTCGTTCAGGGAGGCAGACGCGGCGTATCAGGATTTATCGCCGAGAGCGTGGCCACTTCGGCTGCCCTAGGGTATGTCCGCGTAGCTGGTACCGGCACCTCCTGGGCCATCGAGCTTTTGGTCGACCCGGACTACCGAACCGACGAGTCGGCCCTCGGTCTGGACCTGCTCCGACAAGCTCTCGAGGAGATTAGCCGCAGCGGCGGGGGCCACGTTCACCTCTGGGTCGCCAAGCCAACGGACTACACCGACGCGATTGCGCAAGCAGCAGGGCTGCACAAGGGTCGAGACCTCTATCAGATGCGTCGTGCACTGCCGTTGACACAACGCATCGCATCGCGACCGGTCATCACCAGAGGCTTCGTCGTCGGCCGAGACGAGGAAGCCTGGCTCGAGGTCAACAATCGAGCATTCGCCTGGCATCCTGAGCAAGGCGGCTGGTCCCGAGCGACCCTACTCTCCCGTGAAAGTGAACCATGGTTCGATCCAGCAGGTTTCCTACTAACCCACATCGACGGACGCCTCGCTGCATTCTGTTGGACCAAAATCCACGCCCACGAGGAACCCCCGCTCGGCGAGATCTACGTCATTGGAACCGAACCCGACTTCGCAGGCCAGGGACTTGGCGCTGCAATGTGCGAGGCGGGACTTGACTATCTCTCACAACGCGGGCTTACCACCGCCATGCTCTACGTCGATGCAGACAATAAGACTGCCCTGACGATGTACGATCACTTTGGCTTTCACATCGACCACATCGACCGGGCCTACACCGCCGACCGTTAAGAAGTTTGAGGCAAGAACAGGTTCGAGCGCAGACTACGAGGCCGATTAACCGGCGCTATAGCCCACCAAGTGACCGACCAAGAACGTCACTCCTGCACCGACCCCAGCTAAGAGAAGCTGCCGGAGAGCAGACCGAACGTAGGATCGACCGGTGAAGTGTGCGAGCAAGCCCCCGACTAGGAGCGTTGCGACTCCAGCTGCGACGACCGAACCAACGATACCTGCTGTACCAGTGGTGAAAAACCAAGCAAGCAAGGGGATCACCGCTCCCACTGCAAAGGCCACGAAGGACGAGATAGATGCCTGCCAGGGCGAACCGATCGAGTCCAAGCTCACACCAAGCTCTTCTTGGGCGTGGACCGAGAGTGCAACTGCGGGATCGCGCATCATGTACTCCGACACCTGTTCAGCTAGCTCCCGCGGAACACCACGTCGCTCATAGATACGCGCAAGCTCTCGAGTCTCTGCAGCTCCATGCCGTTCGATCTCACTCGCCTCAATGGATATCTCTCGTTCGAAGAGCTCCCGCTGCGCTCGCATCGATACGTACTCGCCAAGAGCCATGGAAAACGCTCCGCCAACAAGTCCGGCTAGTCCAGCGAGTCGTACGAGTGATGCCGTTGGATGCGCTCCGGCTACACCTAAGATAAGGGAAACGTTCGAGATCAGTCCATCCGAAACACCGAAGACAGCCGCCCGTGCAGCACCTCCAGAGATGTCGCGATGATCAAGATGGCCTGGAGCCTCTGGACTGTCCGATGAAATATTCTTCATTGCTGGCAGCGGAGGATCGCTACGATGGATCCACGCAGTAATTCCGAAACGAGTGGCGCTCATGAACAATACCTTAGCAACTCCTCGAAGCCTCTTCGATACTCCTCGCAGTGAGCTCCAAGCGATCCTAGAAGGCGAACCTTCTTACAGGCTTGAACAGATTCTCCAAGGACGATTCCGTGACTATCGATTCCCTTGGGAGATCACCTCGTTACCGAAGATCCTTCGAGCTCGACTCCAGGAGAGCTTCGAACCCTCACTCGCCACCACCACAGAGACGTACGCCGATTCCAACCAAACCATAAAAGCTCTTGTACGCTACCCAGACGGAGCTACCGTGGAAACGGTCCTCATGGTCTATCCAACGAGAACTACCGTCTGTATCTCTTCTCAGGCCGGATGCGCAATGGGCTGTGTCTTCTGCGCCACCGGACAAGCAGGCTACGATCGCCAGCTCACGGCCGGTGAGATGGAGGAGCAGTTCGTCTGGGCTGCCCGTACAGTCAGGTCCCTAGAGATCGCCCCTCGGCCAAGTAACATTGTCATGATGGGGATGGGCGAGCCACTCGCCAACTACGACAACGTCCTCTCTTTCCTCTCGACTCTGAACGGCAGCTATGAGGTCGGAGCTCGATCGATCACAATATCTACAGTTGGAATCGTTCCAGGTATCAAGCGTCTGACCGAAGAACCTCGACAGTTCAATCTCGCAGTCTCTCTCCACGCCCCAAACGACGAGCTACGCTCCTCAATCGTCCCAATCAACCGCCGCTACGATCTCGCCACCTTGATCACCTCGCTCAAGGAGTATCGGCGTCATACCCGCCGCCGAGTCACCTTTGAGTATGCCATGATGGCTCAGATCAACGACTCCGAAGATCTAGCGATAGAACTCGCATCGATCGCCCTAGAGCTTGAAGCGCATGTCAACCTTATTCCCCTCAACCCAACCCCGCTCTACGACACCCCTGGCTCGCCGCCCTCCGTGCTCCACTCATTCGCTTCTCAGCTCGAGCGTATGGGGGTCAACGTGACGATTCGCGATACCAGAGGGTCCGACATCGCCGCCGCCTGCGGCCAACTCGCATCAGTGACTCACTCCGTCGCAGTATCGGTTCGTGGTCGCAAAGGTATCGAACGGCTCACCAAAGATATCTCTAACCCAAGCACCTCGTAAGAAGCTCCCGGAGACCCGTCCCAGTCCCCCAACACGCCTCACAACAAAACCATCTCGCCTCAATACCGAGGAGATGCCAAGCTAAGATCCGTGGTTCATTAATCGTGCTCTACGCCTGAGTACAGTCTCCACTCATTACCGTTGGTACACTCCCTTGTTAAAGAGGTCGCAAACAGCAAACCCTCGAGACCAGGAGTAGTTCGATGAATTCGATTCGACTTGTCAATCCAGCCCAACCACAGACGCTTCGGATCGGCACGATCCTTCTCTACGTCACGGCCGTTATGCAGCTCCTTAGCTTTGTCCTCTATAGCGGAATCTCTCCCCTTGCACCGATCTTCGGTATTATCCTGCCCGCTCTGGGAGCGTGGGGAACCGCAAACGAACGAAAATGGGGCTACTATCTCGCCATCGTTGCAACCGCAATTCCCCTTCTATTGATTCTTTACTATGCAACTATCTACGGCATCGGCTTCATTACGGGAAGCGCTATCTCTGTCCTCATATCGGTCGCTATGTTCGCCCTCATCATTCATCCTCAGTCACGCTCATATATGAAGACTTGGTTCGTCTAGACGTCCACGCCGCTCTCCCCCCAAAGAGTAACCGAGAGCAATCAGCCGTGAGCTGGTGTGACAGCGAGCGTCGAAGGTGCTAGAACAGGAAACCATGACAGTAATTATCAACGGCATCGACGGACTTAAGGAAAAGGTCGGCGAGCACCTCGGGTACTCCGAATGGTTCGAGATGACGCAAGATCGCATCAATCGATTTGCAGACGCTACCGGTGATCACCAGTGGATTCACATCGACCTTGAGCGAGCAAAGTCAGGACCATTCGGCACGACCATAGCGCACGGCTACCTAACGTTGTCCCTTCTACCCACCCTCCTACCGCAGATTCTGCAGGTGCAAGGTGTCACCATGGGAGTGAACTACGGAACGAATAAGGTGAGATTTCCCGCACCGGTACCATCTGGATCCGAGCTCAGGCTTGGAGCAACGATAGCGTCCGTGACAGAGATTACAGGTGGTGCTCAGGCAGCAATCGATGCGGTAATCGAGGTCAAATCAGCGTCAAAACCATCTCTCGTTGCCCAGGTCGTCTTCAACTACTACACCTAAGAAAGCCGGTGCCTACGTGGCGAACCCAGAGAGAGAGTTGACCGGCGAAGATCAAATCGGCGCGCTCACCGTCGTGCGACCGGGAGCAATTCATCCGCTTCGAACGGCCGAACACGATCCTCCAAACACACAACACGGAAAGAAAACGGCGAAGGCAGAGACCAAGAGGCGTCGAGGCCTCGTCGAGGAGCTGCAGCGCAAGCTCTGGAGTGCCTCGCACGATGCCTTGCTCGTTGTGCTTCAGGGACTCGATACCGCAGGCAAGGACGGTACGATCCGACGAGTATTCGAGGGCGTCAATCCCCAAGGAGTAACCGTAAGCCCGTTTCGCGTGCCGACTGCATCCGAAGCTGCTCATGACTTCCTGTGGAGGATTCATGCCGCTGTTCCTCCCAGAGGCACTATCGCCATCTTTAACCGGTCACACTATGAAGATCTCGTTGTTCCGCGTGTCTACGGAGGCCTGACACCACAACAACTCCAGAGTCGCACTCAGCAAGTAATTGCGTTCGAGGAGTATTTAGCGTCAGAGTCGATTCACGTGATCAAGTTCTTCTTGAACATCTCTCCTGAGGAACAGCAGCGCCGTCTCAGTCAGCGTCTCGACGATCCGACAAAGCATTGGAAGTTTTCACCAGCAGACCTACCCACGCGTCAGAAGTGGTACGAGTTTCAAGATGCCTACGATGAGGTGATCAGTGATACATCGACGCTGACGGCTCCATGGCACATCATACCTTCAAACGCAAAGTGGTACCGAGACTATCTTGTGCTAGGGGCCATCGAGGAGCGACTTCGATCGATCGATCCTCATTATCCGACTGCTGACCTGAAGAACATAGCCAACCTCAAACGGGAGCTTCAGCGCCCCCTTCCTGACCACCACCACGATGGCGACAAGGACAAGCGCTCACCGCAGTAATCTGGAGACCACCTGACGAGCGTGAGCGTTACTGAGAAGCGCTACCAGCTCAAGAGATTTCGTCCCGAATATCGATCGCATTTTGTCTCAAAGGCTCTAGCCTTACCATCGGTACTCTTTGAACCTTGAACGAACGTCTTCTGAGTTAAACGGACAATGTCGAAGAGCGCTGAGTCGAGGGGGTCATATGGGCGCCCTCATGAAACAAAGAAGAGATTTTCACTTGGCTACAGGCACCGTTAAGTTCTTCAACTCCGAGAAGGGCTTTGGCTTCATCAGTCGCGAGCAAGGGGATGATGTATTCATCCACTTCTCCAATATTCAATCAGACGGTTTCAAGACCCTTGAGGTCGGACAGACCGTTGAGTTTGACGTCGTTCAGGGTCGAAAAGGCGAGGAAGCGCAAAACCTCCGAGTTATATAGTCTTCACTGTACACAGTATTCGCATCTCCGCTCGAGAGAATCTGCTAGCATCGCTGGAAGAATCTCTCGAGCGGAGTGCTTTTTGCAAGAGCCAATATCCCTTCTCCTGTAGATACTGCCCAAGATGGAGTACGACAGGCATCCGACGCTAAATGATGTGCATAAGGCCCTTTCAGCATCGGCTCATGCAGACTCTGGCGACCAACTACTCAACCAGAAGAAGAGGTCATTCAGGCGCCAATACTGCACAAGCCGTTCAACAGGACAAAGCGAATTACTGAGACTTCATTCGCCGAACGCTCCCAACGACACCGACCGAACTCCAGGCTCTCCCCCGTGCCCGGCAGAACTCAGATACGACTCAATGGTAGATAAACAAAAGGGATCCACCGCTATCGAGCGATGGATCCCACACGCCTCTCAGCTCGTCACGCAACCATCTGACGCTGGTCGGCATCGGCCTCAGCTGCTGACGCCGGAATTCCAAGGAACTCCATTGCCTTCGCCTCTGTGCAGGCAACGTATCCCTTATCCGTGATCGTAAGATAGCTACCCTTCGATCCAAGCCGAGGAGACGTGCGCACGTTGGATGCCGACAGATGCCACTTACCGTTTACAAAAATCTCAACATCCAATGAGTCCCTAGGACTTCGGGCAACGGACTCGACAGCACCTGCATCATTTCGCTTCACCGCATAGAGATACTCAACCTCTGTCGCAGAACTCGTAGTCATCGAAGCTCCTTTCCAAAGTAAGCGATACGTTCACATTCATAACTATTAACGTCGATACCCAGGACGCGATTCCGTGAAACGAGAATCTCCCTCTCAGCGATTCAGTAGACTTTCATTCCAGATCGCTAGGCCCTAGAGCTTGCGGTCGACGATCGAGTGAGCCCTCATACGATCCGAACCTCGCATCTGATATCCGGACCATCTTGCTGTCATTAACTCACTACGACCTCAAGGTCATAGCTACGTGAATCTCCTACGCGAGACGATGCAGCTAAGCTCGCACTACGCCATCAGGCGCTCTCCGGAGAGCTCCTTCCTACGACCGAGAGGGTTACGACCGTGACCGGAGCGATCATTATCCATAACGCCTTGCGAGATAGCCTCGAGCTTCTTTTCGTCATCGCAATCGGTGGCACCCTCGTCAGCGCAGTCCGTAACCTCATACACGGTCACGTTCATCCGTTAATCTGCCCCACGTGCCAGAGGCCTACTGCAAGGGCGTACCCACGCTGTCGTCACTGTGACTCACCCCTTTAGAGCAGCCTCCGCAGCTACCACTGGATTTTGGAGTGGTCGTAGAATGGAAGATATGGACCCCTCTCTCCTTGGAACCTCACGTCGATCGCTTCGACTCAAAACTATGGTCTCCGTCGAGGTCACACTATGACCTACACATCTACGAAAATGCTTGACCATCGATTCGGCCCAGCGGTAGCCGACAGAGATCATCGTCAGAGCGTCGACTGTAAGCAATCACAGGTCGTTTGTGTCGATGAGTCACGAATCATGCGTGCAGTTATCGGGAGAGCTCCCAAGGATCGACACAAGACAACTTCCTCGCCTACGACCGATGGGTTCTCTTCCTTCATCCTCGCGCCCGATATCTCCAAAGATTCTCGTCAACAACGACCCGGTCGATCGAGAGCGATGATCGCACAGGGAGCTGACACTACCAATGTCTGGAGGCCGAACCGACCATACGAAAAGAGCGATACGCGCACCTGGCCAGCCAAGGGAGTGCTCCGATGAAGAGTTCAAAAGCCAATGCTTTGCCACCCTCCGACGTAAAGTCACCATTTGTCCAAAACATGTTCGACACCATTGCACCTACGTACGACCTGGTCAATAGAGTCATGACCTTCGGGCTCGATCAACACTGGCGACAGCGAGCACTACGCGACCTTGGTGTTGGTGCCACAACCACAATGCTTGACGTAGCGTGTGGCACCGGAGATTTCCTTACGCTCGCTCAAACCAGGACGCAACGCTCCGTCGGCATCGATTTTTCGCACGGTATGCTTCGCCGGAGAACGACCGTAGCTCCGGTCGTGCAGGGATCTGCGGTGCATCTCCCTTTCGGTACTGCGACCTTTGATGCTATCACGTGCGGCTTTGCAATTCGAAACTTCACCGATCTCGACAGTGTCTTTGCCGAGTTTGCGCGGGTACTGCGCCCGGGCGGTTCCATCGCTATATTGGAAGTAGCAATACCATCGAGCTCCATCGTTCAGTGGCTACACGATCGGTACTTCAACGGACTCGTACCCTTAATCGGAGGACTCCTCTCGCACTCGAAGGATGCGTACCACTATCTTCCTCAATCGGTCACCTATCTCCCAACGTCAGATCAATTTCTCGAGCTCTTCACTTCGAACGCTTTCGCTCCGCCTCGAGTTACCACACTTGGTTTTGGTGCGTCCCAACTCCTGACCTCAACTCGACTCGGTCTCGTGCCGTGAACACCCCACTCGACCAAAGAGAAGAACACCAGGCCGTGCTGCTCCTCGATCTTCTGCGCGCTGCGGAGCACAGCGGCGTCCCAACCTTCCTACTCCAACTCGCAGACGAGCTGGTGGTAGGGCTCGGCATCAGGACTCAGAACACAGTCTCAATCCGAGAGCTAGCAGAGCTGCAACGCAGTGCCGACACAGCCACGAAGGACACGGAGAGCCGAAGCGTTCGATTCGTTACCGTTCCCTTTGACCCTCTCGAACTCACGACCGTGGTAGAACCAGTCATAGTCCTGCGAGCACCTGAACTCTACGGACCTATCCAGTACGGTCAAGTGAGCATCCCAGCTGAAGGTCGAGCGGCCGTCGAACTCTGGACGACGCTCTCTGCCTGCGCATCGCAGCTAGAGAGTGAGCCAACCGAACTAGGACCACTCCTTGGAGACGCAGTGCAGGACGATAACCTGCGGAAAGCCTGGTCCGAACTGTTTCACGGCGCGAAGGAGCTACTCAATGAAAATTTCCTTCAAAAAATCGTACTTTCACAAGAGATCTCGGCTCCGATTACTCCAGACTTCACGATCGTCCGAGCACTACAGAGGCTCCAACGGTCACACCCCAACGCCCATCTCTACTTTTTCGCCAACCAGCTCGGTGCATCACCGGAACTCATTGTGTCGAAACGCGGGCGGAGCATTCGCTCGACGCCGCTCGCCGGGACCCGCCGCAAAGATGAGCTTGGAGAGCTCTTGGACTCATCGAAGGATCGCGCAGAGCACGGCTTTGTCGTAGAGCACATTATCGAGAAGCTCCTCGAACTCAACTGTAACGTCGACCTCATGGACCCCGACTTAATAGATCTCGGAGACCTCGTCCATATCCGTTCACGCATCGACGCGACAGCACCCGATATGAACCACACTATCTTCGATCTCATTGCCGCTATCGCCCCTACCCCGGCCATTGCCGGCACTCCCACCCGCCGTGCCATCGAGGCGATTCGAAGCCTCGAGGGGTCCGTTCGGGGGGCGTATGGCGGACTCCTTGGGGTAGTAGAACCGAATGGCGACGGAGAGTTCTACTTATCAATACGCGGACTCGAGCGTCGAGACTCCCACGTCTTCCTCCGCTCCGGTGTCGGAATTGTGGCAGATTCCAACGAGGACGCAGAGTTCGAAGAGATCCAGGCGAAACTTGCCACAACCTACAGACCGTTGCGAACGTCACAGTGAGGGCCGTGGGAGTTTCTCACGGTGCCATCCAGAGTGAACGAGCTAAAGGGAGTCGCTCTCTACGATGCCTGCGCTAGCTTTCGTCGCTGTCGCCGTATGCGACGAATGACTCGCCGCTCCTCCTCGTCCTTACCGCCCCATATGCCGTACTCTTGATTCGTACGCAGGGCGAACTCAAGACACTGATCAACAACTGCACACCGGAGACAGACCGCCTTGGCAGCGGCGATCTGGATCTCGGCATCTCCGGTCACACCAACGGGAAAGAAGAGATCGAGGTCTTCGCTCGCACAACGGGCCTCGGCACGCCAATCCTCATAGTTCCATGTCGCCAACTTCGACGAGTCCATCGAGAGGTCTCCTCCAAACGGGCTTCTAGAGGGCCCATCAACCTTGACAACCCCCTCGTCAAGGAACGCTTCTTCCGAAAGACACACCCACATCCCACTGTGCCTCTCACCATCATCACTTCCGCCACACGCGAACTCGCCGAAGTGTCTCGGTCATATCCAATCTCGGAACGACCTCAAATACCGACCAACTAAGTCAAGTTCAATACAAGTTAACGCATTGTTTACACTAGCCACCCTACGATTTAGTCATGTTTATTTAACAATATTTCTCAGCGATTTCTTCCATCGCAAAATGAGATCGGCATAGAAACGTTGAGCTACGCTGAGACCGATAGTGAATGCCAAAAAATCAAGAAAGAAGATCCTGCTCAAAGAGCACAAAAACGATTGGAGAACCTCCAAGTCGCGTGCTCGCACCGCTCACTGAACACAAGATCAGCTACTGGGAACCCCTCGCAGGGACACAAGAAGCACCAGCGAGCGCTGATCAAAGATGCTCCTCCGGGCCCTCGGGCTCTGCACCAACGCGCTAGCCAGTCTGCACGACCCATACGCAGCGACACGTTCCGTAGCTACTACAGGGACGCTACGATACCTCGCTCTGCGGTAACCCAAAGTACCAATGCCGAAGGTCGGACCTCTTCCCTACACATGGCACCCTTCGAACCTTCGATGTCGTTCTTCTGAGGTACAACCTCTCCTGCCACAGTGCGCCGCTACCAAATGAACTCTACTGCTGGAAGCGTACGCTCGTCTTGCGCTCTGAGATCTCACGAGCCATCGCCCTCGCTCGAGGCCGAAGTGGAGTCACTGACTGCCGAGCGAAAGATGGACTCGCTACGTGCTAAAACTATGAGCGAACAGGCAAGCCCTATCAGCGCAGCCAAGCCCCAGAGAAGATTCTGCGACGGGAAGAGTGGCTCACCGACCATGAAGCGTCCGAGGACCATGGCTACCAGAGGTTCACCCACGGTCAAGATCGGAAGAACGATCTTGAGTTCACCGAATTGAAAGGCGCTCTGTGTCAACAACAACGACAGTGGTGCAGAGGCCAATAGTATCCAAAGCTGATAGCCAGTGAGTGCATGCACTACGCCGACATCGATTTGGAGGCCGACCTCTCGTTCCAAGACTGAGGCGCAACCGAGAGAGAGGGCTCCAAAGCTCGCTACCAGTAGAGTCGGGAGGCGTTCCTTCGTTCTCTTTGCCACGAGATAGAGAATCGCACAGCCTCCGAAAACGATAAGAGACACTAGGACTGTGAGGCTCGACGAGACAGCCTCGGTCGTGCTCGTACCGCGCAGTACGACGAATGCTGTTAGGAGCAGTGCGACTGCGAGGGTTGCAAGGAGTTCAACGACCGAGAGTGATCGACGTGCAAGCCGGCGCTCGATCACGATTGCAAGAACTAATCCAAGAGAGAGGACAGGTTGAACAACAGAGATCGGGCCAAAGATCAGAGCAACGAACTGACCTGCTATGCCTACGACATCAAAGCCAATACTCCAGAGAAAGTCGACGGAGCGAAAAAGTCCCGTAAGAAGGCCGATCGACATATTGAGGTGTTCAGCTTGAGCGCGACTCGCCCGATATTGCCCTACGGATGCACAAGCGAAACCGACTGCAGATATCAAAGCGAGGCTAACAACCACGTAATTTGAGTATAAGCTGTGAACGATGGCAAAAAGGATCTTGGTGGTGTCGGCGCGAATGGGCGCAGGGCACGATGGCGCAGCACGGGAGATCTGTAAGAAGCTCGACGCCTATGGATACGAGACCAAGATCGTTGACTTCCTTGACGCTTCTCCTATCGCCGGAAAGATCCTGTACGACACCTATCACTTCCAAATGGAGCGTTCTCCTTGGACCTACTCGGCCATGTACTGGGCCTGGTCCAAGTTCAACGTACTCACACGAGTGACGACTCTGATCTTCGGACTCCTCTTCGAACGACGCCTGCGTCAATGGGCGACCGAATACCAGGCCGACGCTATCGTTTCAACCTATCCATTCGCGTCGGTCGTGTTGGGAAGGGCTCGACGCAAACGGATCAACCCTCTGCGGGTACCGGCGATTACCTTCCTCACTGACTTTGCGGTTCATCCTCTCTGGGTCCACGAAGGAATCGACGAGCATGTGTGCGTATCGCCCAGCGCTGCGTCGGGCGTGCGTCACCTACTGCAATCTCCAAGGATCTCCGTTTCCGGTCCCTTCGTCAATGAAGAGTTCTTTACCATACGCAATAAGGCCGCCCTCCGAGAAGAGCTCTCCCTCCCGACGGAGGAGACGGTCGTCATTCTCTCCGCTGGTTCTTGGGGCGTTGGTGATATCGAATCTACGTATCGCGCACTCACTCAAGAGCCAGGCATCTATCCGATACTTATCTGTGGGCGCAATGAAGTCCTCTATCAGCGGATTCACAAGGTGCCAGGGGGACGCGCAATAGGGTGGACCGACAGAATGGTCGACTACCTGACCGCTGCCGATGTCGTCGTACAGAACGCCGGTGGACTCACCGCACTCGAAGCCTTCGCTACAGGGACCCCCGTCGTCTCGTACAAACCAATTGCGGGCCACGGCCGAGACAACACCAAGCGCATGCAACTCAGTGGAGTCACACTCTACGCCCGCCATCACAGCGACCTTCTTGCAGCCATTCATCAAGCGGTGGAGCGGCGAGAGACGCTGACGACCAACGCCCTTTCACTCTTTGACCCTGAACCGGAACGCTATATCCACAACGCTATCGAGAGCGCCACTCCAGTTCCAACCCCACCCGACCTACCTTTGCGACCGTCACGCGTACTCAGTCGGATCGCAGTCAGTGCACTCATGCTGCTCGTTGCGAGCAATCTCGCCGCAGATCTCGTCGGCGCACGAGGTCTCAACGTCGCTTCCGCATCGGTACAACTCCCCTACGTCTACCTAGCCGTCCTGCCAACCGCAGCCGACCTACGATCACCGGCGGTCGAGCAGGCATTGGCTACCAACGACATCTCGGCTATTGTCCCACTGTCGTTAGCCCGACTCGCTCCTCGTGAGGTTCGCACCTTTGCCCACGATGGCATCACATTAATCAACGGCGGGTCGACCGACGACGCTGCGCTGCACCTGCTCCTTCCAATCAACGCGGCGGCACAGACCTATGCAGCTCTCAAAGCCATTACCGGTCACGTTCTCCCGGTCTATCTTCCTCAAGAGCACTTGAACGGGGTAGACCTAGCCTGGGCAGCCCTCCATCACCAAGTCGTTCCTCGACTTCACATCTTTACGTCGGCAGCGAAGGCAAAAGTTATCGCCGGCACAAAGGTCTACGAGCTCGACGGTGCGGGTATGACTCCAGAGCAACTCCTCCACCAGATCCACATCTTGGTCCAGAGGATCAATCACCAGGGTGATATCGTTGCCTCGGTCTCCACGCTCTCATGAGAGGCTCTCGATCTGCTCGCCATCTGAGAACGGGTGCCGTGACGGCCGCATCGCTCGGAGTTTTCCTCCGCTACGGGCCAGCCCTCAGTAGCATTGCGGCGATTCGACGCGGACCATATCGATATCTCCTGGGCGAGGGACGCGACGATCACCTAGCTCTCACGTTCGACGACGGTCCGGATCCGCTCTCCACTCCACTAATTCTCAACGAGCTTGACCGGCTCTCTCTCACTGCAACTTTCTTTATGCTTGGATCGATGGCCGAGGCAAACCCTTCGGTAGTCCACGAGGTGCTGAGTGCCGGACACGAAGTCGCAGTGCACGGTAATTGGCATCGCAACCATCTCTTTCGAAGCGCTCGTACTATTCGCTACGATATCGAACGAGCCGTAGGTACTCTCGGCGCAATCTGTGGAACCACTCCCACCTACTTTCGGCCTCCTTATGGAGTCGCGACCCGGCCAACACTGCTAACTGCTTCGCAGCTCGCCCTCAAACCGGTACTGTGGGGAGCTTGGGGACGAGACTGGCGACGCCTTGCCACGCCGACCTCAGTCCTCCACGATGTCAAAAAGGACCTACGCCCTGGCACGACCATCTTGTTGCACGATGCCGACTGCACCTCCTATCCCGGCTCGTTTCGAGCCACACTTGGCGCCCTAAGACCGCTCGCAGAGCTCTGTGAAGAGAACCGCCTCCAGCTTGGACCTTTACGCGAACACGGCTTCTAACGGAACTTTGAATCCTCGAGCTCCTCGCACCTGAGCACGAGTTACGAAGACGTCGACCGACCATCTCCACGACGCTCATCGAGGGGAGCCGTAGAAGATGAGCTAGCCTGATTGAGAAGTAGCAATCGACGAGAGAGTCGGTCCTGCCAGATCGAACGGGCAACCACCTGAGCCGCGCTCGCCACGGGAATCGCCAGCAGCGCGCCCTCGATGTGGGCGAGTTGAGCGCCGATGAGCACGGAGAGCAAGATCCACAACGGATTCAGCTTTACTGCTCGAGAGAAGACGAGCGGGTTCAAAACGTGATTCTCGATCTGTTGATACACGAGAAAAACGATAAGCACGACTACTCCATCGAACTGAGAGTGCAGTAGCGCCACGATCACGGTCGGAACTCCAGCTAGGAGTCCTCCTACCAGAGGAAGAAGATCAACGAGCCCAACCCAGACCGCAAGAACTCCAGCGTATGGTACGCCAAGTAGTGCCAAGGTAATCCCGATAACAAGACCTGCTATTGCCGAGGTAGCAAGGTTACCAAGCAGGTATCGAGTGACCGAACGGCTCATCTCCCTTCTCAGCCCGTCGGCCCTCTGCGCAACTTCCGGCGACATCAAGCCCAGAACCGACTTGATGATCAATGGACCCTCTAGAGAGAGAAAGACGGCCAAGATGAAGATCGTTGCAAGATTCACAACGGTTGAAACGACTCGTTTCGCCGCGAGGTACGCAGGTGATGCCGCAGAGGAGAGGATCTGCGTCAGCTTAATGGACGTGTTATGCAGGTAGCTCTGGAGATGCAGGGTAACGAGGAGATGGGCTAACTGACCATGGTTCTGAGAGAGCGTCGAGACCAAATGGGGAAGTTGGTGAGCGAAACGAACCGCTGCGGAGTAGATCGGCACAGTCAGGAAGAAAACGATAGCGACAACGAGAGCGAGAATGACAACGAAGACGGTGGTGACAGCGAGCGAACGTCGCATCTTTCCTCGAATGAGTAATTTAACACCAGGCTCAGCAATGACAGCCAGGACCAAGCTAACAAGAACCTCAAGAAGAAGATGGCGAAGCGACCATAGGAGTGCAGCCGAGACAAAAACAAGCACTGCAGTGACTTCGATCAAGACGTAGCGCCGCAGTTCAGGCAACCTCTCTCGCAGACTCATGGTCGGTCCTTCCCCATACACCGATCGGCGGCGTCACGAAGCGTTGAAGAGATCCTAGAATGAAGTCGTGCCTCGTGCATCATGGCGTCGCACCCCAACGAGCAAGAGACGGACGAGACGCCACTTGGAATCCCCAAAAAGGCAGAAGATCAAAGGTACGCAGCGGTCGACGTCCCGACTCATCCGACGCTTCGCTCTTCGAGGACTCTGGGGCTTTGTCGCTCTCCTTGTTATTGAGTACTTCGTTCTCCCAGAGCTCTCGGGAGCACAGCGAGCGCTCTCACTCATCAGCCGAGCAAACTACGCTCTCGTGACCGCAGGCATCATCGCTGAGGCCGCAGCTCTCTACTCTTTTGCCAAGCTGACCGAGGTCATGGTGCCGCGGCCCCGGCCCTCACTGTGGACCTTGCTTCGCATCGACCTCGCCTCGCTCTCGGTCTCTCACGTCCTTCCCGGAGGCACCGCTTCGGGTTCTGGACTTTCGCTTCGCCTACTCTCCTCAGCCGGGCTCAGGACGACCGACGCAGGATTCGCTATCGCAACACAGGGGATCGGATCGGCCGTCGTCTTGAACCTGATTTTATGGATATCGCTCATCATCTCGATACCTATCAACGGATTCAACTCGCTCTACCTCTCTGTCGCACTCCTCGGTGTCGTCGTCATCGCTCTCTTCGGCGGCCTCATCCTCCTCTTTACCCGTGGCGAGGAGAGAGTTGCTCGCCTACTCGATCGCTTGGGAAAGCGGGTTCCCTATCTGAGCCGCTTCGACTTTACGACTGCGGTACAACGAATAGCGGAACGCCTCAACGATCTCCGCTCGGATCCGGTCCTTCTCCGAGGCGGTATCTTCTGGGCGACCATGAACTGGCTCTTCGATGCCGCCTGCCTCTGGCTTATGC
Source organism: Actinomycetes bacterium (assembly GCA_021799875.1). Classification (GTDB taxonomy): domain Bacteria; phylum Actinomycetota; class Acidimicrobiia; order Acidimicrobiales; family Acidimicrobiaceae; genus JAJYZP01. The sequence goes on along the minus strand of JAJYZP010000010.1, from coordinate 17,620 downwards.
TCGCCGCGTTCGGCCGCTGGGTAGACCCTGACTCCCTGCTTGTCGCCTATGCAATTGCGAACGTCTTGGCCGTCCTACCACTCACTCCAGGAGGTCTCGGTGTCGTAGAAGCGTTTGCTACGCTCGCTCTCGTTAAGTTCTTCGGCACACCGAGATCGATCGCAATTCTTGGAGTCATAGCCTGGAGACTCTTCAACTTCTGGCTTCCGATTCCAATCGGTGTCGGATCGTACATCTCGCTCAAGATCTCCGCTGGCGAAGCCCCGGAGGACGTAACCATGGAGCTCGACAAGCTCAGGCTCGATCCACCTGAGTAGCGAAACAAACTCTCTACAGATCTAGACCGACGACCTCAGGGACGACATCGACACGAATCCGCCGACCGAGAACCGACTCCAGGAGCGAGCCTTTCTTGCGAATACCGTTGATCTCATGGGTGATATCGGACTCTGTATTGACGACTAAGGCCAGCTCGTCAGAGGAGATCTCGGTAGAGACCGATCGAACGCTGCCTTGGTGAGCTCGATCCAGAGCGTCGGCGACACGCAAAAGCCCCAACTGAGCCGGTATCCGCTCTCGCCGCTGAGGAGGTATCGCACCGAGAGCCTGATGCTCAGCGAGCTTCGGCGATCCTTTCTTGTGATATCGGACGAGCGTCGAGAGTATCGCCCGTTCTTCAGCGGTAAAGCCCCGAAGATCGACCGATTCGACGAGATAGGCGGAGTGTCGGTCATGGCCATCTTGAGAGACGGCCTCGCCGATATCGTGCAGAAGTGCCGCACAGAAGAGCAGTTCGAGATCGGATCGATCGAGGTGCAGCACTCCCCCAAGCGCATCACCAAGTTGCGTTGTGAGCCTCGCAACGTGTTCGACATGGGCGGTCGAAGCGAGGAATCGTCCAGCTACCGCTCGTATCGAGCCAAGCCGTAACTCACCAACGTCGTAGGTGAACTCAAAATCGCTCCTTCGAGAGAGCGCATCTAAGACGATACCTTCACGCATGGCCCACGGTGAAGCGAGGATCGTATCGAGACCGCTCATGTCCAAGATCTCACAGAGTACGAGGTAGCCAATCGGGAGCTGGTCGTTGCGTTTCTCGTCAATACCGAGCCGACGAAGTCGCTGCTGAGGGGTTGAGGCAGAGATCAGATCCGAAAGAGCGCGTACGTCTTCGGCGCTCACCTCGCGGATACCACGGGGTACGGTCGTCTCTAGCTTCCGACTCTCACGTTTGTGACGTTCATCATCGGCCAACGCAACGATCGTATTCAAAGTTCCCGAGGAGACGATGAGGCGATTCGGTTGGAACTCAACGATCCGACGTACAAAGGGTTCAAGGTGCTCCCGAATATAGCTCCTGATCTCTCTCCGCTCTGGGTCCCAGAGTGGATCGTGGTGGGGAAACTTCGACATCAGCCGACCGACACCGAGACGCAGAGAGGTGCCACAGTACTGTTGCCACTGATCCCCAATGGACATCTCGAGCGATCCTCCACCGAGATCGGCGGTCACGACCGGTATCGTACCGATTGGCAGGGCAGAACGGATAGCGAGATAGATCAGCTCCGCCTCTCGAAAACCAGAGATGACCGAGACCTTGAGACCCGTCGCACGCTCGATCGCCCCGACCATCTCCTCGCAGTTCTCTGCCTCTCGAAACGCAGCGGTCGCACAGACCGTAAACTCCCAGCAGCCAAGAGTCTCCGCCATCGAACGGAAACGGCGCACTACCTCGACAGCACGTTGAATGGAGGGCATCGAGAAGCGTCCGGAGACCCCTACCTCCTCACCGAGACGGAGCATCTCCTTCTCAGAGATCAAGATATCGAAACTTCGATCTGCATGTGCCCGCACCACGAGCAGGTGGAACGAGTTCGAACCGAGATCGAGCGCACCCACGATTGGATCTGGGGACGGCGGAGACGCTCCGTTCTTAGCGGACTCTGGGGTCAACCGCTGCGTCGTGGAGCGCGACAGCGCACTCACTACGCTTGCCGTTACACCCGAGCTTCTGCGTGGTCGTGCATTGACCATATTGCTACCACCGCTTTCAACGTCTTTCGGAGTCTAGCTCGAAGTACGTACGCAAGAAGATCTCGTAGCCTCTCCGAACGGCCTCTCGATCGGCTCGTGCAATCGCCGCAGCGAGACAGCGATCGACCTCTCCCAACCCTGACTTCATACAATCAAGAGGCGGCCCAAGCCGCCCGTCGAGAACCTCACCCTCCCCCGACTCTTCGAAGTCCGCAACTCCATCGCAGAGCGTCGCCACCCACTGCTGCTCCGCCATACTCGAAAATGGACTCGTTACTGCATCCGGACCGCTTCGCTGCTCTGCTCGTACCAGGTAAGCCAGAGTGCACCCGCAGAGAGCAAGCACGGAGCGAGGAAGGCTCCATCGCCCACCTTGACCTATCAGCCAAGCAAGCATCTCTAAAGCGTTCCAGACCATCTCCTCTGCGGATCCTAGACCACAGGCTCCGAGTCGTACCTTGAGGCCGAGCACGCGTTGATAGTCGAAGTCCGGAGTCGGAGGACGACCTTCCTGATGCTCGACCTCTGTAGTGTTGCCAAGCGCTCGCTCGAGTTTACTGCGCGACGATGCTCGACCCCCTTGCGCAGTCAGTCTATGAAAAAGTGCCACGGGGGCCTCAGTCATGGCACCTCGCAAGGATTCGATCTCGACTTCAACGAAGTGACCTAGGCTCGGCTCAAGAATCGAGACATCATCGACGTCGACCTCCGCTTCTGCACGATCGCCGGGCGTGGCAACAATGAAGGTAGACCGATCGGTACGAATCAACGCCAAAGAGGTCAACGGCCGAAGCCCACCGAAGACGTAGTCCAAGGCGAGGAAGAGCTCGCGTGGGGGACCAGAACCGGTCCCTTCGACTTCGAACTCATCTCGAATCACACTCGCAACGTGACCTAGGGCACGATAGGGAAGCTTGAGACACCACCGACCAGTGGTCAGTCCTTCCGTCACGAGAGATGGTCTCGATTCGCTCGTGATGCTAGAGCGAAAGCGTAGTCCAACATTGAGTTGGGCCAACGCTCCATCGGGACTATCGAAGTATCTTGAGATTTGAGACCGCTGGCTTTCACGAACGACTTCGAGTCCCACCGCATCGATGGAGTCAAGGACAAGAGGTCGAGCGCTCTCGATACCGAGATCTGTGAGATCGACCTTAAACTCTTCCTCCCTCGTCACAGCACACGCCGATCGCTGCGAGCTCGTGAGCGTTCGAACGCAGCTACTCCGAGGAGCTCCTGGGCATTGACCCCCTTCGTAGCCACGACTCTCTGCCAACCGTGCTCTGCAGTCAGGGTCCAACTCCTCTGATCGTCAGCGAGTTCCAGATCCAAGAATTCAAGCACCCGGTCCCGAAGCGCGTTCGATTCAAGAGGAAAGAGCACCTCCACCCTACGATCGAGATTACGAGTCATCAGGTCGGCCGACGAGAGAAATACCTTGGTCGCAAGAGGATCTGGACCACCAAAGCAGTAGATACGAGAGTGCTCAAGGACGCTTCCGACGATGGAACGAACACGAATCGACTCTGAGAGCCCCGCTATACCGGGCCGTAACGAGCAGATACCTCGCACGATGAGGTCGATCTCGACGCCCGCTTGCGAGGCTCGGTAGAGCTGGTCAATCATCTCAGGATCGACCAGTCCGTTCACCTTGATCACGATTCGACCTTGTTCACCTTTGCGGCCTTCCGCATCGATCAACTCACTGAGATAGCTGCGAAGGAACCGGGGGGCAAGTACAAGACGTTGATATCGTTCGGGATCGGAGAATCCAGTCAACATATTGAAGACCTCGGTCAGATCTTCACCAAAGGCCTGCCTCGAGGTCAAGAAGCCGAAATCCTCGTACGACTTCGCCGTTCGGGCGTTGTAGTTGCCGGTTCCAAGGTGACAGTATCGCACGAGGCTCTCACCCTCTTTTCGAACCACGAGGATCGCCTTCAGGTGGGTCTTGAGCCCCACGAGCCCGTAGACAACGTGAACACCTGCCTCCTCGAGCGTCTTCGCCCACGTGATATTTGCGAGTTCGTCAAAACGCGCCTTGACCTCGACGAGAACGGCAACCTGTTTGCCACGCTCAGCAGCTTCTACTAGTGAGTTAACGATTGTCGAATCACCAGAGGTTCGATAGAGCGTCTGCTTGATCGCCAAGACATCAGGGTCCCGAGCGGCCTGAGCTATGAAACTCTCGACCGAGAGTGAGAACGACTCGTAGGGGTGATGGACCAAAACGTCACGATCTTTGAGAATGGTAAAGACGTCGAGCGTATCGCCGGCCTGGTCGACCAGCTCAACGGGAGGGACCGTGGGCGGTTGAGGAGATTTGAGTTCCGGTCGGTCGAGTCTATAGAGATCCCAGAGAGCGTCCAGACCTAGAGGTATGGCGGAGCGATAGACGTCGTCAGGGTGTATGTCGAGCTCTCGAATCAGAAGCTCAGCAACGTCTGCATCGGTATCGGTACTCACCTCAAGTCGGACCGCACGACCAAATCTGCGACGACGAAGTTCGGTGGCTACGAGCTCGAGCAGATCATCGGCCTCACCCTCCTCCAAGATGATATCTGCGTTACGAGTGACCCGAAAATACGAGGTTGAGACGACTTCAACGTTCGGAAACAGCATGTGGACGTTATCTGCAATAATCTCCTCGAGTGGAACGAAACGTCCGCTCGTACCGAGCTCAACGAACCGATTGACGATCGGAGGTACTTTTACTCGGGCGATCTTGAGCTCGGAGCGATCCGAGCTATCGATCTGAACCACGTTGTCGATCCGAACCGCAAGATTAAGGGAGAGATTAGAGATGTAGGGGAAGGGGTGCGATGGGTCGATCGCAAGCGGAGTCAAGATCGGATAGATCTCATCTGCGAAGCTTCGACGAAGAAAGGCTCGCTCCTCTCGCGACGTATCTCGAACACCGATGATCTCGATCCCTGCCCGCTCGAGATCGCCGCAGAGCTCGCCCCACAAGGCGTGTACACGGATAAAAAGTTTATCGAGATCGACCTTGACGCTCTGAAGCTGTTCCCTGGGAGTGCGGCCGTCGGGCGAGAGTAGGCGATGATGGGCCGCCAGCTGGTCTTTAAGGCCAGCTATCCGAACCTGGAAGAACTCATCGAGACCCTGATAGAAGATGGCCAAGAACTTCAAGCGCTCGAGTGTTGGAAGCGTTTCATCGTAGGCGAGATCGAGTAAACGAGAGGCAAACTGCAACCACGAGAGCTCACGATTCGTAAAGCGAGCTGAGCCGGAGGAATCTGGGTCGGACTGATATGAAATCTCCACACCTAGTAAGGTAGGTGAAAGTAGGACGCTACATGCAGTGACCGAGAGAAGATTTAGGAAAACTCCATGCCACAACGCCTCGCAGTGAACCCTCGACCCTCTCGACAGAGCGTGTACACGGTCGAGCCACGGCGTCGACGCATCGAGCTTGGACTTCTCCTTCTCGTCTCGCTGGCCACCGCTCTCGCCTACCTACTCGCCCTCTACGGACAACATCCATCCGCTACGCTTACGTTCAATCCTTACATCGCAACGATTATTGTCGCACCCTACCTTGCCCACATTGCAAATCGCAAGCTCGCCCCACTCGCAGACCCAAGCTTCCTACCCTTAGCCTCGCTCTTAAATGGCATAGGGTTCGTTGTCATTCATCGTCTCGACGTCGCAGAAGGCCGGCTCCAAGTGATCTGGACTATTGTCGGCGTAACGGCGTACATCGCAACGCTCCTCATCGTTCGATCCTCCGATACCCTTGACCGCTACCGCTACCTACTCGTTGCCGGAGGAGTAGTTCTCCTCTTCACACCACTGATCCCTCACATCGGACAGAACATCAATGGTGAACGTCTCTGGATACGCGTCGGTCCGCTCTCTTTCCAACCCGTAGAGGCAGCAAAGCTCCTCCTTGCGGTCTTCACGGCCTCCTACCTCACCGACAAGCAAGACCTACTCCGACGCTTTTCCCTTCGCAATCGCTCCACTCGGTCCGTGGCTCTGCGTACTTTTGGTCCACTCGGAGCTGCATGGGCCCTCTCACTCTTGGTCATGACGGCGGAGAGAGATATCGGCTTCGGTCTACTACTGTTCACAACATTTTTGACGATGCTTTGGATTGCCACAGCCAACAAGGTCTTCGTGGGATTTGGACTTGCACTCTTCGCAGTCGGCTTTTTCGTGGCCGACAAGCTCTTCTATCAGGTCAACGAGAGGATTACCATCTGGCTCGATCCTTGGAAGTATGCTCTGTCAACTGGATATCAGATCGTACAAGGACAGTACGCGTTCGGTAGTGGAGGCCTCACCGGGACCGGATTGGGCCTCGGTCACCCGACCTTGATTCCTGTGGTCACCTCCGATTTTATCTTCGCAGCCATCGGTGAGGAGATGGGACTCTTAGGAACTACTGCCATCCTTTTTGCGATCCTTCTCATCGTCGGCGCCGGATTTCGAACCGCCGTTCGCGCAAGAACCGAGTTCTCCTCGCTCACCGCGTTCTCCTTCACGCTCATCTTTGCACTCCAGACCTTCTTTATCATCGCCGGTGTCACTCGAGTGCTACCGCTCACCGGCGTCACGCTTCCATTTGTCGCCTACGGAGGGTCGTCGCTTCTCGCCAACTACGTTCTGATAGCGATCCTCACCAGGATCTCACACGAAGGGAACGTCACCTACGGTCCACCTGTCCGGTCGAGCCCTAGCGTAACAGTCCCTCAAACACCATGATCGGTACGTTAGGGCGAACTCTCGTCGCAAGCACTACCGCATCAGATGCTCGGGCGGGCAAACGGCGATGACGACCGTTTGAAGCGGTAGCTACGATCTCAGCGAGATAGTTTCCACCGGACAGTCCAGTGATCGCCACCATGTCGAGATTGACGTCAAAGGCCGTGAATAGCGAGATCACGAGGTCAGAAGCGAGCGGACGAGGCACTTCGATTCCATGAAGGGCGACAGCGAGCTGGGAGGCCTGCTCCAAAGAGACCGGTATGGTCAAACGAAGTCCACTGTCGTCTTGCGCTTCCAGCGTCATCCTGCCGAACGTTTCCGGAAGCGCCACCCCCACCTCAGCGAGCCGAACCGGCCGCATGGTTGCAAGTCGATCTGTCGTTGGGGCTAGCACACGAGTCGGATCTTTCTCCGCACCCGCCTGCTCGTCACCAGGTACGCCCTCAGGTCCGCCAGCTGTAGATCCGGCATCTGCCTCGGTACCGACGCTAGAGTCCTCCAGTGCAGACGAAGGTCGATCCACGGCCGAGTTCACCTGAGGAGTTCCTTCCGCGGCACGGAGTAAGCGGTCTTCACGAGCTTCATCAGCGTGCCCGCCTCATCCCAACGTTCAGCACGAGTCCGATTCCTCCAAAAAAAGCGAGCATCGCAGAACCACCGTAGGAGAGGAACGGGAGCGGTATCCCGGTAATCGGCATGATACCCATCGTCATTCCTGCATTTTGGAAGACCGAATAGACCACAAGCGAGAGAACTCCTGCGACCATGACTCGACCAAGGTCATCTTTTGCCCAGCGCAACGCTCTCCAAATTCGCCAGGATACAAATCCGAATGCAACGAGTAGTAGTGACGCTCCTACGAAGCCTAGTTGCTCCGCTACTGCCGTGAAAATGAAGTCGGTCTGTTGCTCTGGGACGTACGCCAGGTTGGTCTGCGTACCGTGAAAGAGCCCAGTACCCCAAAATCCGCCTGCTCCGATAGCTATCTTCGACTCTGTCAAATTATATCCATACGTACCAAGGGGATTTTTTGACTGGTTAATGAAGCCAATCAAACGCTCAAGCTGGAAGTGTTTTAAGATCCCGAGATGCACCACGAGATACATTCCGATGATCGCTGCCACCAAAAGGAGTAAGAGGTAGCGTCCGGGTGTCCTGGCCGCTACCAACATTCCCATCGCCACCACGCCAACGATGAGTCCGGTGCCAAGGTCGGGCTGCTTGATGATCAAGACCATCGGCACGCCGACGAGTGCCAAGATAATTAGGAGTCGTCGAAAGGTGATCTCGCACTGAAACTGCTCGGCGAGGAACGAGACCACCAAAATGATGGCGATCGTTGCAAACTCAGAAGGTTGAAGTTGGAAGGGACCAAGCTGGTACCAGCGCTGGGCTCCAAGGGCTGTCTTACCGATATGTGGCACGTACACGCCAAGAAGAGCCAGAAACACTGCGACGTATGCAGGCCAAGACCACGAAGAGATCTTTCGATAGTCCACAGCTGCAACCACGAACATTACTACGATACCGATCACGACATAGATGGCTTGACGGTCGAGATAGTAGGTCGGACTTAGCCCTTGCAGCTTCAGGTTTACCCTCGTTGCGGAGTACACCATAATGACGCCGAGAATCGATATTGCAATACTGACGATCACCAGGCCGTAATCGAAGCGAATAAGCGTCTCACGAACCTGTTTTGCTCGTGTCTCCATCGTGAAGGTCACGAAGTCAATCTACCCTGGTCCCCCTACCAAGTCGTTCTTACGTTTCAGCAAAGGCTGGGGGTTTGACAGGGGAATGAAGTCACACCATGCGCTGTCCAAACGTGAGACTGAGCGCATCGAGCTGCCGTCTGGGCAGCACACAACCCTGAAATGATCCATGCACCATGGAGACATCTGAATCAGTAGGGTCCATGGAGAACGGTCAAGAATGCCAACGAGTACAGCTACGATGATGGAATGCAGAGTTGGCCCCTCAAGCACAGGAGTTCGTAGAAAATGAGCGTATTTCGTCGAATGTCACAGGTCTTCCAGCAAAAGGCGAATGCGGCTCTCGATAAGGCGGAGGATCCGGCACAGGCGCTCGACCTCTCCTACCAAAAAATGATGGAGAACCTCTCACAGATCCGGCGTTCCATTGCGGACGTTGTGACCTCTCAAAAACGTCTCGAAGCCCAACGAGCCCAACTCCAAAACCAGTACGACAAGCTACAAGGACAGGCACGCCAAGCGCTTCAGCAGGGTCAGGAGGACTTAGCAAAGCAGGCCCTTGCTCGCGCCCAAACGCTCCCAGCGCAGATCGCCCCACTCGACCAGCAGATCTCAGTTTTACAGACTCAAGCTAAACATCTGGAGGAGACCGGACGACAGACTCAGGCCAAAGTTGAGCAGTTTCGAGCTCAGCGGGACACGATGAAGGCTCAATACACTGCAGCGAAGGCCTCTACGCAGGCCATGGAGTCAATTTCAGGTCTTTCGGAGCAGATGAGTGACGTCAACCTGATGCTTGACCGGGCCAAAGATAAGGTTGCCCAAATGCAGGCACGGTCAGAAGCGGTAACCGAGCTTTCGAACTCTGGTGTTCTCGATGCGCCTAGCTTCGGCGGTCCGACCGACGATATCGAGGCTCAGCTCGCCGCTGGATCACCGATGAACGATGTCAACTACCAACTCGAACAGATGAAGGCCGAGCTCGCTGCGGGCTCTGCGCAAGCTGCTCCAGCGACGCCGAAAGAGCCTCAGACTGCGGTCTCCACTCCTCCGGTCCCATCTGCGCTCAACGCAGTGAACTCAATCGTCATTCGCATCGCTGGTGAGGGAAGGTACCGTATTCCCACCTCGCTGCGACCGGCTTTGGAGGGTCTCGATACCGCAATGGAGGTTGCACTCAACACGAACGACGAGACCTCGTTCACGAAGTGCGCTCATCAACTCGTGAAGCTCATCAAGGAGTCCGGCACACCGGTTCCAGACGAGGATCTCACGGCGTCAGATCTCGTCGTACCTGGCGAGGAGATGTCGATCGCAGAAGCGAGCACAATTCTTAGTGGAGATGGCAACAACGCAGATCAACCCCGATCAGAGAGCTAACCCCGAAGAGCGCTCAGGCGCAGCTTCGAGGGCGAAGAACACTCTCAACTCCTCAAGCCACCAAACCAACGGATAGACAGAGCCGATCTCCAGGCGAACGGCTCCTCACCTTGAAGCCATTTTCCGGGTCGTGCCCGCTCCGCATAGAGCTGTTGCAACGGTCCTCAACATCGACCTTTTTACTTTGACTCAAGAGGGCTCACAGTTTTGAACAAACTTAACTCGTGGACACCGTACCGCCACAGTTCTAGCGCGTTTTTAAAGGAACTGTCCCAATCTAAGCGGAATGAACCATACGGGAGTAGCGAACAGACATTCCAGGAGTAGTCGTGCAGCGAGCCCTTCATGCACTCTCCACAAAGCTGACGAGTCGAGTCACATGAAACCTCGCTTCAAGGCACCTGCGTGATACCGTCCAGTCTCAGATCGCTCACGGAGCGTATCTGCCTAAGGGGCGGATATTCTGCGTGACACTTCGCTACTACACGGTGCTCCCGGGATCACAGCGTTCTCGAAAGTTAGTCATGCCAATGCGTTGGAGCCATACTCCCCTCGCACTACCGTCGAGCAGCTGAACTCAGTGCGCCATAACCATCTCCGAGGATCAGTGAATCGCAGGCATGCTATCGGGAGCGCAGTGATCTCCCTACCGTAAGGTACGAACCGAACACGAGGCGGCAGGTTCAGAAGTCAATTCTGTTCCGAGATCGTCCATACACGACCTACCGCTCGCGCGCAGACACAAGCCATCACCTAGATCGACAGACTACCGTTGCACCAGAGGCCCCGAATTTACTCACCGTAACTCGGTAGTGATCCTAAGAGAGCGCATCCGCCAAAGTGCAACGGTCTCCCTACGACGGCACCGAGCGTAGCAGCCAAGATGGACCTCGGTGACCGAGTCACCCATAGCCTGAAGGCACCAAGTAATCGTCCTCACTGATGCGCTATTCTCTCTCCAGTGTCACCCAGCGACCAGCGACCAGCGAAACACAGGAGCATCCTGTTGTCGCGATCGACCATTTGAGTGCTAGAAACTTCTTCGATCCCTCACAAGTACCTCCAGTACGACCGCACCTTATCGATTCGTCCATCGAACGAGAGGTGAGGATTTTGCAGGCTGCAAGATCGACCGTATCGGGTTGGTACCCCCTCAGTATCGACGCTGGTAGCGGCTCTCACGAGAGAGCGACCGAATGATGACTCATCGTGGCCACCAATCAACTAGTCCGGAGCATTGTTAGCGGAGTACGAGTTCGAGAGCTCGCTGGAAGGCTTCTGGCGGCAAGTGACCACGCGTATGAAAGCTCCAGCTGTCGAAACTCCACTTCATCAGGTGAGCAATCGGCCCATTGAGAGTCAGGTCTCTCGTCCCGCCATAGAGCGAATCGGAGAGGATCAAGGTAGCGTTTACTCCTCCGCGATTCATAATGCAAAAAACCTCGGGGCAGTACGGCGGAACTTCACCACTGCCTGTTACTTCTTCCCGGATCGCAGCGGCAGCTAGGTCCGCTTGATGTACAGCAATATGCCCTAATTTCGGCATAGAGAGAGCCGTTGCATCGCCAGCGCCAAAAATGTGCGGATCGTCTAGGAACCGCATCTGCTCGTCGACCGGTAAGAAACCTGCTCCGTCGCCAAGCCCGGACACTCGAACGACCTCAGGGCCAGCATACGGCGGGATTATGACGCTCAAAGATGATTCCAGCTGAGATCCGTCTACGAAGGAGACGTGGTCAGCCCCAACGTCACTAATAACCTTCGAAGTGTGCACTTCTACTCCCACCTCTGAGAGTAGTGGGCCAACGACATCATGGATTGGCGCACCAACATCTTCAAAAAAGATCTCGGCCGGACTAAAAACCGTAATCGAATGAGACACATCGCGAGTAGCCAATTCATGATGGGCCATGAAGGCCACCTCTCCAATGGGTCCCTCGCATGCAGCGAGAAGCTTGGGCGCAGCTACACGCGTCCCCCACGCGCTCGAAGCGGCGCCGGTGACGATGGGACCACCAGTAAAGTTCTCAAGAGCACGCCAAAGTCGAGGCGCGTGCTCATCATCGCAGACTGAATAACCGAACTCTTCTAAGCCAGGGACCGCTCCGTAATCCTTCTCAGCGCCCGTCACAATTGCGAGATAATCGTAGGAAAGTACTTCACCGCCAGCCACCGTCACCGTGCGCCGATCTGCATCAATATGCAAAGCCGCGCCGTGAATGAGTCGCGCACCATGACGACGGACCGTCGGAGCAAGTTCAAAACGAACGTGAGAGACCGGCTTGCCTGTGAGCGCCACCTCCACGAGCATTGGTTTAACTAGGCTGGTGGTCCGAGGATCGACCAGCGTGATATCCATCAACCGGTGCAGGTGGAAAAGAAGACGAAGGCCAGAGAACCCGCCTCCGAGGATCACGAGCTTTGGACGGGCCTTCACGACAGTTCTCCTCGAGACGCCTTCGCATATTCCGCAGCACTACGTCCAGAAACCACTGTAGTACACCCGCCAGGAAGTTTTCGTCGAAACAGTAGGCTCCCGGTACTCGAACCGATCGACGTCCGATCAAGACCACTTGGCCCGGATCACTGACGCCACCCCGGCCCGCGAACCGTAAAGGTATGCAACTCCGATTACGTTCCATCTCAAATCCTCGAGTTCTTTGCGCAGTGACACTTGGATTCGCTACCGTTGACCACTTCAACACGCAGAATCGAATCTCGGTACAAGTCCATCGAAGACCACACTGCTCATTTTCGCAACACGTATCGTTCGGAGAAACGAGTATCGAGCCCACGAAGTCGCAGCACCCATCCCTCTTCAATGCGAAATTATGCTTATTCAGCGCATACGGAGAGGTTTGAACGCAGTTTCGCCTCAACTGCGCTGTCTCGTCGTTGAGAAAAAACCTTGGGCCAGGGATTACCTTCGAGGTACAAATTGATTGCTGTTGGATTTACGGAAAGCGCAAAAACTGCTTTTCTCGATACAACTTGACACAAACCTAGTGAATCAACTTAATGACGTTGAACATTGGGAGGTAGAGTGCGATGACCATCGATCCCACAACTGAGCCCAAGACCACGATGAGAATCGGTTCTAGCAGCGATGAGAGGGAGGCCACCATAGTTTCAACTTCCGACTCGTAGAACTCACCAACCTTGTCAAGCATCTCATCGACACCTCCTGTCTCCTCCCCAACGGAGACCATCTGCGTCACCATTGGTGGAAAGATCTCGTGAAGCGCCATTCGTCTCGCAAGAGGCTCTCCTTGGCGAACCCCCACCTCCATATCGGAGATAGCGTTCACGACACGAACGTTGCCTGCAGCCTCTGCAGTGATGGTCAACGAGTTTAGGATCGGAACGCCAGAACGCAGCAGTGCTGCAAGGGTTCGAGAGAAACGAACGATGGCATACTTATGAGCCAACCGTCCAAAAATCGGGATCTTCAAAGTCAGCTTATCGAGTATCTCACGACCTCTCTTAGACCGACGAAAGCGTACGAAAGCGTAGATGGCGCCGATGTAAAAGAGGACGACAAGCCAGATCCACGATACGAAGATCTGCGAGACATCCAGAAGAATCCTCGTTGGAAGCGGAAGTGTACCGTGCAGTGTGGCGAAGATCTTCTTGAATGTCGGGATTACAAAGATCATCATCGCAGTCAAGATCAGCACGACGAGAACCATTACCGCGATTGGATAGGTCATCGCAGACTTGATCTTACGTCGTATCTCGACCTGCTTCTCTAAGGTGGAGGAGAGTCGCATGAGCACGTCGTCGAGCACTCCACCGGACTCGCCCGAGCGAATCATGGCAATAAAGAGATGATCGAAGACCTTCGGGTGCTTCGCCAGGGCAGCCGACAACGAGGACCCTCGCTCGATCTCGGTACGCACTTGCGCCAAGACCTTCGACAACGCCTGGTTCTCGGTCTGTCCAACCAAGATCGTGAGAGCCTTGAGCAGGGTGAGTCCAGCGTTGATCATGGTCGCAAACTGACGCGAAAAGACCGCTATATCCTTGGCACCAATTCGATCGGTCAGACCAGGAATGTGGATCTCGTTCGATCCGAACTTTGTCTTCTTCTTGGTAACTGAAACCGGTATGTAGCCCATCGTGCGCAGGCGCTCGACCACGAGCTGCTGCGACTCGGCTTCGACCACTCCGTTGAGTACGCGTCCTCCTTGATCTCTCGCCTTATACGCGTATGTTTCCAACGTACCCACCTCCCGAACCTGCGAGTCGGCGTATCTCTTCTGGATTTGAACTGGCAGCGAGGGCTTCTGCGAGCGTGATCTGCTTCTTGGAGACGAGTTCAACCAGGGCAGCGTCCATGGTCTGCATGCCAAATTGGGCACCGGCCTGCATTGCCGAGTAGAGCTGATGAGATTTACCCTCTCGAATCAGGTTACGAACAGCTGGAGTCCCCACCAAGACCTCCACCGCAGCAACACGCCCTCGCCCATCACTGCGCTTTAGGAGTTGTTGGGTGACGATCCCTTGGATCGACGCTGCCAACTGCATACGGACCTGTTGCTGCTGGTTCGTTGGAAACACATCGATAATCCGATCGATCGCTTGCGGAGCGTCTTGGGTATGCAGTGTCCCGAGCACGAGGTGGCCCGTCTCCGCCGCAGTAATCGCCGAAGAGATCGTTTCAAGATCTCGGAGCTCACCGACCAAGATCACGTCCGGATCTTGACGTAGGACGTGCTTCAGCGCCTCTGCGAAAGACTTAGTGTCGACGCCGACCTCCCGCTGGTCGACGAGGGAGCGTTTATGCGGGTGTAGAAACTCGATCGGATCCTCAACGGTCACGATGTGACTAGCCCGACGCTGATTGACAAGGTCTAAGACTGCAGCAAGCGTGGTCGTTTTACCAGATCCAGTCGGGCCGGTCACGAGTACCAGACCTCGCGGTAGATCGGCAAAACCAGCGACGACCGGTGGGAGGCCCAGCTGCTCCGCAGAGAGGATCTCAAAGGGGATGTGACGAAAGACAGCACCCAGGGAGCCACGCTGCTTCAGAACGTTGAGGCGAAACCGTCCGGCGCCGGGAACCGTATGTGAGGTGTCAAGCTCAAGAGCGTCCTCAAAGCGCTCCCGTTGACCCTGAGAGAGGACGGAGTAGATCAGAACCTGAAGAGCCCGCGGTCGCAGAGGGGGGTAGTCGTCTGCGCGGTGCAGCTCTCCATTCACACGAAAACCAGGTGGAGCTCCTGCCGAGAGATGCAGATCCGAGCCTCGGTGTTGCACAAGGTACGTCAAGAGCTCATTCACGTGATACGGGTAGACATCCTCGTGTGAGTTCTCAGGCCGAGAGCCCATCTCTTGCTCACTCTGTCCGGATTGTAGTAACGTCACTCATCACCTACCGTCGTATTACCACCCTTTGTGGTCATAGGCCTATCGGTTCTTTAAGCCACGACCCTGAGCACTTCTTCTAGCGAGGTCATTCCATTGGCAACATGGAGCATTCCGATCGTTCGCATATCGACCATCCCGCCATCGAGAGCGAGCTTGCGAATGACATCGGTCTGAGAGGAATCGGCAATTGCCCGCTCCATCTCGCTCGTGATGGGCATGACCTCGTGGAGGGCAATGCGACCCTGGTAGCCAGTATTGGAGCACTGCAGACAACCACGCGGCCGAAAGAGGTTCTTTGGCGTCGCCACACGCTCGAAGTTCCAGCCGGCAAGGACTAGCTCGTTCTCTTTGACAGGAAGCTCCACCTTGCAGTTGTCACAGAGCCTCCGGGCAAGCCGTTGGGCGACGACACAGTCCAAAGCGGACGCGATCAAGTACGGCTCAACCCCCATTTCAAAGAGTCGAGAGGGAGTCGACGCTGCATCGTTGGTGTGGATCGAAGAGAGCACGAGGTGGCCTGTAAGTGCTGCTTCGACCGCTATCGTCGCGGTCTCACGGTCTCGAATCTCCCCGACCAAGATGACATCTGGATCAGAACGAAGGATCGACCGAAGCGCGTTGGCGAAGCCGAGGCCGGCCTTCGCGTGAACCTGAACTTGATTTACTCCAGGAAGTCGATACTCAACCGGGTCCTCGACGGTAATGATATTCCGGTCATCGCTATTAAGAATATTAATTGTGGCATAAAGCGTCGTGGACTTGCCCGATCCCGTTGGACCGGTGACCAAGATCGTGCCCCAGGGTCGACGAAAGCTCTTCTCGTAGACGACCAGCGACTCTGACAGGAAGCCGAGTTCACCGAGCGAGAGCTGAGCCCGAGTCTTGTCGAGAATTCGGATGACAATCTTCTCTCCCTCTACCGTTGGCAGGGTCGCCAAACGCAGATCCATCTCTTTGCCATCCACTCGAAGTGAGATTCGTCCATCTTGAGGAACCCGCCGTTCCGCGATATTGAGGTTCGCCATCAGCTTCAGTCGAGTCACAATGCCGGACTGCAAACTTTTGGGTACCCGAGTCACTTCATGGAGGACGCCATCGATACGGAAGCGGATCCGAAGGTCGCCCGGATAGGGCTCGATATGAATATCCGATGCTCGATCCATGGCCGCCTGGGAGATGGTCATATTCACTAACTTGATGATGGGCGCGTCATCGACGATCTCCGCTGACACCAGATCATCGATAGCACTCTCCCCGGCAGCCTCATCGGCGGCCTTCGCCGTCACATCCAACGCTTCTTCAGAGATTCGTTGCGTTCGTTCCAAGGCTCTATTGAGGAGCGACCATGCACACGTGACGACGATCACCTCGCGTCTCGTCAGCGCACGGACGTCATCAAGGGCTACCACGTCGGTAGGATCTGCCATCGCAAGGACGATCTTGTCGTCACGAAGAGCGATCGGGAGGATTCGATACTTACGCTCCATCTGAACCGGGATCAGCTGGGTGGCAGCCTGATCCACAGGAACCTTTTCAAAGTCGACGAACTCAAGGCCCAGACGTGAGGCCATAAATCTCGCCAGCTCAACCTCGTCGACCAACGATCGAGAGAGCAGAAACGGGATCAGTGGCACTCTCGCAGCGCTCTGTTCCGCTAAGGCGGATCGAAGCGTCGGCTCGTCAATAATCCTCGCCAAAATGAGCGCTCGACTCAGAGGCGAGAGGTCGCGACCTGGTGGTGGAGTCACTCCTAGCGCATCAGCTGTTCCCTCCATTAGCTCTGTATCGTCGCGCTTCTGCCTCGACCAAAGTTAAAGTTTGCAAAGTCATGCGAGGTGCACCGCAGTGCCCCACTATCCACACGATCTCTAGCGGCTAGCTAGAACAGAGCGGCTGCAGTGCGACGACTCGCCTGATGACGCTCTAGCCCGAAGTTCCCCCCTGGCAAGTGTTTAGTCGTACCCAATGGATCCTTGAGCTGGGACGTTTGGCTTTGGTGACCTCTACTGTAGGCATGTATTCTCAGGATTAAGTAGTTAGTAATCCGCTTTGGGCTTGACATCTACGATGACGTTGTATATGCTGGTAAGCATGTACGTGGCGACGGTCCCCAATCGTAACTCGCCACCAGCTATTCTTCTCCGTGAGAGTTATCGAGAAGATGGCAAGGTCAAGACTCGTACGCTTGCGAACTTGAGCCACTGGTCACCAGACAAGGTCGACCAGTTGCGTCAGGTGCTTGGTAACCAAGCACCAAAGACGAATCTCAAAGAGAGCTTTGCTATCACCCGCAGTCTGAGCCATGGTCACGTCGCAGCAGTACTTGGCACGATACGAAAGCTTGGCCTCGATACGCTCATTGACCCTACTCCCTCTCGCCAACGAGATCT
>JAJYZP010000061.1 GCA_021799875.1 Actinomycetes bacterium | reverse complement strand
ATCGGTAGGAACGGTGCGGGAAAGTCATCTCTGCTCAGGTGCCTAGCAGGCGTCCAAAAGCCATCGAGCGGGAAGATCCGGCTCGGTCACAACGTGCATCTCGGGTACTTCGCTCAAGAGCACGAAGAGATCGACTACGAAACAACCGTCCTCGGCAACCTTGCGAACTCCGTACTCGTTCAAGAGAAGGAGCGTCGAGCAATCCTCGGGTCCTTCGGTCTCACGAGTGCACACATGGATGAGAATCCGGCGTCGCTCTCCGGAGGAGAGCGCACGAAGCTCTCGCTTGCAAAGATCGCAGCCGGAACGAACAACCTTCTCATTTTGGATGAACCGTCCAACAACTTGGACCCACGCGCGCGCAAAGCAGTTGGCGAGATGTTGGCTCACTGGGACGGAAGCTCTATTCTTGTGTCGCACGACCGAGCCTTCGTTGAGGCATTCCGCCCATCTCATGCCTTGCTCTTGCCAGAGCGCAAATTCACGCACTGGCAAGAGTCCATGCTCGAGCTCATCGAGCTCATCTAGATCTATCTGCACACTTACGAGACGGCTCAAATGCTCCCCTTCTATCGCCGAGCAGGAACCGAGCGGCAACCCCGAGGCGAAGCGCCGTCAGCTACGTAGTGAGAAGTCAGTCTGATCTGATAGTGCATAATCGAATGCCAGCACCTCGCAGTGACGCTCACCGATCCATTCGACAAACGCTACGTGACTCGGATGGACTCGATAGGCCTCCAAAGATTCCAGATCATCGAACTCGCTCTGAAGTAGGTACTGAAATCCAAAGGTACGCGCTCCGGTGATGTCTGTACCGAATCGACAGACTCCGAGCCCGTCAATGACTGGCGGAAAAGCTTCGACCATGGCAGTCATGGTGGACTCATCCTCGGGCGACAGGGGGGTTGGAAACCGGAACAGGACAACATGGAGAATACTCATCGATTACCTCTCTAACGACCTACGGCCACATCAAAACTCCACCAAACCACGAACACTCGCACTCACCACACGTCTTCTCGAAGCGCAGATCAGGGAGCAAAATCTCTCTTTGTTTCACACCAACCCAAGGTAGTTGGTGACCACGTTCCGCTCAGCAATTCCAGGAAAGGTCCCCTACTCGAGTATCTCCATCAGGCCATCGATAACGTCAGAGTCTCAATAACTCTCGACCGCGGATCTTGACTGGACGCTCATCGCTATCGCTCGCACAAGCGCATCAAGCTCTCGCAGACCCATGCGCTATGGTCCCGGTACCCAAAACACCAACTTTCTCGCTATCTACAACGCTACGAACAGCTAGCGCTCTTCACACCACACCCCTCTGTTCACTCAATCATCGAAAAATCTCAAGATGAACCTCAACGTGGGGCTGACTGGTGACATCGCAATGCATCAGAAGATCGTCTCCTTTGCGCATCGGACATCTCGAGGTGCATGAGAGGTCGAACTCTCACTCCTACGTCAACGGACTTTCGCGCTAACGACGCTCCAGTTCCCCATTGCCAGAGGTGTGAGCACACAACGAACTGCTTCCTACCTGTACCGACCACGCGAAGACCACACTAGGGCCACCAGATCGTTGCGCCATGTTGAATCTGCGCTTGTATTGAGCACCTGCGAACCTCTTCGCTCACAACTGAATCAAGCGTGGCGCCCGCTGCTCTCATGCGCCCAGTGAGGCAACTCATGGAGTTGAGAAGCTCGTCCAGCTGTCGGCGTGATCCAACTCATCAAGCGTCACCACGAAATCGGCTTCTCTTCCATCGCCAGCGTCGAGCGTTCATAGACAAAGTCCGACAACGTCCGATCAGTACTGAGGGGACGGATACCTCGCCACGATTCATACATCCCGAGAAAGCACGGTGATCAGCGCTGCTCGCCTTCCGCTCGAAGTTGGAATGCGAAGCACACTGCAACGGAGACGATCTCGCTCCCGGCGAGCTTGTCTTCATCCACACGGCAACTACAACTCAGAGTTGCCTCACAACACCACAGTACCGCTACGGAGATCCAGGGGCCTCCGTCGGAGGAACCGCACAGAGTTTAGCCCTATCTCAGTCGCCGATCCTGTATCCGCAAAATCGCTATTCCTTTGGGTCTAGAATGAGTTTACGAGCCGATTCCCAGTCAGTCGGCCTCTGTTCTCAACGACGAGATCACCAGAAGGGACCCCTATGACCAGATGGAACGAGTACTTTGCAAACCGAACGGCCGCTCTCGACGGTGCTGCGCTCTCGTCGATTCTCAGGCTCTCCGGACCAACTGGAATGGTCAATCTCTCGGGAGGATTTCCAGACCCTTCGACCTTCCGAATCGACCTCCTCAGTGATCTTGCTCAAACTACGTTGATCGACGAAGGTCCAATCTCTCTGCAATACTCCCCGACCGAAGGGCTTCCCATGCTGAGAGAGATTCTGCTCCAACGTCAGCATGCATCTGTGGCGAGTAGCGGAGTTGGCACCCCGGTACGCTCCGACGAGCTCCTCATCACCAGTGGCGGAATCGATGGTCTCGAACTCGTCGTCAAGAGCTTCATCAATCCTGGTGACCTCATCATCACTGAGGCCCCAACCTATCTCGGTGCGCTCTCTGCGTTCTACGGCTTCGAAGCGCACGTACTCGCCATCGAACTCGACGACGAGGGACTCTCAATTGAGAGATTGGAGATGGAGCTCGTCGGCGGTGCTCGGCCGAAACTTCTCTACGTCATTTCCGACCACCAAAATCCGACAGGTGCCTCGTTGAGCTCTGATCGACGCACCGAGCTCGTAGCTCTCGCTCGGCACTACCACTTTCTCATTATTGAAGATGTTGCCTATCGCGAGCTCTCATTCTCTGGGGAGACGGTTCCCTCGCTCTACGATCTCGCTCCCGACACCGTCGTGCAGCTCGGCACCTTCTCTAAAACCTTCTCACCCGGTGTGAGACTCGGTTGGGCGTTTGGACCAGCGGAGATCATTGCTCAGATGGCGATCGCCAAACAAAATAGCGATCAATGTGCTGGCTCGCTCGGACAGGTTCTGCTCTCGCACTTCTTTACCTCAGGAGCTTACGAGCCCCGCCAAGTTGAAGCCCGGGCGCTCTACCAACATCGTGCCTCGGTCATGCTCGATGCGCTCGATCGCTCGATGACCACCAAGGCCACCTGGACGAGACCTCAAGGCGGTTTCTTTATTTGGCTCACGCTTCCACCCACGGTATCGACGTCAAGACTTCTCGAGAGCTCGCTTGCGGCTGGCATCGCATACGTCCCAGGTAAACCGTTCTATCCCGATGAGCGAGGCGATAACGAGCTACGCCTCTCGTTCTCACGCGCAAGTGACGAAGAGATCTCCCTCGGAATCGAGCGACTTGCGAACGTCCTCTCCAGCTCTCTCGTTGGTTCGTAAGAGAGCTGTGCTGAGTACTCACTCAGAGTTCACGCGTCACGCTGCCCTCGAAGTGAGCGTAGCGTCATAGACGCTCAATCATTTGTGATCACAAGGAGCGCTCACTGTGTCCAATGCATCAGAACACTTCACAACTACCTCAGAGCATCAACCGACCAAACCGGGGCGATTCGTTGAGATGAACCTGGTTGACAAGGTCGAGTTTCTGCCTGGCTTGACCTTCCAGCCGGTGCTGGGCGAGAACATGCTGGTCAACTTCGTACACTTCGAGCCAGACACCGAGGCGCCTGTGCACGTTCACGTGGAGGAGCAGCTCGTCATCGTGGTCGACGGATCGTTCGATTTCGAGATAGACGGGGAAGTGCGCACTCTATCAAAAGGAGATCTGGCGGTCGTGCCGCCCTGGGTACCTCACGGAGCTCGAACACACGAGAGCTCTTGCGACGAGATCGACGTATTCAACCCTCCCCGTACGACACTGCTTAACTTGGCCCAGACACAAGCCAACGAGGGCACGGCTCCCGCATGAATCTTGGGCTCGATGAACGTCGTGTTCTCATCACCGGGGCGAGCAAGGGAATAGGCAAGGCGATCGCATTCGAGCTCGTAGAGGAGGGAGCACGTATTGCGATCTGTGCCCGAGGCGAGAGCGATCTCGAAGCAACTCGTGCAGAGCTTGAAGAACGTAGCGGCCGCTCCGTCTTCGCCCGTCGCTGCGACGTCACGAATCCAGATGACATCATCACCACGATCGCTGCAGTTGTCGAGCACTTCAACGGCCTTGACATCTTGATCAATAATGCGGGATCGGCTCACCCGGGTCGATTCGAAACACTGCAGGACGACGACTGGCGCAACGATATCGACACCAAGCTCATGAGTCAGATACGCTGCATCCGAGCCGCTCTCCCAGCCCTTCGGTCGAGCAACCATCCAAGGATCGTCAACGTCAATGCCATCTATGCCCGTTACCCAGATCCAGCCTTCATTGCCTCCTCAGTGAATCGCGCGTCGTGCCTCTCGCTGTCCAAAGCACTCGCACTCGAACTCGGACGCGAGCAGATACTTGTCAACAGCGTCAATCGTCGACACGCCCCAATGGGACGCTATTCACCAGCGGCGATCGCCCGGGGAGACGAGAGAGTCCTTCCTCAACAATCTGGCGTCAAGCGAGATACCGCTCCAACGCGTTGGGAGCGTCGAAGAGGTCTCAGGACTCGTTGCCTTCCTCGTCTCAGCTCGAGCGACGTACATCACTGGCGCATCGATCGACGTTAGCGGCGGAATGGGTCAATATCTCTGAGACCTTACTGTAGGTAGAACTAACCCCAAAGATCCCATTGGCTCAAGGCGTCACGACGTCGATCTCCACCACGCAGAACGACATCGCGCAACGCCCGAGCTCATAAAACCCCAGAGCAGCGGGACAACGGTTTGTACTTCTATTGTTTCCCGGTGTCATGGACCGTACAACCAAAGCAAACCGGCACACCGACAAGCCTCCATGCGGTCACGACGATACGCTCTCTCTAGAGGCGCTGGAGAACGGTCTCACCAATCTCTGCTATGTGATCGAGATCGTCGATATCAAAGACCTGCAGATAGACCCGCTCGATACCAGCTCGCTCGTACTCTCGAAGCCGCTCCAGCACCTGGGTTCCCGTACCCACCAGAACGTTCTCGGTGGACTCGTCGGGGCTTCGACCTATCGTCGCTAGCCTTCGCTCCAACACATGAGAGTTTGACCCCACGCAGGTCGTCAGCGCCGTCGATTTGATCACTGCAGTTGGCTCTCGCCCCACTTCCTCCAGCGCCGAATCAAAGGCGGCGAACTGCTCGGCACATCGCTGTACCGAGGAGAAAGGTGCATTATATTCCTGGGCAAAACGAGCCGCTAAGGAGAGCGTCTTGCGAGCACCCATTCCTCCCACGATGATTGGAGGATGAGGCCGCTGAACCGGCCGCGTTACCAATGGGGCATCCTCGAGCTGATAGTGTCGACCCCGAAAGCTAAAGGTCTGCCCCTCAGGGGT
This sequence comes from Actinomycetes bacterium, assembly GCA_021799875.1. Taxonomy (GTDB): domain Bacteria; phylum Actinomycetota; class Acidimicrobiia; order Acidimicrobiales; family Acidimicrobiaceae; genus JAJYZP01. The sequence goes on along the minus strand of JAJYZP010000061.1, from coordinate 6,900 downwards.
CGTCCACATTCCAGTAAAGATGGTGAGTTGCTCCTCCAGTCGTTCAAATCGCTCCGCAAGCGAAGGGAACGGAATCCCGTAGTATCGATGCTCTTCTTCAAACCATCCTGCTCCCAGACCGAATTCGACGCGCCCGGTGCTCATCTGGTCAACCTGGGCAACCGCAATACTGAGTGGTCCCGGGTGGCGGAACGTAGCGGAGGTAAGAAGCGTTCCAAGGCGGATCGCTGAGGTCTCACGCGCAATTGCCCCAAGCGTGACCCAGGAGTCCGTCGGGCCCGGTCCGGGATCACCGCCGCCGATCCGAGCGAAGTGATCAGAGCGAAAGAAGGCCGAGAATCCTTGCTCCTCAGCCTTCTGCGCCATCTTTACTTGCTGTTCGTAGGTCGCACCCTGCTGGGGCTCGACAAATATCCGAAGATCCATCACCATAGCTTCACGCCTCATCTCTAAGCTTCACGTATAGAACAATCACAATCATGCCGCTCTCTCCTGCGTAAAGAGCCAGATAGCTAAACTGCAAGCTCGATCTTCGAGTAACCCTGATCATCGAGGGCGAAGGGACGCCCTACCCGTCGCCCTCTAGGACTAACCTTCGGAGCGCTCGACACTTGGGTGATCAGAGTCACGACCGAACCACCCCTCCTGCCACGCCACAGATACCGAACGCAACCGGCCAAGAGGGAGCGAGCGAACTCTGTCTTAGGCTTAGTCGACCAGCGCTTGATAGACGAGCTGAGCGAGTTGAGGTCGGATCGGATAGGTCGAGGACGGGAGAAGCTGAGTCATAAAGATCACCGTAATCTCTTCGAGCGGGTCTACCCAGAAGGTCGTGGATGCAGCACCACCCCAGGCAAACTGACCAGCCGACGCTGAAGTCTTCGCTGCGGTCGGATCCATCACCACGGAAAATCCGAGTCCAAATCCAACCCCGTTGTACGATGTCTCGGCGAAGATAGGACGACCGAACGAGGTAAGGTCTGCATTACCAGGCAGGTGGTTTACGGTCATGTACTCCACTGTCCGACTCCCTAAGAGCCGTACTCCGTCGAGCTCGCCCTCGTTGAGGAGCATTTGAGTAAAGCGGTGGTAGTCGCCGAGGCTCGAGATCAGACCACCTCCACCCGAAAGGTAGCGTGGGCGAACACCTGGCTTTGGGCTCATCCCATCGAAGCGAGTTGCCTTTCCAGTGCTCGGTGAGGGTATGTACAGCGCAGCCATCCGCTCTACATCTTCCTCTGGGAGCAGGAAGTGGGTATCGTTCATCTTCAAGGGCTCAAAAATCCGGGTCCGGAAAAACTCATCGAGAGTCATGCCCGATATCACCTCGACCACCCGACCTACCACGTCGGTAGCGACCGAATAGTTCCACTCTGAACCCGGCTCAAACACGAGTGGCATCGACGCAAAACCGTCACAGGCCTGCGCTAAATCAAACTCCGCCGGTACGCCCCACTCATACCCCCGCATTCGGTAGATCGCATCGCAGGGATGTGCGTAGTGAAAGCCGTACGTCAGTCCCGACGTGTGCGTCAGGAGATGCCAAATCCGAACATCTTCCTGCACCGGCACCGTGACCGGGGCGCTCGAAGAGCCCTTTTGGAAGACACGACACGACGCAAACGAGGGAATGTACTTTGAGACCGGATCCGTGAGCTCGACAAGCCCCTCCTCGTACAGCATCATGAGCGCTACCGAAGTAATCGGCTTCGTCATCGAGAAAATTCGGAAAAGCGTCGCCTCATCCACCTGACGACCGGCCTCAAGGTCGCTCGATCCGTAGGTTGCTACGTAGGCGACCTTGTTTGCTCTCGAGACCAAAACGGACCAACCAGGAAGTCGGCCATCATCGACATACGCCCGGAAATGGCGCTCTATCCGATCAAGGCGTTCCTGGTCCATCCCAACTTCGTCTGCACTAACTTCCACCTTGACTTCAGACACGCCAACCCTCCTCGATCTATGTTGCCGCAACGACATTTCTCTTCAACCTACAGCGCTCTAGTTCGGAAGTGTCCACATCACAACACCAAGAGCAGCGCTCTGTCCGACTCTACCTTTTCGAGCTCGCAAACAAAAGTCGTTCGCTACCACGGAAGACAGAACTTGCGCCCTTACGGGTCCGAGAGGCGAGCGCCATCTAGGAACGGTTCGCACAAGCCTGAGAGACGTACTTGAATACCACACAAGAAGCTTCAGTGAGAGTCCAATCCTGCATAGACTCAGGCCAAAACTCGAAAGGTAGAGGATCGATGCAATCAAGCTTGTGCGTCGAACGCGACGTAGACCAGAGGCTCGCTACCGTCACGATCGCGCGTCCACCCCACAACTACTTCGACACCGATCTCATTAAAGCGATCGCTGACGCCTATGAATCCATTGAAGAGGACGCTACATGTCGAGCGATCGTCTTGCGATCCGAGGGCAGAAACTTCTGCGCCGGAGCAGATTTTTCACAGCAGTCCTCTCTGGGTACCATCGTGAGCGAAGAAGGCTTTGCTCCGCTGTACCAACAAGCGGCTCGACTCTTCAAAGGAACCAAGCCGGTCGTAGCTGCAGTCCAGGGCAGTGCGATCGGAGGCGGGCTCGGACTAGCGCTGACCGCCGATTTTCGCTGCGCCACGCCGACGTCTCGATTTGTAGCTAACTTCGCCCTACTCGGCATTCACCCAGGATTTGCGCTCTCCGTCACGCTGTCGAATATCGTTGGGGAGCAGAAGGCACTCGAACTTTTCTATACCGGCCGAGCGGTCATGGGCACCGAAGCCCTCTCGCTCGGACTTTGCGATCGTCTTGTTAGCGAGAGCGACCTGCTCGCAGAGGCCTACCAGCTCGCCCATCTCATAGCTTCCTCTGCCCCTCTTGCCATTAGGTCGATTCGAGCAACCATGAGGGGAGCCCTCTTCGACAGAGCCATTGCCGCGATGGAACGAGAGAACCAAGAGCAACGCCGACTCGGTGCGACCTCGGATTTCCACGAAGGTGTGCTAGCTGCTCGCGAGAGACGTACGCCGAACTTCACCGGTGAGTAGGGCCTATCAGCTCGACTATCTTCAACGGGACCACAGCGGCTTTGAACCACCCTCGAGCGGGTTCGGCGCCCACTGCCCTGCGGACCTTACCCCCAAGAGAGCATCTGATGCTACTCCTGAATCGCAATCGCAACCCTTGACAAGCAGGTCGCTACGTACTGACCCGTACAACTGCGAGAACGACCTTCCAGCCTGCGAGTCCTACCCAATCGATGCAGTCCATGTATCGCCAAGACTATGGTTTGCTCGAAAGCCACCAAAGAGAACCAGCTGCGAAGTCGCCGGATCGAAAGCGAAAGCTGCGAACTCTCGAGCTGCGGGTGAGCGGGATAGACGTAGACGTCTCCAGGTGAGCCCGTTCCAGGCCCACGCAGCCCGTATTTGACCAGCAGCGCTCTCTCCGCCGAAAAAGATCAGATTCCGAAGTCCGGGGAACGCTATGAGTTGGGAGAAGGCCAGAGCCGGAGGAGAGTGCTTTGGATGAACTCTCGCCCACGATGCTCCGTCGAACTCCCACGTGCCCCTGAAGAGTTTCTGAGTATTGTATCCACCAAAGAGCACGACTACCTTCGTGTAGGGATCGTACGCCAACAGACCGCCGACTCTAGCACTAGGAGCACTCGGTGTCGCAATCCTGAGCCATCCGCTACCGTTCCACTCCCAGGTATCGGAGGTCACCTGACCAAGAGAGCTAATACCGCCAAAGAGGACCAGCGTCTTCGTGGAGGGATCGTATGTGAGCGCCGAGCCGCTCCGAACACTCGGTGCCGCTACAGGTGCTAGCTTCACCCAGTCTGAACCCGTCCACTCCCACGTGTCTGCGAGATATCCAGCTTTGTCGACTCCTCCAAAGAGCACGAGCTGTCGAGAGGCAGGATCGTACGCAAGTGCCGCTCCCGAGCGACTCGACGGGTGTGAGACTGGGTGGAGTCGCCGCCACGCCCTCCCCGTCCACTCCCACGTGTCTGCGAGATAGTGTCCATGGTTAAATCCCCCAAAGAGAATTAGCTGCGAGGAGAGTGGATCGTACGCAAGCGCCGCTCCCGAGCGACTCGACGGAGCGAATCGCGTGCTCCAATGCTTCCAATGCAGTGAACCCAAAGCTGAGCCACCGAGAGTCGATGCACCCGCTCGCTGACTCGTCGAGCTCGCAAAGATCGTACCGCCAACAGAGAGAGAGCAAAAGATCAGCGCTACGAATAAGGCTCTGCTCAACCAGTGGCGTCCAGAGTTATCGGTTAAGGTCACACCATCCATGTCGCCTTACGCCTCCAAATGGTCACCACTACCTTACCGCAGAAGTTCACGAACGCTCCCGATAGCTCCACCCTCTCCTTGTCAGGGCCACCAACTCAGGGAGCTCACCATCGCCACAACACGCCGGTCAGCGATGGCTGACCTCCTGAAAGATACAGGTCCAAGCCTTGTTCGAACGAAGGATTCGTCGCTCAAGGGGCCTCATCTGTCCCTGAATGAATATCGAAGCCAGAACGGTCCCTTCAGTTCGATCGCCGAACACAAGCTTGCGTCTCAACGCAATGGTTCACACGATCGACCGTTTCATTGGTCAGCTCACGAGGCGGAGGAACGATTCACGCTATCAGTGAGACTTCGAGTTCACGGACATGTCAAGGCGACTGTGCTCACCACCTCGGCACAAACCCAGCGTCTGAGTAGCCGCCTCCTTGCTCTACCCGCAAAGACACGACGCCCTCCGCTGTCGCAGCTCTCTCACGACGGTCAAAGCGGAACGTAGCGGACGTTTCCGCCTAGAAAAACGCTGGCCCGGCAAACACTGTTTCCTGTTCACTACATCTCATGTAGTAAGGAGAGTCGCTCACGATGCCTGAAATCGCTCCAGCCACATCCAACTCTGCACCACCGTGAGCGCACCGACAACAGCGCTACATTGCGCCATTCTCTCACCACGAGTAGCTAGAGCCTCTCGAGATACCCTGAAATCGCGCAGTTGGGGCGACAAAGCATCAGCCACGCAGGTTTGCTATCTGTGAGACTTCCCTCAATACAAGTAAGACCACGACCGCTCCAGGGCGGAGCCAGATCCGCGCATGGTGGGCACGAGGAATCGACGTACGCGCCACCGCATCAGCGCTCCTTACGGTCCGGGCCGAAGCTGCGTTTTTCCTCTCCGGTATCGAACGTACCAAAATCAGACCGTCGTCCCGCAAGCCAATCGATCAGTCTAGATCCGTCCCCGTGATATCTGAAGATTCATCGTCGAACGTTGCCTCGGCCTCCTTGGCCTGAGCCTGAGCCTGTCGAGGACCGTAGATCTGAGGGCTTTCACCGTCAGGGTGCAGTGGTGTTCGATTAACGACTCGTTGCGAATCGAGCGTCATGGTCATGGCCCGACGGCCTCCACTCCAGCGCACCGGAACCGCATCGAGCCGCTCGGCCAGCTCGTACAGGATCGATTCATAGTTGACCCGCCAACCCCGAAAATCAGCCCATGCCTCTTCGAGGCTTCGTTCGAGAGGAAAACCGACCGAACGTAATCGATCGATACCAACCAGAAACTCTTCGAAGCTGAGAGCAACCGGATCGTCGGGATGTGGATCGGGGTCGAATACGATCCCGACCGATCGAGCAATCTGGCGACAGCAGACAAATCCCATTCGCAGCATCAAGCGTGCGCTCAATGGCGCCCGTGAAGGAGCAACTGCGAGATAGAGGGCGGCCGAGTCCATGACACACAACAGACCGGTAACCCACGAAGCGTAGGGGTTTGGGGAGCGAAATCGCAGAAGCACGGGGTAGGTCGAGTGCGACTCAGCGACATCGGCGGCCCAACGCTCCCAGGCCTGGTAGATCCCAAGTACCTCAGCGTCGACGATCCCAATTCTGGTTCGTGCAAGCAACTCCGGCCCCCATGCCGGCTCTCCTACCCGAGAAGAGAGGAGCGTCACCTCCGTCTCACGACGGTTATAGGCACTATAGAGCGTCGGCAGGTAAGAGATCTGCACTGCCACGATCGCCAGGCCAGTAAAGCCGGCGAGGAAATCGACAAAAGTCGCCCATGGCGTGGCCGTCGAGGTAAAACCAAGGGTGAGGAACGATGCCCCAACCTCTCGAAGCGCTCCTCCTGGACTTCGCAGAGCCGGAAGTATCATCAGAGCAAGTGCCACCATGAGAGTGGCAACCCACACGACCAACATGACAAAGAGAAAGACGACGGCTTGGGAGGATCGTATCGAGTCTCTTCGTTCATACGATCGAGTCATCGCACAGACTCGCCCATAGATCCAATCCACGGATCGATCAACGATCTTTGCAAGCTTGGGCAGTGAGCCTCGAGGGATCACGAGCGTCTTCGCAATAGAGAACAGGACCGATCCATAGATCAACGTTCCTGCCACAACGGCCCCGACATCGACCTCTACGACCACGCTACAGCCGATCCAACCACCGGTATTCACAAAGCGTTGCCACGGAGAGATCGTATCGCATTGCGAACGCACCTCGGTCGTCTAGGGTCGGCTCTAGCGAACCCTAAGGAGAAGAAGTGTCAGAGACCCACACCGACCAAGCGAGCCCACCGCCGAGCGCGACGCTCTACTTCGAAGACTTCCAAGAAGGTCAGACATTTGACCTCGGCAGCTTGACACTCACTACCGAAGAGATCGTCTCGTTCGCCAAGAACTATGACCCTCAGCCCTTCCACCTCGACCCGGCTGCGGCACGGGCCCATCGCTTTGGTCGACTCATCGCAAGTGGTTGGCAAACCGCAGCGCTTTGGAATCGACGCTTTGTCGATACCTTTCTCTCTCGCACCGTCAGCCTCGGTTCCCCTGGGCTCAGCAATCTCTCATGGCCAAATCCGGTCGAGCCGGATCAACAACACATAGCC
>JAJYZP010000189.1 GCA_021799875.1 Actinomycetes bacterium | reverse complement strand
ATGGAGTGGATAGCGACAGACCCTGTTCGTGACTGGGTGACGATAGCGCTCCGGCTCTCGTTCAACGAGTTCATTGAACTGCGCCTTGGTTCGTCGAACCGTAAAGCCGCCAATCTCTCGTCGAAGCCGAGCAATCTCCTCGTTCGACATCTGATTAATCTGGGTACTCTCGAGTGTCTCGAGAGCGTCGAGCGTGGCATCCGCAAAGTTCTCGGGACCAAGAAGGCCCACCAGGGATAAGATATCGCGAGCACCTCCAGAGATGGGTGTTGCGGTAAAGAGCAGGACGTGTTCGGCTACGGCCTGGCGCAGGTAGGTCGATCGCTGCGAACCAACGTTCAAGAAGTTATGAGCCTCATCAATACAGAGGACCGACGCGTTCTGCACGCTGCGCTGTGCGAGATCGAGACCGTCGCTGTCCCCACGAGAGAGCTTGCCCTGCGATATGACCTCCAGCTGCAGTCCACACGAGAGTGCCTCATCTCTCCAAACGCGGGTAACCCCCGGTGGCGCCACGAGCACGACGTGACCACTCTGGGCTCGTCGAACACGCCCACTTGACCACAGCGAATCCCGTACGGCCTTGGTGAGATATGCACCCATTTTGGTCTTGCCGCTTCCCGTAGAATCTGCAACCAAGACGCTGCCAAGCTGAGAGAGGATCCAAAGTGCCTCGGCGATACCAGAGAGTTGGCTTGGCCAAAGACGTCTCGCTCGAGCCCCTCGTAGCTCTCCTTCGATCTCACTGAGATACGACGCCGCCCACGCTCCCTCCAAGAGCTCATGACACGCGACCGCCAAAGCCTCTTCCCACGAGACGAAGGAGAGCATCTCCTCGATCAAGGCCACAAGCTCATCGGTAAAATCGCTCGCACACGACCACAGATTCTCTCCGACGAGGGACAGCTCTTCGAAACGCTCTCGATCGTTCTGTCGCTCAAAGCGCACGTTGCACTCCAACTGAGTCACGAGACCCGCTTGGGTGAAGTTCGACGAGCCTACAGTGATCGCTTCATCAGAGATCAACAGCTTCGCATGCAGCGGCGACGTTGTCGCCAAGTGGCGCGCCTGGATACGCGAGCTACGAATCATCTCGATCATACGAATGAGGTCACGAGACTGCAGCAACGATATCGATGGGTTCTCCTCGAAATATCGCCTCATCTCCTCGGTCAAGCGACGCTTCGGGTCTCCGAAGTTCCTGCGAACTGAATCGAAAGGCTCACTTCCAAAGAGCAACCGAATGGGACCTTCGCTGCCCCGACGATCCCAAGATGCTGCGAAGTCGATCAACTTCGTTAGCGAAGAGTATCCGGAGATGATCAAAGGACTTGAGGCTTCGACCAACTCCTGCCAAATAACGCTCCGAACACTCTGACGACCGACATTCATTGGGACTCGACCCATGGAGGGCCAGCTCAACTCTGCGAGTCTCTCCCAGGCCAATACCCCTTGATCGAGATCTGTGAAGACTAGTTGCGATGTGGAGTCTCGATCGTGTCGACGCCGAGAACGAGGCGATGGGACCAAGGCGCTATGCCAACCGCAATCGATCGAGCCGAGTTAGGATTTCAGAGATAACTTTATGTTCTATCGCCGTTAGTTTTTTCATCTGAACGATCGTTGTAGTGAATCTACGAAGCCGACTCTGTACGTCGTTACAGACGCTCTGCACCAAGTCAGCCGGAAGTCCAAGCACTCCTCCAAGCTCTAGGTAGTCTCGTTCGCTGAGCGAGTACACGGTCTTCCCACCAATCGTCAGTGCCATGGATTCATCACCGTAAATGGCGGTCGATGCCAGATCGAAGGCGGGAGCGAGTCTCCACTCCCCCCTTGCGTTTCGCAGTACCGCCACATTGCTTGCGTGGAGATCGCCGTGACCGACCAGGGAGGCAAACACAACGAGACGAAAAAACTCGAGCCTCATCGCGAGAACCGCAGCACAACGCTCCGAAAGCGCAAGGGCAAGCTCCTCGGTCGAGACCGAGTAGCGCATCGATACTGGGACGCCGAGTACCTGACAGCCATCTTCAACCGCCAACCTCAGAGGGGATCCGTGACCGTCCCGGACCTCACCTCGGTCGAACCGCTCAACCACAAGCACAGACTCTCCCTCTGGACCGGCGACCAGCAGACCGAGAGGAACACGCACCCGTGCAGCGAAGGCGGCCCGTCGAACAAGTGCTTCATTCGTCAAAAGACCAGGAAAACGAGGATCCTCAAATTTAGCTAGCATTGGTGTCCAACTCGACCCGTCGTCCCTCGGACCGCTCTTCACGATCGATCCATCACCACGTTGAGACGGTCCTCCTGACCATATTGAGCTCCTGGAGTCACCGATCGAAGTCGACATAGCGTCCGTCCTCACGTGCACGCTCATCTTCTGTGACCCTCCTGGCAGGCAGAGCAATGCCTGCACCGCCACTGGGTCAGAACTCTCCTTAAGAGCAAGGATCTCCCGACTCAAGTGCATGACATCGTCGAAGTCGATCGACGATCTCCCGCTCA
>JAJYZP010000188.1 GCA_021799875.1 Actinomycetes bacterium | reverse complement strand
ACCGCATCGTCTTCGAGAACTCGAGCCGACCTCTCACCGACACCAGCGGAGCGCTCAGCGCTATGTCTTCCCGAAGTGACGGCGTGTCGAGCCCCGAGCTGTAGGTCGTCCTCAACCGGTCGAGGAAGTGTCGGGGAACTCTTGGAATCAAGCCACGATGGATGGTCGCCGGATAGCTCCACAATAACGCGAGGGATCTCACCCGTAGGCGGCTCACTCCAATGCGGCAGAGAGACCGGTGGATCAGCATCAAGGTCATCTTGTTCCCAGTTCACGGGTTGAACCCGCTCCCGACGCTGCGAGCGAGGGTCTAGTGCTGGATCTTCATCTCCGAATAAGGACTTTTCGCCCGACACGACGTCTCCTTGACTAGATCTCCAGCAGTTCTTTCTCTTTAACGCCCAAAGCTCGCTCTAGTTCACTCACGTACTCAGCGGTCGCCTTATCGAGGTCTTTTTCAATTCTCTCTACCTCGTCGGTTGTCAAAGTCCCATCTTTGACCAATCGCTCGAGCTCCTGTCGAGCTGAGCGTCTCACCCCACGAATCGCCACGCGACCATCCTCTGCTCGCTGACGCACGACCTTCACGAGCTCTTTTCGTCGCTCCTCGGTTAAAGGAGGGAAGTTCAGTCGAATGATGGAACCGTCGTTGTTTGGATTGATGCCAAGGTCCGAGGCGGAGATCGCACGTTCAATCGACCGAAGCGCCGTCTTATCAAAGGGGGAGATTACCAAGACCCTCGCTTCGGGAACCGAGAAGTTCGCCAAGGTCTGAAGGGGGACCTCCGAACCGTAGTACTCTACCGGAATTCTCTCCACCAAGGCCGATGAGGCACGACCGGTTCTTACCGAGGCGAACTCCGACTCCGCATGGACCACTGCCTTATGCATACGATCACGCACATCGGCAACAATGTCTATTGGGTCATCACCAGAAGATGTCATCGAACCAGCGTTCCTATTCTCTCGCCTTTTGCCGCTCTAACGACGTTACCGGACGTTGAGACATCAAAGACCAAAATCTCGAGGTTGTTGTCCTTACAGAAGGTAACCGCCGTCATATCCATGACGGAGAGGTTCTTTGCAATCACCTCCATGTACCCCAAAAGCTCGTAACGCTCGGCAGAGGGATCGAGCTTGGGATCGGCACTGTAAATACCGTCTACTCCAGAGTGCGTACCCTTGAGCATTGCCTGCGCTCCGATCTCCGCGGCACGCAGCGATGCACCGGTATCGGTCGTGAAGTATGGACTCCCGATACCGGCCGCAAAGATGACCACACGACCCTTCTCGAGGTGTCGAATAGCTCGACGGCGAATGTATGGTTCAGCTAGCTCAGCCATTTGGATGGCACTCTGTACTCGCGTCGCCTGGCCTCGCCGTTCAATAGCGCTCTGCAGAGCAAGAGCATTAATCGTCGTAGCCAGCATTCCCATCTGGTCCGACGTGACCCGATCGATCCCAATCGCAGTCCCATAGGTACCTCGCCAGATGTTCCCGCCTCCAACAACGATCGCTAGCTCAATACCGTAGGTCTCACGAACCTCGCATACCTCTTTTGCTAGCTGATCAAGCGTCAGCGCGTCGACTGGGTCGTCAATGCCGTCGTGCCCGAGAGCCTCTCCGGACAGCTTCAGAACGACCCTTGTCCATCGCCCAGCATCGGGGTACGCCTGGACCGGTGAGAGATCCACTGGTCTAACCGCCTACGACGACGAGCGCATACTCCGTTAGCTGGGCACCACCCAAGACATCTCTCACGCGCTGCTTCTCATCTTTCACAAAAGCCTGCTCCAAGAGACAGTTCGCCTTGAAGAAGCCGTCAAGGCGACCCTCCACGATCTTGGCAAGAGCAGCCTCAGGCTTACCCTCGTTCCTAGTCATGGTCTCAAGGGTCGATCGCTCTGCGGCGACCACCTCTTCGGGAACGTCATCACGCGAGAGATAGCTCGGTCGAGCGAACGCTACGTGGAGAGCCAACTCGTGAGCGAGCTCCTTCGAGCCACCGTCGAGCTTCACCAACACGCCAACGACTCCTCGACCACTCTGCAGATGGAGATAGCCATCGATCACCGATGAGCCGCCACCATCGACTCGAATGACCCTGCCGACGGCGATATTCTCCTTCAAGGTCAGCTTGAGCTCATCGACCTTGTCCGTGAACTCATCGACCGCAGCAACACCCTTGTCCGCTACGGCCATCGCCATCTCTTCAACGGTCGAAGTGAAGGCCTCAGACTTAGCCACGAAGTCTGTCTCACACTTCAGCTCAACGATCGCACCCGCATCGTCACCGATGACTACGAAGCAGGCACCCTGCTCATTCTCGCGATCGCTCCTCTTCGATGCTCCGGCAAGCCCTTTCTCACGAAGCAACTGGGCCGCCTTGGCACTATCACCGTCGGTCTCGTCAAGAGCCTTCTTTGCATCGAGCATCCCTGCTCCAGTCTGCTTACGTAGAGCCTGGACGTCCGCTGCTGTATACGATGCCACCTCTAAAACTCCTTCATCTCACTGCTCACTCTTC
>JAJYZP010000187.1 GCA_021799875.1 Actinomycetes bacterium | reverse complement strand
GAGCGGTGCCGTTCAGCCTGATGCCGATATCTGTTTTTTCAACTTGGAGGCATGGTCTTCGCTCTCTGGTCGAAGCTTGGAGGTTATGGAGCTCCAGGGCTCGAGCTTGCGTACAACGTGGCGTCAGAGGCCGAAGTGCAGGCGACCCTCGATGAGAGGGCGAGGGCTGGTGGAACGATTCTCCGTCAAGCAACGCTCGCTGTGTGGGGAGGAACATCGGGAGCGTTTGCAGATGTTGATGGTTACGTCTGGGGGGTTGCGTACAACCCAGGGTGGAGCTTGTTGGAAGATGGGTCCGTTCGCCTCTAGATAGCTCGTCAGTCTACGAGCGCTAAAGAAGTAGTGATGTGCAGCCCGAAGCGAGCTTTAGCACTCGGTGATGATCGTTGAGACCTGCTTCAGTAGGTATCGAAGGGGAGATCGTGCGGTAGCTGTGTGATTGAGTGACGTTCTTTGTTGTCGTGATTCTTCGTTTGTGGTTTCGGTGGAACTAGTTGAACGCGAGCCTCGTGGTTTCGATGAGGAGCACTGAGAGGGATTCGTTCACGTGAGCCCGGTTTTGGGCGTGAGAGATCGAACGTAGGGACGTGACGAACCTCATCCTCTAAAAACGCAGAGCAATCGAGGTAGAAGACACGATTATGGTGCGAGGTCTGTTCTCGCCTACGAGGAGAGCATGGAGTTCTCCGCCTTAGAACCTGATGAAGCTCTGTTGTAAAGGGAGTGACCAGTTCAGAATCGCCGATGTGGGTGCGAAGAAGACGTGAGGCAGGAGGCGTCGTCGTTGCCCGATGCATTCGAAACAGAGTCGCGCATGACGAGAACAGCTTCTCATTCATTTTGCCAGGCGGTCTACTCTGGGTCTTATCGGCCATCGGAACCGTGTTCGAGCCTCGTGATCGAGGTAAGGTCCTTTGACTAAGGCCAAGAGATGGCTTGCATCGATACGTGCAGGGGTGGGCCGAGGTCGATCAGAGAGTGGTGTGTTCGGCGTTCAGACTCGTGATCGAACTCCGGCGGTCGTGGAGATCCTTCGTAACGGTGATGGGAACGAGATGCTTGTCGAGGAGGAGGGACTTTAGGCGCCCCGAAGCTCAAGGTTTACCTCGAGGGAGTGGCTCAGGTCGTGGTGATCTCCAATCGAGGTGTGGAATCTTCACCGACAGAGTTCAGTACCTACATCTCTCGGAGAGCACTGTCTCGTGATCGGTCGATCGATCGGTGTGAAAGGCTCGACACTGCATCGTCGAGGAGACCTAGAGCGCTACGCTACTGCGAGCTCGGACGTGGCGCAAGTGCTCGAACGAAGTCGCCAACCTCTTTGATCGTACGTGCAGGTGCGTCGTGGAGGAGATCGTGGTAGGCACCTTGGATTGAGACACGGCGGCTCTGCGGGTGGCGCAACGAAGAGAGACTCTGCGCTATGTCCGCATATTTTGAGTCGTGCTCACCGAAGAGGATCAGGACGGGTCGATTCCACGAGGATAGGAACGCTCGACCTGGTGGTTGATGAGCGAGGCTAAAGGTGCTCAGTGCTTGCGCAACGCTAGGCGGTCGAGCGTCACTCCGTAGTCGAACAGCTGTTTCGTTGAGGACTCGAGGGCCGAAGAGTGGTTGTTGTGACCATGTCGTGAGGAACTCCCGGTAACTCTTCGCGTCCATTGCTGCAATGCTCTGCGAGAGCGTAAGGTCTGACTCTTCGCGCTGTCTCCTCTCGCTCTCGGAGAGTTCAGCGATATTGGTGCTCAGCAGGACCAGTGCACGAGCGGTACTTGGGTGTTCCATGGCCCACCAGAGTGCGAGTCGGCCACCGAGTGAGTAGCCAACGACGATGGCGTCCTCGCAGAGAGTGGAGAGTTCATGAAAGAAGGCCTGGGGATCGAGGACTTCGGTCGGTCGTGGTCCGTGTCCGGGTAAGTTGACCAGGGTGATCTCGCTCTCAAGGGCGGAATCGTTGGTGAGGACCGCAGGGAGCCAGACGAGAGCTTGTTGGGTGAAACCATGCAGGTAGATGATGCGGGTAGTGGGCGTGCTTGCGGAGGGTGTGAGCCGGAGCCACGATACCGTAGAGGACGGCTGAGATGTCGTGACCTTGAAGTCTTTGAAAGGTGTCATGAGCGATCGAACTAGTACCTTAGGCGCCAGCGGGGTCAATATGACCTGCGCCACAATCCTTGTCTCGAGCTGGGAGAAGCTCGGTGTCGTCGACGCAACGATCTCACCCGGATCACGCTCGACACCGTTAGCGCTTGCGTTGGCCGCCTCGAAGAGTATTACGGTTCATCTCGTACTCGATGAGCGTTCGAGTGGATTCTTCGCTCTGGGTCTCTCGAAGATCTCGCTCCGCCCCACCGTCGTCCTGACTACCTCAGGAACTGCGGCGACCGAGCTTCGGCCGGCGGTGACAGAGGCTGCACTCTCGTCGGTGCCTTTGATCGTCTGTACGTCAGATCGACCGTTTGACCTGCACGGCATTGGAGCGCCTCAGACCGTCGACCAAGAGCTGCTCTTTCGTGATGTGGCGCTTCGT